>DIRC01000010.1:4813-37400 GCA_002427465.1 Clostridiales bacterium UBA5446 | reverse complement strand
TCCTACGCCAAAGCCCTTCAGGACCCCATCATCACCATGCGCTCGGAGCGGTATGTGGTACCGGTTAAGGCCGAGTGCAAAAACATTGTGCCCGGACTGATCCACGACGTGTCCGCTTCGGGAGCCACGGTATTTATCGAGCCGATGGCGGCAGTAAAGGCCAATAATGAGCTGCGCCAGCTTCATGCCAGGGAAAAGACCGAGATCGAGCGCATCCTGATGGCGCTATCCGCCGAATGTGCGGAGTATGGCGAAGATATCAGCCGGGATTTCGAGATTCTTGTGACGCTGGATCTGATTTTTGCCAAGGCAAAGCTCAGCTACAAGATGGATGGCATGGCCCCACTGCTGACTGAAAGGGAAATCCGCCTTCGCCGCGCCAGGCATCCGCTGCTCAGCAGGGAAACCGTGGTTCCGATAGAGCTGGAATTGGCCAGGGATTACGATACCCTTGTTATTACCGGACCGAATACGGGCGGAAAGACGGTCACCCTCAAGACGATCGGCCTTTTGTGCGCCATGGCCGCCTGCGGGCTGCATATCCCGGCTGGCGACGGCAGCGCCGTTCCCGTATTCCGGCAGATTATGGCGGATATCGGGGACGAGCAGAGCATCGAACAGAGCCTATCCACCTTTTCCTCGCATATGACCAACATTGTCAGGATACTTAACGGGTGCGACGAAAACACACTGATCCTTTTCGACGAGCTGGGCGCGGGCACCGACCCCACTGAAGGCGCGGCGCTGGCCATTGCCATCATTGAATATGCCCGCGCCAGAGGAGCCGTGATCGCCGCCACTACGCATTACGCGGAGCTGAAGGTCTATGCCACAACCAAAAAAGGAGTAATGAACGCATCCTGCGAGTTTGACGTGACCACGCTTCGGCCAACCTACCGGCTTCTGGTGGGGATACCCGGAAAATCGAACGCATTCGCAATTTCCGGGAGACTGGGCCTGTCACCGCAAATTATCGCTGAGGCGAAAACCTACGTAAAAGATGAGAGCGCAAGCTTTGAGGCAACCATTGAAAAGCTGGAGCAGATTCGCCAGTCCCTGGAGAGAGACAGAATTGAGGCCTCTAAAAAGCTTGCGCAGGCGGAGGAAAGCAGGAAAGAGGCCGCAAAGCTCAAAATCGAGTTGTCACTGCGGCTGGAGAAGGCGGGAGAAAAGGCCAGGCGGGACGGAGAGCGAATTATCGCAGAGGCCCGGGAAACCGCCGAAGCCGCTTTTGCGGAAATTGACCGTATGCGCGAGAGCATAAGCGCCCAGGAGGATCATGTCCGCACCAATGAGGCCAGGGCCGAGCTTCGCAGGCAGCTGAATGCGGCAGAGGAAAAATTTTCCGAAGGGCCGGCGGCCGCGGCTTCTCCCAAAAAGCCGGGGAGGCCGGCGGTACCGGGGGACACCGTGGAGATCCTTTCAATGGGGGCGCTGGCGCTGGTCGATTCCATTGGAAAGGACGGCCTTTTGAACCTAAGGGCCGGAAGTATGCATATTGTGGCCAGGCAGGAGGAGGTCTGTGTCGTTGAGAATGCGCCCACGCGCAAAAAAAGGCCTTCCGCGTCATCATCGTCTGCCGCGCTGAGGGCCGAGCCGGTTTCCGCGGAACTGGATTTGCGGGGAATGGAGACTCTGGAGGCGATCCCCGTTATGGAGAGATATATAGATTCCGCGGTTATGGGTAAACTAGAGACCGTGACCATCATACACGGCAAGGGGACCGGCGCGCTGCGTCAGGCCGTTCAGCAGAATCTGAAAAGCTGCAGGGCAGTAAAATCCTTCAGGCTGGGGCGTTATGGCGAGGGAGAAACGGGCGTTACGGTTGTCGAGCTGAAATGATCCCAGCGTGAAAAACCCGCAAACCTCGGCCTCAAACAGCGTGATTATTCAATTTAGCAAACTGAACGCCGAATTCACAACGATTTGGCAATGATGACGATTTATACCATGGCGCAACATCATGCCGGCATCATAGCTGTGCAAATAAACAAAATGGGCAAAATCAGTTGACGTTTTGCCTTGAATTTGATACTGTATAAACAACATGCAGGGGTGTGGAAGGAGTGGCTTGAGTGATATCCAAAGAGGCAGTAATCAATAACCAGGTTGGGCTCCATGCGAGACCCGCAACTTTCTTCATTCAAAGAGCCAATGAGTTCAAAAGCAGCGTCTGGATTGAAAAGGAAGACAGACGGGTTAACGCGAAGAGCCTGTTGGGTGTGCTCTCGCTGGGAATTGTTAAGGGCACCACGGTGAACATCGTCGCCGATGGAGTTGACGAGAAAGAGGCAATTAATACGCTGTCCGAGCTTATCGCCTCGGATTTCTCAGAATAATCCGCAAAGAATCGGCGGGGGCGTGTAGCTGCACGCCCCCGTTTTTATAGGCTGAAGGAAACGTATGAAAACGAATAGACAGGAAACGACCGCGATATTCCAGATGCTCATCTGCGCCACACTGTGGAGTATGGCCGGGATATTTATTAAGCTTATTCCATGGAATCCTTTTGTCATCTCCGGATTCAGGAGCCTTATTGCCGCCCTGATTATGGGGATCTATATGTTCAGCGCAAAAATGCCCGTGATGCTCACAAAAAAGAGTATTTTCACGGGAGTTGCGCTTTTTCTGACTTTTACCTGTTTCGTAGCCGCCAACAAGCTTACGACTGCGGCGAACGCCATCGTTTTGCAGTTTACCGCCCCGGTATTCATCATGGTTTTTTCTGCGGTGTTTTTGGGGCGAAAATTCAGCGGGGCGGACGTGGCCGCAGTTGTTTTGACCATGGCCGGCATCTCGCTCTTTTTTTTCGACCAGCTGGGGCCGGGACATCTGCTTGGCAACATGCTCGGCCTTGCGGCCGGGGTTATGATGGCCTGTATGTACATCGGCGTGGGCTCGGGGCAGGGGCCGGAGCGGACAACGGGAATTCTGATCGCCCACCTGCTGGCCTTTGCGTCGGGAATCCCATTTATCGTGGCCACCGGGCCAGAATTTTCATTCCAGCCGGTTATGTATATTATTATCCTCGGCGTATTCCAACTGGGAATTCCGTACATACTGCTTTCCAGGGCTGCTGAGCATTGTCCGCCTTTGGCCTGCTCCCTGCTGGGGGCGCTGGAGCCTCTGCTTAACCCGCTGTGGGTCTTCCTGTTCGATGGTGAAACCCCGGGGACGCTTGCCCTGGTCGGGGGCGTCGTCGTCATCACGACAATCACGCTGTGGTGTGTCCATGGGGACAGAAAGGAAAAGGCTGAAAAGGCGTGATGGAAGCGCTGCGCGATAAAGCCAATAAACTCCCCCTTTTGCCCGGCGTCTATATTATGAAGGACGCGGCGGGTGAGATTCTGTACGTGGGGAAGGCAAAGGCACTGAAAAACCGGGTGACCAGCTATTTTCGCGGCGGGCATCTGCCTAAGGTGGCCGCGATGGTTGCGAAGGTGGCGGATTTTGACGTAATCGTCGCCTCGTCGGAATTTGAGGCGCTTGTGCTGGAAAACTCCCTTATCAAAAGGCACCGTCCGCGTTACAATATTCTTCTGAAGGACGATAAGGGCTATCCTTTCATCCGTCTGGACGTGAAAAGTGAGTATCCCACGTTTTCCATGACCAACAGCACCGCCAAGGACGGCGCGCGGTACTTCGGCCCCTTTGGCGGGCGCGGCATGACCGGCGGGATCATCGACACCCTTTGCCAGGCTTTGCTGCTGCCAACCTGTTCGCGCAAATTTCCCCGGGATATAGGAAAGAGCCGGCCATGCCTGAACTACCACATGGGGACATGCGCCGGATGGTGCCAGAAGCGGGCCGATCCGGAGGAATACCGGGCTGCGGTGAGACAGGCGGAGATGATCCTGGGCGGACAGACGCGGAAGCTTACGGAGGAGTTAAGGGCGAAAATGCTGGAGGCTTCGGAGGCTATGCGCTTTGAACTGGCCGCGGCCCTGCGGGACAGGATACGGTCGATAGAGGGATTGTCGAACCGGCAGCGCGTTATTTCGGCCGTCTATTCGGACACGGACGCCGTGGGTTTCAGCCGGGGGGCAAAAACCTGCTTTGCCGTCCTGCATTTCGTGGACGGGGATTTGGCCGGGAAGGATTTCGAGCTGATGGACGAGCCTCTGGAGGACGACGCCGAAGCGGTTTCCGGCCTTGTTTGCCAGTATTATGCACGCCGGGGCGCATGGCCCGGAACCGTGCTGCTCTCCTGCGACATTGAGGACGCGGAGCCGCTGTCGCGGATGCTGTCCGAAGCAGCCGGGAAAAAGGTCTCGATTGAGACGCCCAAAAGGGGAGACCGGCTGCGTCTGGTGGAAGCGGCCATGACCAATGCCGGCGAGGAAAGCGCCCGGGCCGCAACGGCCGTCCAGAAGGCGCTGAAAACTCTGGAGTGGCTGCAGAGGATGCTGGAGCTTCCGTCCCCGCCCGAACGGATAGAGGCCTTCGATATCTCCAATATGGGCAACGAAGGCATTGTGGCGGCGATGACCGTTTTTGTCCGGGGACGGCCCCTTAAGCGGGACTATCGTAAATTCAGGATCCGGGGGATCATAGCCCAGGACGACTACGCCTCTATGCGGGAAGCGGTTACGCGCCGGTTTGAAAACTATCTTAAGAACGAGGAGAAGTTTTCTCAGCGTCCGGATCTCCTGCTCATAGACGGCGGCGCGAATCATGCGGCGACGGTGAAACAGGCTCTGAAGGAGATTGGCATTTTTCTGCCTGTATTCGGTATGGTGAAGGATGACCGGCACCGCACGCGCGCCCTAGTTTCACCCGAGGGGGATGAGACGGGGATATCGGGAAACCCGGCGGTCTTTGCCCTGATCGGGAATATTCAGGAGGAGACCCATCGGTTTGCCATAGAATACCAGCGCAGCCTGCGGATTTCCGGGCTCCGATCCGGGCTGGACGACATCCCCGGCGTGGGCGAAAAAAGGCGAAACGCGCTGCTGAAACATTTTAAGACGATAAAGGCTATAAAAGCGGCGGGCTATGAAGAACTTTGCGCCATCGTGCCCAAAAACGCCGCGCGGGCGGTATACGCCCATTACCACCCCGAGAAGGAGTAGCAGCTATGCGAGTAATTACAGGTACGGCAAAGGGCAGGAGACTCAAGGAGCCGAAAGGGACTGACGTCCGGCCAACGTCGGACATGGTCAAGGAGTCGGTTTTCAATATCATCCATAATGATGTGGAGGGCAGACGGGTTCTGGATCTGTTCGCGGGATCGGGACAGCTGGGGATAGAGGCCCTCAGCCGCGGCGCTGCCGAGGTTGTTTTCATCGACCGGAGCGCCGCTGCGGTAAAGCTTGTGAAGGAAAACCTCGCACGGTGCGGGTTTACCGCCCGGGTGGAGCAGACGGAATCCCTGTCCTTTTTGGAGCGGTGCGGCAGGTTTGATCTGATTTTTCTTGATCCGCCTTATGATACAAAACTGGTGAATGCCGCCCTGCAAAAAATTCAAAACATTGACATATTAACCGATGGTGGTATAATTGTGTGCGAAAGTTGTCGTGAAACGGCAATATCTCCGCTTACCGAACCATATCGTGTTTTTTCGGAGCGGAATTACGGAAAAATTAAGATTACAGTCTGTGGGAAGTGAGCAAGAAGATGAGAACAGCCATATGTCCGGGCAGCTTCGACCCCATCACCCTCGGCCATCTGAACATTATTCGCCGTACTTCAAGGATATTTGACGACGTTATCGTTCTGGTTATGGCCAACAGCGGCAAATCCAAGGGTATGTTCAGTATTCCGGAGCGGATCGACCTAATCAAGCGTGTGATAAAGAGCTTTTCAAACGTTTCGGTCGAGTCATATGACGGACTGTTGGCCGAATATGCGAAAAAGCTCAACTATCCGGTTATCGTAAAGGGCCTGCGCGCAAATACGGATTTTGAGAATGAATTCCAGATGGCGCAGATTAATAAGGCGATCAATCCGTCGCTTGATACCATGTTTCTGACATCCAGCGAAAAATATACGTTTCTCAGCTCGTCAATGGTCAGGGAAATGGCATATTACGGCGGTGACCTGTCTAAGCTGGTCCCCTGCGAGATTATTAAAGATATTGAGAAAAAAGCGTTGTTGGGGAGGAAGATGAATGGATAACGAAGCAATGGAACTCATCGAAATGCTCTATACAATGGTTTCCGAGGCTTGGGGTGTTCCCCTTGGCAACGACAAATGCATTGTCGAGCGGGATAAGGTTCTAGGCATTCTGGAGGAAATCAAGGCAAGACTCCCCGTGGAGCTGTCGGAGGCAAAGCGCCTGGTATCCGCCCGCGACGAATTTATCAGCAACGCCAAGCGTGAAGCGGAGTCCATACGCCGTCTGGCGGAGGAAAAGGTGCGGGCAATGGTCGACGAGCAGGAAATTGTGCGGGCTTCCAGAACCCGGAGCAATGAACTGATTTCAAACGCCGACGCCAAATCCCGCGAGCTTCGCCGCGTTGCCAACGCCTACGCGGACGATGCCCTGCGCCGTACGGAGGAGGCCATCACCGCCGCGCTGGACGAGGTACGTCAATCCCGCGCCCGGTTTCGCAATGTGACCGGAAATATTCAGGCCGCGCCTCAGCAGATTGAAACAATGAACGAGGAAGATTTTGCCTGATTCCTTCCAACTTATTTATCTCATAAACACTATTTAACACTATATGTAGTCTTTTTAGCGCCCATCGAAATCGATGGGCGCTAAATTTTGTGCCTTAAAGCATGAAAATATACATTCGATACCAAAAAGTCATTGAAAAATCATTGTTTTTTTAGAAAAAAGCTCTTGCATTTTTTGGGTCCGGCCAATATAATGAAGTACAATGTGGGGCAAAGTGGTGGATAGTGTTGCGGTTTCCCATTAGGATGCCGCGAGATGGAGGTTTGTCGCTTTGCCGCTGGAGGGGGGCAGCCGTCAATGACAGGTGAATACCAACATTCTCTGGATGCAAAGGGACGTCTGTTCATTCCTGCCCGGCTTCGCGATGAGCTTGGAGAAGTTTTTTATGTGACGGTGTCGATGGACAAATGCCTTTCGGCGTACAGCGCGGAGAGTTGGGGCGTTTTTTCCGAGAAGGTCGACTCCATGCCCTATGTCAAGCAGCGGAAAATGCGTCCGCTGTTTGCTTATGCCTCCAAGTGTGAGATGGACAGTCAGGGAAGAATCCTCATCCCCCAAAACCTCAGAGATTTTGCGGGGCTGAAGAAAAATGTCACGGTTGTCGGCTGCAATAACCATGCAGAGTTTTGGGACAGTGAAAACTGGCGTGAGGTCCATGATTTTGAAACAACGCCGGAGAATATCGCTGCTGTTATGGAGGAGCTTGAATTCTGATGATTGGCCATATTCCCGTACTTCTCGGCGAATGCATGAATTATCTTAATATCAAACCGGACGGCGTTTATGTGGACGGTACCCTCGGCATGGGCGGACATTCCCAGGAGATCCTGAAGCGCCTGGACAGCGGAAGGCTTATCGCCATAGACCGTGACGCCACAGCTATCGAAAGGGCGGGAAAGCGCCTGAGCCAATGGGCGGACAAGCTCACGATCGTCCACGGAAATTTTGGTGATGTGGCGGAGATTCTCAAGGAGCTGGACGTGCCGAAAGTGGACGGGATGCTTTTTGATCTGGGTGTATCCTCGCCACAGCTGGACGAGAGGGAGCGCGGCTTTTCCTATATGTACGACGCGCCGCTGGATATGCGGATGGACGCATCCGATAGTATGGATGCCTGGTTCATTGTGAACCACTGGCCGGAAGATAAGATTTTCAGGATAATCCGGGATTACGGCGAAGAGCGTTATGCCTCCCGCATAGCCGCCGCCATTGTCAGGGCGCGGCAGGAAAAAGAGATAAAAACCACACTTGAATTGGTTGATGTTATAAAAAGCGCGATGCCAGCCGCTGCGCTCAGGGAAAAGCAGCATCCGGCAAAGCGCAGCTTTCAGGCGATAAGAATCGCCGTTAATGACGAGCTGAACGCCGTTTCCCGGATGATGGAAAGCGCGCCGGACTGTCTGGCGCCGGGCGGCAGGCTCCTGGTAATCAGCTTCCACTCTCTTGAGGACCGGATAGTCAAAAACGCCATACAGGCGCGGGAAAACGGCTGTACGTGCCCGAGGGAGGCCCCGGTATGCATCTGTGGATTTGTGCCCACGCTCAAAAGCGTGTCGCGCAGACCAATCACCGCCGCCGGGGAGGAACTGGAAGCAAATCCGCGTTCCCGGAGCGCCAAGCTCCGGGTCGCGGAACGGGTATAGGAAAGGTGCGGGAACATGCCGACAAAAAAAGCAGCGTTAAAATACATGGCCGGTTCGGTTCGGGGAAGCCTTGCGTATGATTTGAATAATCCGCAGCTGTATCCTGAATATACCTACGGCACGCCGCTGGACATTCCGGCCGCGCCGGAACTGGAAGAGGAAGCGGTTTCAGCAGCCGAAAGAGTGTCGGTCCAAGCGGTCTCGCCGGTGGCGGTGATCGGATATGCGATTGCGGCGGCACTGCTGGTGTTCTCCCTTCTGGCAAGGGTGCAGCTTACCGCGGCCTCGGACAGATGCGTGGCTCTTGAAGCCAGTCTGGCGCAGCTTCAGGAACAGCAGACCAAACTTCTCATTGCCTACGAAAGTGCCATCAATCTGCCGGAAATTGAAGATTATGCGATGAATACCCTTGGAATGCAGCAGCCGCGCAGCGATCAGGTCTATTATATTTGCGGAAGCGTTCAGGACCGGGCGGTGGTTTTGGGAGAATCGGACGAGACAGTCAGCTTTGTGGATCGTGTCGGAGATTTTCTTTCATCACTATCGGAATATTTTAAGTAGGCCGCGCGGTATAATTTTGTATAACAGCAATTCGGGGAGATAGCCATGTCCAATAAATCCGGAGGCAGGCCCGGAGAATCCGGGCCAAATAAAACAATTCTTCGCCGTACACTGTTTCTGATGATAGTGTGCGGCATAGTTGCATTTATTGTGCTGGGCGCAAGGCTGTATCAAATACAGATTTTGCAGCACGAGGAATACGAAAGCGCGGCAATAGAGCAGCAGGTCAGGGAAACCATGATTTCCGCGTCCCGGGGAACGATCTACGATACCAACGGCAAAATTCTGGCTATGAGCGCCACCGTGGATACCATCTATATCAGCCCGCGGGAGATTGAGATCTATGGTGAGGACCCGGTGCTGATCGCTTCGGGCCTGTCGGAGATACTCGGCGTAGATTACGCTAAAATACTCAATATGACCACGGATAAAAGTTCCTGGTATAAGACGGTTGCGCGAAAGGTAGAGGCGGAGCTGGCAGAGCAGGTCAGAGCCTTTAAGGAAGCGAACGACCTCAAGGGGGTCAAGCTGGAAACTGATTCCAAGCGGTATTATCCTTACGGGAGCCTGGCCGCCCATATCATAGGCTTTGTGGGCCTCGACAATTATGGATTGGGCGGAATAGAATCAGAGTACAACGAGGCGCTTTCCGGATCTGCCGGGAAAACCATCCGATCCACCACGGCGGCGGGAACGGAAATGCTTTATACAAATTTCGAGGATTACTTTGACGCCGAAGACGGCAGCGACACTACCCTCTCAATTGACGCGTCCATCCAGTATTACATAGAAAAGCACCTGTCCCAGGCATTAAAGGACTACGGGATTCAGAACGGCGCGGCCGCAATCTGTATGGAGGTTGACACGGGTGCTATACTGGCTATGGCATCACTTGGCAATTTCGACCTGAATAATTATCAGGCGATCAGCGATGAAGCCCTGGCGGAGATAGAGGAAACAGCCGCCAGCGAAGAGGAGCGCAGCGCCCTTTACGCCGCGGCGCAGCAGCTGCAATGGCGCAACAAGGCGGTGTCGGATACCTACGAGCCCGGCTCAACGTTTAAAATCATTACCCTGGCCATGGCCCTTAACGAAGGGGTGGTAGCGGAAGGCTCCTCCTTCTACTGTGGGGGCTCCATGGAAGTCCTGGGGCGAACCACTCCGCTGAAATGCTGGAAAACCCATGGTCACGGCCAGCAGACCCTCACCCAGGTCGTGCAGCATTCCTGCAACGTGGCCTTTGTGCGCATCGGCCAGCTCGTGGGGGCGGAAAAATTCTATGAATATGCCGAAGGCTTCGGATTTATCAACCGCTCCGAGAACAAGGACGCTATGCTCAGCGCAACCACCGGGATAGACATCGGCGGAGAAAGCGGCAGTATCTGGTGGAGTGAGAATAAATTTTGCAGCGTCAATGACAAATCCCAGCTTGCCGCCGCCTCCTTCGGGCAGACTTTTACCATCACGCCCCTCCAGCTGATCACAGCAGTTTCCGCCTGCGTGAACGGCGGGGAATTGATGAAGCCTTATCTTGTCAAGGAAATCCGGGACGCGGAAGGGAATGTGGTTTCGGAGACGACGCCCACGGTGGTGCGGAAGGTTATAAGTGAGGAAACCAGCGCCCAGGTCTGCAAAATTCTTGAGGCTGTGGTCGGCGACTCCAAAGAGGGTACCGGAAAAAACGCTTATGTGGCGGGTTACCGGATCGGCGGGAAGACCGGCACTTCGGAAAAGGTCAGCCTTGCCATTGAGACCGGAAAAAAGCAGTATATTGTCTCCTTCCTTGGCTTTGCTCCGGCCGATGACCCCAAGGTGGCGATTCTGGTGTTGCTGGATAACCCCAGTAACGATACTGGGATCTATGTGAGCGGCGGCCAGATGGCGGCGCCTGTTGTGGGGAAAATGTTTGCGGATATTCTTCCGTATCTGGGCGTCGAGCCGCAGTATACCGAATCCGAATACCAGAACATGGATAAATCCGTGCCGAATATTACGGGGCTGTCCGTGGAGCAGGCACAGCGGGCACTGGTAAGCGCGGGGCTTGGCTACCGCGTGATCGGCAGCGGCGACACGGTAACCGGGCAGTTGCCGGCGGCTAATGCGGTTGTGGCCGCAAACAGCGAAGTGATCATCTATGCCGGCGCGGAGCCGTCCAATGATCTTGAGGCTATGATAGACCTTAAGGATCTGCCCTACGATATCGCCAGGCAGCGGCTATCCTATTACGGTCTCTTCCTGAAGACATCAAGCTCGGTGACAGATCCGGCCGGGCAGCTTATATCGGCCCAGAGCATCCCTGTGGGGTCCGAGGTTGAACATGGTACGGTGGTTGAAGTCACCCTTGTGACGAACGACTCGAGCATGCTTGGCATCTATTAAACCTTATCGTTTTTTAAAGCGGGGGGAATACAAATGAAACTCAGACAGATTTTAAAGGACATCTCCATATCAGCGCTTTGTGCGGAGCTTGACATGGAGATTGCAGAGATTTATTACGATTCCAGAAAAGTGGAAAAGGGCGGCTTGTTTTTTGCCGTGAAGGGTTTTGAGTCCGATGGCCACCGGTATATCGCCGCCGCGGTTGAGCGTGGCGCCGTATGCGTCGTCTGCCAGGAGCCGCCGGATTTCGAGATTCCATATGTCCTTGTGGAGGACAGCCGTCGGGCACTTGCCATATGTTCCAGAAACTTTTTCGGCGACCCTTCGTCCGAAATGACGATGATCGGCGTTACGGGAACAAATGGCAAGACTACCTCGACTTATCTGATCAAGCACCTTCTTGAAGTCTGCCTGGACGCAAAAGTCGGCCTTGTGGGCACCAATGGCAATATGATAGGCAGCGAATTCCTGCCCACTGAATATACCACTCCGGAATCCTACGAGCTTCAGAAGCTTTTTGCCCAAATGCTGGAGAGCGGCTGTACACATATTGTTATGGAGGTCTCCTCCCATTCCCTTGCTTTAGACCGTGTGGAAGGAATAAAATTTGAGGTGGGCATTTTTACCAACCTCACTCAGGATCATCTGGATTTCCATCGGGATATGGACGACTATGCAAAAGCTAAGGCGAAGCTGTTTAAAAACTGCAAAAAGGGCGCCTTTAATATCGACAGCGATTGGGCGGAGCTGATGATGGATTCCGCCACGTGTCAAATATTCACCTTCTCGGAAAAAAGAAACGAAGCGGATCTCGTGGCAAAGGACGTAAGGCTTGCGCCTTCCGGAGTCCGGTTCTGCGCCCTCAACGGCGATAATCTTCAGCGGATGAAGCTGGGCATACCGGGATTATTTTCGGTTTATAATGCTTTGGGCGTGATTGCCTGCGGGCTTCTTCTGGACATCCCTCTGGCAGACTGCGCCGAGGCGCTTTCCGCCGCAAAGGGCGTGAAGGGCAGGGTGGAGGTGGTGCCTACAGACGGGGACTACACCGTTTTGATCGACTATGCCCATACGCCGGACGCTCTTGAAAACGTCCTGAAAGCCATGAAGAATATCGCGGAGGGCCGCGTTGTACTTGTTTTCGGGTGCGGCGGTGACCGGGATAGGACGAAACGGCCGATTATGGGGCGTATCGCCGGGGAAAACGCCGACTTTGTTGTGATCACGTCGGATAACCCGCGAACCGAGGAACCTGAGGCGATCATTTCTGAAATCGCCGAGGGAATGAAAGGAAGCCGAACCCCCAGCAAGCTGATTACCAGCCGCCCGGAGGCGATTGAATGGGCGATTGATAAGCACCGGCCGGGCGATATTATTGTCCTTGCCGGAAAAGGGCACGAGGATTACCAAATCATCGGAAAAACCAAGTATCACATGGATGAGCGCGAAATTGTCGCGGAGATTTTGGAAAAAAGGAAGAACAAAAAATGACGGTCAGGCTGACACTCTCCTTTATCATAGCCTTTTTGGTATCATCGGGCGTGGGCGCGTTTTTAGTGCCGTGGCTCAGGAAAATAAAGGCCGGCCAAATGATAAGAGAGGACGGCCCCACGTGGCATATGTCCAAATCCGGAACCCCCACGATGGGGGGATTGATGTTTATTGCCGCGTGCGTTTTTGTGTGCCTGACGGTTGGATTCCAGTCGATGCTGGACGGGGACTACGGTCATATTTTCCTGCTTATGTTTGCGCTGATTTTCGGCGCGATCGGCTTTTTGGACGATTATGAAAAGCTCAAAAGAAAAAAGAACCTGGGTCTGACCGCAAAAACAAAGTTTTTGCTGCAGCTCGTGGCGGCGATGGCGTTTACCTATCTGCTCCGACGTTTTGGCTATGTGACGCCGAGCCTTTATATTCCGTTCTGGAACGTCAATATACCCATGTCCGAGCCGCTTTATTTCCTGTTTTGCTCCTTTGCTGTCGTATCCACGGTGAACGCCGTGAATCTGACGGACGGCGTGGACGGGCTGGCCTCCGGCACGAGCATTCCGGTGTGTGTTTTTTTCGGCGCCGTCACGTTCCTCTGGGGGGAGCAGTACACGACTCTGGGGATATTTGCCTCAGCCCTTGCCGGCGGTCTGCTGGGCTTTCTGCTCTATAATTACAACCCGGCAAAGGTTTTCATGGGCGACACGGGCTCCCTTTTTCTGGGCGGGGCGATTGTCGGCATGGCGCTTATGACGAATATGCCACTCATCATCCTTGTTCTGGGCTTCCTGTTTGTTCTTGAGGCCTTGTCGGATGTGATCCAGGTTGCGTATTTTAAGCTTTCCCACGGGAAACGGGTCTTTAAAATGGCGCCTTTTCACCACCACCTGGAGCTGGGGGGCTGGAGCGGCAAAAAGTGGTCGGAAAAGCAGCTTTTCGCGCTGTTTACCGGGATATCCGTTTTGTGCGCTGTAATATCTTTTGTTGGAATCTATAACCGTTACGGGTTTTGACTCGCGGGTCGCCCCGACGGGCCGGCTTTCTGGAGGGCACGCTTATGGAATATGAAAACACCCGCCTTGCTGACTATACCGAGGACGCGGCGATTGGCCGCGGGAGTTTTGACCTGCCCTTTGCGATTTTGACGCTGCTGCTGCTCCTGATCGGCGTTGTAATGGTTCTTTCGGCAAGCTATGCCCGGGCCTATTACAGCTCGGTAACGGGCAACAAGGCGACTTATTACTTTGTGCGCCAGTTGGTTTTTGCAATTGGGGGCGTTGGGGTCATGTTCATTGTCTCCAAGTTTCCGATGGCGTTTTACCGGCGCATCTCTCCCACAATCATGGGCATTGCCCTGGTTACGCTTCTGGCCGTGCCTTTCATCGGCTCCAAGGTAAACGGCGCGCGCCGCTGGATCGACCTCGGCTTTACCACCTTTCAGCCATCGGAGATAGCGAAGGTGGCGGTCATCATGTATTTTGCCATGCTGATTTGTAAGTACAAGGGCAGAATGAAAACCTTCCGTTACGGCATCGTCCCCTTTGGCGGGATACTTATTCTGATTGTCGGCCTGCTGGTGCTGGAGCCGCATTTTTCAGCCTCCGTTATCATCATAGCCATCGGCGCGGTTATGCTTTTCCTAGGCGGGGCCAGGCTGATATGGTTTATCGGCGGGATCGCTGTGGCCGGCGGGGGACTGGCGATTATCATGACGTTTTTCCCATATGCCTCCGACCGCATCAACGCCTGGCGGGATCCTTTCGCCTATATGCAGGGCGACGGCTACCAGATCGTCCAATCCCTGTACTCCATCGGGTCCGGCGGCCTTCTTGGGCTCGGTCTCGGCCAAAGCAGGCAGAAATACCTGTATTTGCCGGAGGAGCACAACGACTTTATTTTTTCCGTTATCTGTGAGGAGCTGGGCTTTATAGGCGCGATTGCCATCCTTATCCTGTTTGCGCTGCTGATTATCCGCGGATATTGGCTGGCCATGCACATGCGCGACAGATACAGTGTGCTTGTGACGGCAGGGATTACCACGCTCCTGGCTTTGCAGGTTATCCTGAATGTGGCCGTTGTCACGAATCTTATCCCCAGCACCGGAATATCGCTGCCGCTGTTCTCCTATGGCGGAACTGCGCTTCTGATTCAGCTTGCCGAAATGGGCATCGTCCTCAGCGCGTCCCGGGATATACCGGCAAAAGTTTCCGGATAGGAAGGGTATCATGAGATTTTTATTCACCTGCGGCGGCACCGCGGGCCATATTAACCCTGCGCTGGCTGTTGCCGGGCGGTTAAATGAAGCGATGCCGGGCTCCAGGTTTCTTTTCATCGGCGCGGAAGGCCGGATGGAGACGGACCTGGTGCCGAGGGCGGGATATGAGCTGAAAACCATCAAAATCACCAATATCCGGCGGGGCTTCAGGCCGGCGGATATTGCGCATAACCTTTGCACTTTAAAAAATGTGCTGATATCAACTGCGGCGGCAAAGCGGATTATACGGGACTTCAAACCGGATGTTGTGGTAGGCACGGGGGGCTATGTCTGTTATCCCGTGCTTAAAGCGGCGTCGGGCCTTGGGATTCCTACGGCTGTGCACGAATCCAACGCGGTACCCGGGATGACGACCAAAATGCTCGAGGGTGTTGTGGACAGGATTATGGTGGGTTTTGAGGAAAGCCGGGCAAACTACCGCCATCCCGAACGGGTTGTCGTGACGGGGACACCCGTCCGCGGCAGCTTTTTCGATGCGGACAAGCAGGCGGCAAAGGCGATGCTTTCCCTGGACCCCGCAAGACCCCTGCTGGTCTCGGTGTGGGGAAGCTTGGGGGCCGCACACATGAACGGCATCATGAAGGATTTGATCGTCAAAGCCTGTAATAACCCTTTTTTTGATATTATACACTCCACGGGAAAGGCCGGATACATAGCGATGGCCGATGCCCTTGAACGGGAGAGACCGGATTATCGGGCCTGCGGCATGGACGTTCGCGACTATATCTACGATATGTCGCGGGTGATGGCCGCGGCCGATTTGGTGATTTGCCGCGCCGGCGCGGCGACGCTGGCGGAGTTGACCGCCATGGGAAAACCCGCCGTGCTGGTGCCTTCCCCGAACGTTACCAACAATCACCAGGAAAAAAATGCCCGGGTTCTGGAAAGGGCCGGTGGCGCGAAAGTGATTACGGAGCCGGAGGCCACCCCGGAGGGGATTCTTGAGACTGTTTCCGAGCTTTTGCATCACCCGGAACGGCTGGCGGCCATGGCTTCCAGCATGCGCGCCCTGGGCGTGGAGGATGCGGCCGCAAAAATTGCGGATATTGTTCTGGGACTGGTGAGCGAGGAATAAAAGTCACTGAAATCCCGGCCGATACCCGTCCGGAATCAAGTAAGAAATAACAAAATTTCATCTCTCCGCATAGAATGGCATGATTTTACCATTCGGGGGAGAATATATGAGTATTTGGCATGTTTTCGGTGGAAACAAGCTTACCGGCAGCGTAACGGTGCAGGGTGCAAAGAACGCCGTGCTTCCTATCATGGCGGCTACCGTGCTTTCACCTTGCCAGGTCGAGCTGCTGAATGTACCGGTTCTGCGGGATGTGGAAAAAACAATGGCCATCCTGCGTGGGCTCGGGTGTGATACGGAGCGCGACGGAGATTCGGTGAGCATAGACTCCACGGGGCTGTGCCGGGCGGAAATATCGCATGACTTGATGCGCGAGATGCGTTCGTCCGTAATTTTCCTCGGCGCGCTGCTGGCCAGGTGCGGCGAGGCAAGATTATCAATGCCGGGCGGCTGCGAGCTTGGGCCGCGTCCTGTGGATCTTCATCTCATGGCGCTTCGCGCTCTTGGCGCGGAGATCACGGAAGAAAGCGGCGACATCATCGCGCGGGCCGGAAAACTCAAGGGCGCGAGGATAGACTTTCCTTCGCCCAGCGTAGGCGCGACTGAAAATGCCCTGCTGGCCGCATGTGCCGCCGAGGGCGTGACTGTGATTAACAACGCGGCGCGTGAACCGGAGATAGAGGAGCTGCAGCGATTTCTGCGGCAGATGGGCGCGAAGGTTTCCGGCGCCGGAACGCCGACAATCGTGGTGGAGGGGTTCTCACCCGAAGCCCGGGTGGGACATCGGATCATGCCGGACCGCATCGTCGCGTCGACCCTGCTTTGCGCGGCCGCGGCAACCGCCGGCGATCTGGAGCTGCGGGGCGTGGAACCCGTTCAGTTCGATACGGTGCTCCGGTCGCTTTCCGAGTGCGGATGTGATATTGACGCCGGGAAACGAAACGTGCGTCTGCGGGCTCCGGAACAGCTTCGGGCGCCTCAGCCGGTGGTGACCGGCCCATACCCGGCATTTCCGACGGATGCGCAGCCCGTCCTGCTTTCCACGTGCCTTAAGGCATCCGGTACATCTGTTTTTGTAGAGAACGTCTTCAGCAACCGCTACCGCTATGTCAGCGAGCTGCGGCGACTTGGGGCCAGGGTGCAGATAGAAGGCAGGGTCGCTGTCGTTACCGGCGTATCCGAGCTGCAGGGCGCGCCTACCACAGTCACGGACCTGCGCGGCGGCGCGGCCCTCGTTCTCGCCGGGCTCTCCGCGGAAGGGGAGACGCGCATTCTTGACTCAGGACATATCAACAGGGGTTACGAGACACTTGACGAAAAACTGCGGGCGATTGGCGCAAATCTGTGGGTAACGCCTGACTGAAAGGAAAATTGGCATGGCATACACGCCGCGGCGGCAGCCGCGCAGGAAAAAGAAGAAGCGCGGCGCGCTCTATACCCCCCTTGCTTTTATCATCATATGCGCCGCACTTATTTTTGGCATGAGCGTTTTTTTCCGGGTCTCCAGGATAGAGGTAGTCGGAAACGCCATTTATACCGACGAGGAGGTCATGGACGCGGCAGGTATCGAAAAAGGCGACAACCTGTTTTTTATCAATCGGTTTTCAGCGGTCAGCCGCATTTTTTCGCGTCTGCCCTACGTTGAAGAAGCCACGGTAACCCGGGGGCTTCCCAACCGGATTGTCATACAGGTGTCCGAGAGCAGCGCCATCGCATACGTTGCCGCAGACAGCCTGTACTGGACGATAGACAGAAACTGCAAATTGCTCAAAACAGTGGATTCCGTCGAAGCGGTCGGGCTTATTGAAGTCAGGGGCATTACCCCCATCAGCCCGGCCGTGGGCGAAAAGATCGCTCCAGGCGAAGCGGATATGCCCAAGGTTGATTATCTGACGGAGATACTCGATCAGATACAAGAACGGCAGATGACGGGGGATGTGACCTGGGTGGATGTTTCCGCGGTGTCCAATCCGGCTTTCGATTATCTCGGGAAATTCACCGTTAAGCTGGGAGCGAATGAAAACACCGAGTATAAATTCGGGATGCTTATTTCCGCAGTGGAACAGCTTGCGGCGGGAGATAGGGGAACAATTGATCTGTCTATTGATAAAAAGGCACATTTCAGCCCGGAGTAAGTTAATCCGGTTCTCTGGAAACAAAAAATAGTTGACCGGGCAGGGGAAACGTTATAATATGAGTAGAAAGAAATCAACACCGAAAAGGCCGTGCGGCTCCGCTCTGGCCTTAAAAGATAACAGGGAGGCACCAGATATGTCTTATAAATCCGAAAGCGGCCCCGAGAACGTAGTAACGCTCAAGGTAGTCGGCATCGGCGGGGCAGGCAACAACGTTGTCAACCGAATGGTCCGGTCCGGCACGCAAGGGGTAGAGTTTATTTCAATCAATACAGACAAGCAGGCGCTTGCTGTTTCAAACGCGGATTTGAAAATTCAGATCGGCGAAAAACTGACCCATGGGCAGGGGGCGGGCAGCGATCCCGATATCGGCAAGAAAAGCGCGGAAGAAAACCGGAATGAGATTTCAAAGTGTTTTGAAGACGCCGATATGGTGTTTATTACAGCCGGTATGGGCGGCGGAACAGGTACTGGCGCCGCGCCGATCGTGGCCGATATTGCGCGCGAGTCCGGGATTCTCACCGTGGGCGTTGTCACAAAGCCCTTTAAGTTCGAGGGCAAACGCCGCATGGATCAGGCGCTGGCGGGCATCAATTCGCTTTTGGGGAAAGTGGACTCTCTGCTGATCATCCCCAACGACAGGCTGAAATTCGCCACCGACCAGAAGGTCACCCTGGCCAATGCCTTTGAGATTGCCGATGAGGTTCTCCGCCAGGCCGTGACCAGCATTTCCGACCTGATCAAGAACACCGGGTTTATCAACCTTGACTTTGCGGACGTTACCACCATCATGAAAGACGCCGGGTTTGCGCACATGGGCGTCGGACATGCCGTGGGCAAGGGCAAGGCCGAGGATGCGTCCAGGATGGCCGTGGCCAGCCCGCTGATGGAGACTTCCATAAACGGCGCGCATGGCGTGCTGATCAATATCACCGGCTCCGAGGATATGGGGCTTGATGATGTGGAGACCGCCGCGAATCTGGTTCAGGAAGCCGCTCATCCGGACGCCAACATTATCTTTGGCGCCACCTTCGACGAAACGCTGGAAGACGAGATTCGGGTCACCGTCATTGCTACGGGCTTTGAGGAGGGCGGTGCAAAGAAGCCGCAGGCTCCTGCCGCCGCCAAGGCGGGTGAAAAGTCTCCGGAGAAGCTGTATTCCTCCGCCGCCGAGAAGGCGGAATCTGAGGTTGCCTCTCAATTTCCGAAAGCGGAAGAAGATCCTTTTGACAGCATATTCAAGATTTTCAACTCAAAATAAAGGAATGCTTTGCGGGCGGACGGTGCAAATGCACCGTCCGCTCTTTTTTGGACCTCACAATAGGATAAGTAAGGGGTTTTTTTTATGGGTTCCGTATGATAATATGGCATGGGGTGGAAAATATGGACAATTCTTTCAGGCTCGGCAATATGCTTCTTGGAACCGCAGCCTCCGCGACGCAAATTGAAGGCTATGACAAAAATAATAGCTGGTACGAATGGCATAAGCTGGGGTGGGTGCAGGATAGCCCTAAAATCGCGACGCAGCATTGGAAAAAGTGGCAAGAGGATACGCGCCTTATGGCGGATATGGGAATCCAATGCAGCCGCATGGGGCTGGAATGGAGCCGGATTGAGCCAAAGCCCGGCGAGTTTGACCAGAAGGCCATCGCCCGCTACCGGGAGGAGCTTGCCATGCTGCGGGACTTGGGGATAAAACCCATGGTAACCCTGTGGCATTTTTCAAATCCCATCTGGTTTGAGGACAGGGGAGCGTTTTTGTGGGACGGCGCGGAAAAAGCGTTTCTGGCCTATGTGTCCCGCGTGGTCTCCGATCTGGGGGATCTGGTGGAGAGCTGGATCACCCTGAACGAGCCGAACGTCTACGCCGTGAATGGCTATAACGGCGGGAACTGGCCACCGGGGGAAAAGTCTATGCTGAAAGCGCTGAAGGTCATGAACGCCTTGGTGCCGTGTCATATAGGCGCATATAACATTATCCACGAACGGTTTCCCGACGCCCGTGTCAGCTTTGCCATTCACGCCCGGGTGTTTGATCCCAAGGACCCGAAAAATTTAAAGCATATTGCAGCGGCCAGGCTCTCTGAGCGGCTTTTTCAGGGCGCCATAACCGAGGCAATGTATACCGGGAAGGATTGTTTTCCCTTCAAGGGCTGCGGAAAGCTGGGAAAATACTACGATTTCCACGGAATAAACTACTATACCCGGTCAACCTCCACCGGCCTGCGGGACGGGGTCAGGGAGAATTCACCCAAGAATGATCTGGGCTGGGAGATATACCCGGAGGGGATCTGCCGCGTGGCGCGCAAGCTGACGAAAAAATTCCCCGCGCCGGTATATATCACGGAAAACGGCACCTGCGACAATTCGGACAGCTTTCGCTGCCGGTATCTCTACGACCACTTGAAGGCTCTGGCGGAATCCGGCCTTGGCGTTGAACGCTATTACCACTGGTGCTTCTGTGACAATTTCGAGTGGCTGGAGGGGTTTTCCGCCCGCTTCGGGCTTATCCGCACGGATTTTGAGACCCAGGCCCGTACCGTTAAGAAAAGCGGGCGGTTTTATTCGGAGATCATCCGAAACGGAGGCGTCACACAGGAGATGTATGACGGGTATGTCGCCGATGAACAATATTGCGTGGGCTGACGGGCCAAGGCGCATATGCCGAAAATCCGATCTGCCCCCATTTTTATAAAAAATCAAGGATGTGAAGATTTCTATGAGAGCTTATGAAAGACTGCTGAAGTATGCCTGCGTGCATACCACCAGCTCGGAAGAAATGGATACCACGCCAAGTACGGCGCGCCAGTTCGATTTGGCAAAGCTGCTTGCCGATGAAATGAAGGCCCTGGGAATGTCGGATGTTGCGGCGGATGAATTCTGCTATGTATACGGGAGCCTCCCGGCTTCGCCGGGCTGTGAATCCGTGCCTCGGCTGGGGTTTATTGCTCATATGGATACGTCGCCGGATTTTTCCGGAGAAAATGTCCGGCCCCAAATAATTGAAGACTATGACGGCGGCGCAGTAATCCTGGGAGAAAGCGGAAGGGCGCTTTCCCCAAAAATGTTTCCCCATCTTCCAAAGCTGGCCGGCCGCACTCTGATTGTGACCGACGGCACAACTCTGCTGGGGGCGGACGACAAGGCCGGCATAGCCGAAATCCTGACGCTGGTTGAAGAACTGCAGGCCCGGGGTACCCCTCACGGCAGAATCAGTGTCTGCTTCACGCCGGACGAGGAGGTGGGCCGGGGAACCGTCCGCTTCGACATGGAAAGGTTCGGCGCGGACGTGGCATATACGTTGGATGGCGGCGAGGAAGGCGAGGTTGTGTTTGAAAACTTCAACGCCTGCTCGGCAATCGTTGAATTCCGGGGCCAGAATATTCACCCCGGCAGCGCCAAAGGGAAAATGGTGAACGCGGTGCTGGTGGCCATGGCGTTTAATGCCATGCTGCCCGGGGGGGACACGCCCCGCCATACGGAGGGGTACGAGGGCTTTTTCCACCTCGCGTCGTTTGCCGGAACGGTGGAAAGCGCCAGGGCAAGCTATATTCTGCGGGATCACGATCTCGCGAAATTCGAGATGCGCAAGCAGATGATGCTTCACATTGAAAAGCTGCTGAATGAGGAATACGGCCCGGGAACCGTTAAACTGACCTTCCAGGAGCAATACCGGAACATGGCGGAAAAGATCATGCCCGATTATGAGTATTTGATCGAAAGGGCCGTCCTCGCCGTTAAGGAGGCAGGGCTGACGCCCTTGACCGATCCCCTCCGCGGCGGAACAGACGGCGCGCTCCTGTCCTGGAAGGGACTGCCGTGCCCGAACCTGGGTACCGGCGGATACGCCTTCCACGGGCCCTATGAGCATATAACCGCGGAAGGTATGGATAAATGCGTTGAGATTCTTCACGGCATAGTCCGGCAGTTTGCCAAATAGGATTCCGGGGGGGAGCAGCGTGGATAAACAGGACAGACGGAATAAATATTTCTTTGGGCTGGGCACCGTGGGCCGCGATATGCTCTATGCCTTCGAGGCCAACGCCCTGCTGTATTATCTCTCGAACATCCTCTCCCTGCCGATAGGGACATTTGCGGCGGCCAGCCTGGTTCTCACGATATTGCGGATACTCGACGCCCTGAATGATCCCATAACCGGGCTGATCATAGACAATATCCGCACGCCCTGGGGAAAATTCAAGCCGCCGATACTTTTCGGCGCGGTTACCAGCGCCGTGTTCTTTCTGATCCTGTTTGCCGATTTCGGCCTTGCCGGCACAGGGTTTGTCGTGGTCTTCGGCCTTGCCTACGTGTTCTGGGACATTACTTATGGTATCAACGACATCGCGTATTGGTCCATGCTCCCGTCCCTGACCACCGACCAGAAGCAGCGGGAGAATATGGGCGCTTTCGCCCGGATTTGCGCCAATGTGGGGATGTACATAATTATGGTCGGCTGGCAGCCCATCACAACCGCCATGGGCAACACGAGCGGCGTATGGCTCACTGTGGCCGCGGTGGTTGCGGTCATGATGCTGGGCTTCCAGCTCTTCACCCTCCTGGGCGTCCGGGAGGATCGCGGACGCTTCAGGCAGGAGCCGCGCACCTCGGTTAAACAGATGTTCGGCGTGCTCTTCAAAAACTACCAGCTCATGTGGACGACGCTGTCAATGGCCCTGTTCATGATCGGATACTGCACCACCACGGGCTTTGCCATCTATTACATGCAGTATGTCTACGGCAACAGCGACCTGTACGCGGTGCTTGCCGCCGTGTGCGGCATATCCCAGCTGGCGGCCCTGATAGTATTCCCGTTTTTTTCCAAAAGGTACGGCAGGAAACGGCTGTATACCTTCGCTACGGGTCTGGTGGTGGCGGGCTACGTTATCTTTTTCTTTGCGGAAGCCGGTATTTTCCTGGTTGCGGCAGCGGCGGTCATTATTTTCGTTGGGCAGGCGTTCATCCAGCTTCTCATGCTCATGTTTCTGTCGGATACCATTGAGTACGGCCAATGGAAGCTGGGAAAGCGAAACGAGAGCGTCACCTTTTCCATACAGCCGCTGATCAACAAAATCGGCGGCGCCCTTTCCACCGGGATTATCAGCCTTTCCCTGGTGCTTTCCGGTATCAAGACGGGGGACACGGCGGCGGAGAGTATTGACGATTCCGGCAAGCTGATTGTCAAATGCGCCATGTTTCTGGTTCCACTGGTATTCATTCTGACCGGGTATTTCATCTACAGGGTGAAATACCGGATTGACGAAAAAACGTATGCCGGTATTCTGACAGAGCTGAGGGCGCGGGGGGATATCAGGTGACTCGCCGCTGCATAAAAAAGCTCCGGAGCCGCAGGCTCCGGAGCTTTTTTATTTTTAGCCCTGTCCGGGAATGAAAATTTTGTCGCGGGTGATTTCCTTCAGGCTGTGGGCCCCGCACATTGTCATGGTATCCCGCAGCTCGGCCCCGATCATGTCGATAAGGAATTTGACGGCCTGGGCCTCGCCGCCGTATACCATGGAGACAAAGGGGCGGCCGATCAGCACCGCATCCGCTCCCAGGGCAAGGGCCTTGAACACATCCACACCGCTGCGGATGCCGCCGTCCACGAAAATCACGGTTTTTCCAGATACCGCTCTGACGATTTCCGGCAGAACCTCGGCTGTGGCGGCACATTGGCCCAGGACGCGTCCGCCGTGGTTGGAGACGACGATGCCGGCAGCTCCGGCTTCGACGGCCTTCTCCGCACCCCTGGCTGTCATGACGCCTTTAATGATAAACGGAAGTTTTGAGTATGTGATGATCTCCCGCAGATCCCGGACGGATTTGCTTCCGGCATTGGGATTCATTTTTTTCAGGAAGGGGAGACCGGCCCCGTCTATGTCCATGGCGGCGGCAAAAATGCCCGATGCGTTAAGGATGTCCAGTTTTTCAAGGACGGCCTCGATATTCCAGGGCTTGATTGTGGGAATACCGACTCCGCCGACCTTGGTCATGGCAGCCGCGCTGCGCTTCATTACCCCGGGATCGACGCCGTCCCCGGTGAAGGCCGCGATGCCGGCTTCGGCACATGTGTGGATGATAATGTCATTGTACGCAAAATCGTCATAGGCCTCGCTGTAGTGCATTTTCAGCGCACCTATGGGCGCGGCGAAAACCGGAAGGGTAAAGTTTCGGCCGAAGAGGGTAAAGGTCGTGTCCGGTTCGGTGTTTTCGCAGATGGTGTCCATGTTGACGCAAATGTCCTGCCAGGCATTATAGTTCCGGGCAGCGCCGTTTCCGGGGGGTTTCGAACCTGGGCCGGGCATGGCGTTTCCGCAGGCCTTGCCGTTGCAGACAGGGCATGCCTTGCAGTAGGGACCGATGATGCCCCGGGCCTTTTCCAGTATTTCCTTGTACTCCATCTAATAACCTCCAAAAAATTCGTTCAATTTGTTTTTTTATCAGTTACAACCCACCGCAAAACGCGGCGGTCAAAGCGCAGATTAAAAGGGCAGGGCTTCTCTGGTGTGGGTATACGAGGCTCTCGGTTCAGGCTCCGGCTTCATCTTTCCGCTGGTGACGCCCTTGGCCGCCAGCTTCAGCATCTTCTTCAGGGTGTATTTGCTCTCGCCGGCAAATCGCTCCATACGGTCATAATACACGATTTCCGGCGTAAAGCCAAGCCTTGTGATGAGTCCGCGGAGAAAAAGGTCGTCTCCATGGTACAGGGCAAGCTGGTCCAGGGCCTGTGCGTCCATAAGCCGGAAGTCCGCGTGGTCATAAATAAGGGAAGACCCAAAAAGGCGCATAAGCCGATAGTACGCCCTGGCGGTGACGCGCTTTGCGAAGGTATCCGTTTCGCGGCTCTTCCGGACGCCGCAGACAATGTGGGCGCCATCCCTGTGCTTTTTCAGCATGGCGTCAACGGCGTCGACGTCGTCCTGGAGGTCGGCGTCAATGGATATGCTGACGGCCCGCATCTCACGCGCGGCAAGCAGGCCCTCGGTCAGCGCGGTCTGATGGCCGCGGTTCCGGTCAAGGGAGATGCCCGTGAAAATGGGCGAATCCGCGTGGGCGGATTTAATCAGCGCCCATGTCCGATCCTGGGAGCCGTCGTCCACGCACAGTATCCGGCTGCCGGGGCCGGCAAGGCCGTCCGCCATCAGACCGCGCAGCTTTTCGCCGAGTCTGAGGAAGGTTTCCGGCAGCACCGCTTCCTCATTATAACATGGAACAATAAAATATACAGTTTCCATACGCTCCGCCTTTCTCAAATGATTATATGACAGCCGGAAGCTTTTTTCAATATCTCCGGGTTATGACAAAATAATAATCAAGAATTCATTATTCAATGGTTTTTTCCCTTGTAAAGTAGTATAATCGAGTATACAATAACGAGGCGAAAAATAAAAACGAAATACAATATGTGGGATGAGTGACAGAAGAAGATGATCAATGTTGTGCTGGTTGAACCTGAAATCCCTTTCAACACCGGCGCTGTTGCCCGCACCTGCGCATGCACGGGATCGCGGCTCCACCTGATCAGGCCCCTGGGCTTCGACATTTCCGACAGCGCGGTGAAGCGCGCGGGGCTGGACTATTGGCATTTGGTTGATATCCACGTTTATGATAACCTTGAAGACTATTTTTTAAAAAATGGCGACGACGGGCTCTGGCTGGCGACGACAAAGGCGCCGGCAGCCTATGACGCCTGTGATTTTACCGGCGATGTTTCGATCATGTTCGGTAAGGAGACCGCCGGGCTTCCGCAATGGCTGAGAGAGCGGTATAGGGACCGCTGCATCAGAATTCCCATGGCCGGCGGAGCGCGCAGCCTGAACCTTTCAAATTCTGTTGCCATACTCATTTATGAAGCGCTCAGGCAGCAAAAATTTCCAGGTCTGAAGAATTATGGATATATGAAGGAGGAGGCTTAATGGAATACAATAAGCAAACCATAAGGGATTTTGACCCGAAAGGCAAAAAGGTGCTGCTGCGGTGTGATTTCAACGTGCCGCAGGATAAGGAAACGGGAGAGATCACCAGCGACAAGCGCATTGTTGAATCTTTGCCCACCATCAGATATTTGCTTCAACACGGCGCGGCGGTGATCGCCTGCTCTCATCTGGGAAAGCCCAAGGGCGAGTGGAAGAAGAGCCTTTCCCTTGCTCCGGTTGCCGTGCGGCTGTCCGAGCTTCTGGGCAAAACTGTCATCTTCGCAAAGGATATCGTGGGGGAGGACGCCGCAGCCAAGGCCGAAGCCCTCAAGGCGGGGGAGATTCTGCTGCTGGAAAATCTCCGGTTTGATAAGCGGGAGGAAAAGAACGGGGAGGATTTTGCGAAAGCCCTTGCCGCCATGGCGGACGTTTATGTCTCCGATGCTTTCGGAACGGTGCATCGCCCCCATGCGTCAACGGCCGGGGTCTCCGCTTTTCTGCCAGCTTACGCCGGGCTTTTGCTTGAAAAAGAGATCTCCATTATGGGTAAGGCGCTGGAGGAGCCGGCGCGCCCCTTCATCGCGATTCTGGGCGGCGCCAAGGTTTCGGATAAGATCGGCGTGATTAACAATCTGCTGGGCAAGGCGGATACGATCCTTATCGGCGGCGCGATGGCCTTCACCTTTATCAAGGCCATGGGAAATGAGATAGGCAGTTCGCTGTTTGAGGCGGACAAACTCGATTATGCGAAAGAGCTGATGAAAACGGCCGCGGAAAAGGGCGTGACGCTCCTTTTGCCTGAGGACGTGGTGATCGGCAGGACGTTTGACGCGGATACCGAAATGAAAGTAGTGGCGGTCAACGAGATTCCGGATGGCTGGATGGGCATGGATATCGGCCCAAAATCCATTGAAGCGTTTACAGGCGCGCTGAAGGGCGCGGGTACGATCGTCTGGAACGGCCCTATGGGGGTTTTCGAGTTTGCGCGGTTTTCCGGCGGGACAAAGGCTGTGGCCCAGGCTGTGGCCACCAGCGGCGCCGTGACCATCATCGGCGGGGGGGATTCGGCCGCCGCGGTGGAGCAGTCCGGATTTGCAGACAGAATCACCCATATCAGCACCGGAGGCGGCGCGTCCCTCGAATTTCTTGCCGGGATATCGCTTCCGGGCGTGGCCTGCCTGCTGAATAAGTAATTTTTCCGAGGAGTAAACGGATAGGCTGGCCGCCCGGCGGCAAATATGATCATAGGGGATTGTCATGAATAAAAGATGCAGGAAGACAATTATTGCAGGCAATTGGAAAATGAACAAGATGGCGTCGGAAGTAAAGCCGTTTTTTGAAGGGCTGCGCGGCGCGATGCCAAAGGCCAGGACCTGCGAAACGGTGCTGTGCGTGCCGTTTCCGCTGATCCCGGCGGCAGTCAGGTTCGCCAAGGATGTCCGGGCGGCGATCGGCGCTCAGGATGTGTCGGAAAAATGCTTCGGCGCCCATACCGGCGAAGTTGCGGCGGAGATGCTCAAGGATCTTGACGTCAGATACGCCATAGTCGGTCACAGCGAGCGCCGCGCAGCCTTCGGGGAGACCGATGCCCAGGTAAACGGCAAGGTTCACGTGTTGACCGCACACGCAATTTCCCCCATCATCTGTGTGGGGGAGTCCCAGGCGCAGCACGACAATGGCCTGACGGCGGAGCTTGTAACATATCAGGTCAAAGCGGCGCTTGCCGGCGTGGATGAGGAGAACATAAAAAAGTGTATAATTGCCTATGAGCCCATTTGGGCCATTGGAACCGGACGCATCGCCGAACCGGATCAGGTTGAGGCGGTTTGCAGCGAAATCCGCGGTGTTGTCCGCAAGCTGTACGGCGCAACCAGGGCCCGGGCGATCAGCATTCTCTATGGCGGCTCCATGAACGGAAATAATTGCGCCGAGCTGCTGGCCCGGCCCGATATTGACGGCGGGCTTATTGGAGGCGCGTCGCTGGACCCCCGGGAGTTCGCCCGGATCATTGCCGCCACGGCCATGGAGTGAGCTTATGGGAAGAAAGGTTAATCCGCTGGCCCTGTTGATACTGGACGGCTACGGGCTCGGCGGACCCGGCCCGGAAAATGCCATATGGCAGGCCAAAACCCCGGTGATGGACGCGCTTATGGCGTCCGGCGGGGCAACGAGCCTTTCCGCCTCGGGGCTTGACGTGGGGCTTCCGGAAGGGCAGATCGGCAACAGCGAGGTCGGCCATACAAATATCGGCGCGGGACGGGTAGTCTATCAGGATCTGCCCAGAATCACGAAGGCTATAGAAGACGGGAGTTTTTTTGAAAATCCCGCGTATAACCAGGCGATATCCGACGCCCTGGAAAAGGGCGCCGCCCTCCATGTCCTCGGTCTGGTATCCGACGGCGGCGTGCACAGCCATATCAGGCATATTTTCGCCATGCTGGATCTGGCGAAGAGCCGTGGCCTTGAAAAAGTCTATCTCCACTGCTTTCTGGACGGCAGGGACGTAGGGCCGAAAACCGGCCTGGGATACATTGAGGCGCTGGCGCAGAAGTGCGCCGAATCGGGGATCGGGCGTATCGCGACCCTCCAGGGCAGATTCTGGGGTATGGATCGGGATAAGCGCTGGGACAGACTCCAGAAGGGGTATGACGCCATCGTGCGCGGCGTTGGTGAAAAAAACGGCGACCCCGTAAACGCCGTGAAGCAAAGCTACGCCGCGGATGTGACCGATGAATTTGTCCTGCCTGTGATCTGCGATCCGGAGGGGATGATAAAAAGCGGAGACAGCGTCATTTTTATGAACTTCCGCCCGGACAGGGCGAGGGAGTTGACATGGGCGCTGACCGGCGGTCTTCCCGCCGACTGCCCGCTATCGGTGGAAAGGTTGGCCCTTTCCTATGTCTGCACGGCGCAGTATGACGCTTCGCTGCCGCTTCCAGTCGCCTTTCCCCAGGAGGCGCTGCGTGGCACTTTGGGGGAATATTTGAGCGGACTTGGCCTGCGGCAATTTCGTATAGCCGAGACGGAGAAATATGCACATGTGACCTTTTTCTTCAATGGCGGCGTGGAAACGGTGTATGAAGGGGAGGATCGGGAACTCATCCCATCGCCAAGAGATTTTCCCACCTATGACCTGATCCCGGAGATGAGCGCGGAAAAGGTCAGGGACAAACTGGTATCTCATATGGACAGCGGGGCATACGACTTTTATGTCTGCAACTTTGCAAACTGCGATATGGTTGGCCATACCGGCGTGAAGGCCGCCGCAATCCGGGCTGTGGAGATGGTGGACAGTTGTTTGGGAGAGGTAGTCAGTGCCGCCGAAAGAAACGGCATCATCCTTGCGGTCACGGCTGATCACGGTAACGCTGACAGGATGCTGGAGGCCGACGGAAGTCCCAATACCGCCCATACCACCAACCCGGTTCCCTTTGTTATCCGCGGGGCGGAGGTTAAACTGCGGGAAGACGGGCGGCTTTCCGATATCGCTCCGACCCTCCTGGAACTGATGACGCTTGGCAAGCCGGACGAAATGACCGGCAAGTCGCTGATTATAAAATGAATTTGGAGGATGAAAATGAAAGAGTATTTTGAGATCGTGGATGTAATGGCCCGCGAGATCCTTGACTCCCGGGGGAACCCCACGGTTGAGGTCGAAGTCACCCTGGATGACGGTACGGTTGGCCGTGCCGCAGTACCCTCCGGCGCATCCACCGGCATCTATGAAGCCTGCGAGCTGCGGGACGGGGATAAGACCCGTTATCTGGGCAAGGGCGTCACAAAAGCCGTTGAAAACGTCAACACGGAAATTTCCGAAGCCATGCTGGGCCTCAACGTTTTAGATCAGCCGTCGATAGACAAGCTGCTCATCGAGCTGGACGGGACGCCCAACAAGACCCGTTTGGGCGCAAACGCCATACTCGGCGTTTCACTGGCGTGCGCCCGCGCCGCGGCCAATGCCCTCAATATTCCCCTTTATAATTATATCGGCGGAGTGAACGCCAAAACCCTGCCTGTTCCCATGATGAATGTGCTCAACGGCGGCGCCCACGCCAGCGGGAGCAACGTAGATATTCAGGAATTCATGGTCATGCCGGTGGGCGCCGGGAGCTGGAAGGAAGCCCTGCGGATGTGCGCCGAGGTTTTCCACACCCTGAAAAAGGTGGTTCCAGCTTCAGGCGTTGGGGACGAGGGGGGCTATGCACCCAACCTGGACTCGGACGAGGACGCGCTCAAGGCGCTGGTAACGGCCATTGAAAAGGCCGGTTATAAGCCGGGAGAGGACTTTATGCTGGCGATAGACGCCGCCGTTTCCGACTGGTTTAGCAGCGACGATCAGTGCTACCGCCTGCCGAAGCGGGGGATTGTGATGACCCGGCAGCAGATGGTGGACATGTATGCGGACTTCGTTGAAAAATATCCCATCATTTCTATTGAAGACGGCATGGCCGAGGATGATTGGGAGGGCTGGAAAATGCTGACCGACCGTCTTGGCGGCAAAATCCAGATTGTGGGAGACGACCTGTTCGTCACCAACGTTCAGCGAGTTCAAAAGGGAATCCGGCTGGGCGTGTGCAACAGCGTGCTAATAAAGCTCAATCAGATCGGCACCCTGACGGAGACCCTGGATACGATCCAGCTTGCAAACCGGGCCGGCTATACCACAGTCGTATCCCATCGCTCCGGGGAGACGGAGGATACAACGATCGCCGATCTGGTGGTGGGGCTGAACGCCGGGCAGATCAAGACCGGCGCGCCGTCACGCACCGACCGGGTTGCAAAATATAACCAGCTTCTGCGCATAGAGGAAGAGCTCTTCGATGTGGCCAGATACCCGGGCAGGGACGCTTTTTTCAGCATAAAAAAATAATATTTCCCTTTTGATGTATAAATGGTGTTTCCGGCGGAAAAAATATCCAATGAAAGCACCATTTATTTATTCGGAGGGAACCATATGGAAAACAACAGCGGCGCCGGCGGGACAAAGCCGGATAAATTCTTTGCGGGAAAGGGCTTCTACATAGTCCTTTTCCTGTGCATCGCGGTAATCGCGGCTTCGGTCTGGACTTTGGTTGCCAGTTCTGCGACGGATCGGGAAACCGATCTGCTGGAAACCGATATTAACAAGCCGGTTGGCGATTTCAGCGATGGAGAAGAGACTATTGACGCGGACACGGAATACGAGTCTGCAATGTGGGAAGTGCCGGACTACGCTGAAGAAGTCATGGTGGAGCCGGAGGCGCCTGAGATCGCATCGGAATCGGCTGCCGAGCCGACCCCCCAGACGGTCTATGAAACGGCCAAGGCTTTCGTTTGGCCTGTGATTGGACAGATCGAAACGCCGTATTCGGTTACCGCGCTGGTCTATGATACCACCATGTCCGATTGGCGTACCCACGACGGCATTGACATTGCCGCTGTCCTGGGGGAAAAGGTCATGGCGGCGGCCTCGGGAACCATTGTCAAGTTGTACAGCGATCAGCTTTACGGCACGACGGTAATCATCGACCACGGCGAGGGGCTTTGCAGCGTGTATTCGAACCTTGCGGAGATTCCCACGATTAAGGTCGGGGATGCCGTGCTGGCCGGTGAGACCATTGGATCGGTGGGAACCACCGCGCTGTGCGAGATCGGAAAGCCAACCCACCTGCATTTTTCAATGACCCTGGACGGGGAAAGCGTCAACCCCAACGATTATCTGCCGTCCCTCTAAACTGTTTCAGGTGCGAAAGCGCCGCCGGGTAACCTGCCCGGCGGCGCTTTCGCATGGTTTAGGACAATTTCAGTTTGCATTCAGGCGGTTAAGGTGATAATTTGGACTTATCAGGCTGAAAGGATATCTGTTGACATGGAAATATCGGAAATCGTTGAAAAGCAGAGAATATATTTCGCATCCGGCGCAACACGGACTCCGGAATTTCGGATAGCCGCGCTTAAAAAGCTCCAGGCTGCCCTCCGCAAATACCAGGGCCGTCTGGCCGACGCTATGAAGCAGGATCTCAACAAGCATCATTTCGAGGCCTATATGTGTGAAACCGGCATGGTTTTGGAGGAGCTGCGGTTTCATATCAGGCATCTGGAGCGAGTGGATGCGGCCAAAGCGCGTTCCGACGCCGGTCGCCCAGTTCCACGCAAGAAGCAGCCAGGTACCCGAACCATACGGGACGGTGCTGATCATGGTGCCGTGGAACTATCCCGTCAACCTGTGTTTGACGCCCCTTGTCGGCGCGATATCCGCGGGAAATTGCGCGGTTGTCAAGCCCTCTGCTTATGCCGGGGCTTCCAGCAGTGCGATTGCGGAGATTCTTTCGGAAATTTATCCACCGGAATATGTGGCCGTCGTAGAAGGCGGACGGCAGGAGAATACGGCCCTTCTCCGGGAAAAATTCGATTACATATTCTTCACCGGCTCTGTGGAGGTTGGCAAAGCTGTTATGGCGGCCGCCGCGGAAAATCTAACCCCCGTGACCCTGGAGCTGGGCGGGAAAAGCCC
>DIRC01000010.1:1062-4492 GCA_002427465.1 Clostridiales bacterium UBA5446 | reverse complement strand
GCGTTTATCGACCAGTACCGGCTGGCCCTGAACCGATTTTTTCCCCGGGGGGATATGTCCGGGATGGCTACAATCATATCGGAAAAGCACTATCTGGAGAAAAAAGCGTTGCTGGAAGGGCAGAGGGCGGTCATCGGCGGCGGATTCGATGATTCGCGCCGTTTTATCGAGCCTACGCTGCTTGTGGATGTTACCCCCGATTCTCAGGTCATGCGGGAGGAGATCTTCGCGCCTATCCTCCCGGTGCTGGCATGGGAGGCCCTTGGCGAAGCGATTGATTTTGTCAACGCGCGGCCGAAGCCTCTGGCCCTGTATCTGTTTACCGGCGATAAGGCCTGCGTAAAGCATGTTCTGGATCGCTGCTCATTCGGGGGCGGCTGTATCAATGATACCGTAATACATCTGGCCACGACCAGGATTGGATTCGGCGGCGTCGGCGCCTCGGGCATGGGACGGTATCACGGTAAGGACAGCTTTGATACCTTTACGCACTATCGAAGCATAGTCGATAAATCCACATGGGTGGATCTGCCTATGAGATATTTTCCGTATTCGGCGCGTAACTTCGCCTGGGTAAAGAGGTTTTTGAAATAAATGACGACCACACGGGGCGTGGCGGATGCAATGGGGACGTATGATATACGTCCTCATTTTTTTCTGGGTCACGCCGGTGATACTGCGGAAAAGACCGATTCCCATGGCAGAAAAAACAGGAATTTTGAAGGTTTTTACAGGAATATGCGTTTTGTGTAAAAAATAAGAATTATTGTTAATTTGACATCAAATTGCTTTCGCGTTAACTTCTCAACAAGCATGTTAAATAAACTACTTGCCATAAATTTGTTGACAACGCACAAAACGTCAGGTATGTTTTAAGAAAATAATAGTGAAAGTGAGGGGAAGCAATATGTACAGAATTCTTAGAAAACGCCATTTAAACGACTTGATTACATGGATGGAAATCGAGGCTCCCTTAGCTGCAGGGAGTACGAAGGCCGGCCAATTTGCTATTCTGCGGCTTGATGAATTCGGGGAAAGGTTTCCGCTGACGATTTGCGGATATGACAGGGCGGAGAGAACGATCACCATCGTTTTTCAGCATGCCGGAAAATCGACAAAAATGTTGAGTCTGATGGAAGAAGGCGATTATATTTCAGACGTGGTCGGACCCTTGGGAAATCCGAGCAAGCTTGACGGGCTGAAATGCGTTGCCCTTGTCGGCGGCGGCGTAGGATGCGCGGATACTTATCCGATCGCGTTAGAGCTGCATGAGTCGGGCGCCGAAGTGGATATGTATGCGGGATTTCGCAACAAAGATATTGTCATCCTGGAGGATGAGATGCGCGCGGTCAGCACAAATCTCTATATTACTACGGATGATGGCTCCTATGCTGAAAAGGGGTTTATCACGGATAAACTGAAAGTCGTACTTGAATCGGGGCGCAAATATGACAGAATTATCACAATCGGGCCTGCCATCATGATGAAATATGTGGCGGAAACCACGAAACCCTTCGGTATAAAGACCGTTGCCGCACTGAACAGCATCATGGTGGACGGAACCGGCATGTGCGGCGGCTGCCGGGTGACTGTCGGCGGCGAGATAAAATTCACCTGTGTTAACGGGCCGGAATTTGATGCGCATCTTGTGGACTGGGATGAACTGCTCCTGAGGACGGGTTTTTACAGGGATAAGGAGGAGGAAGAAGCGGAGAATATCTGCCGGCTTAAAGGAGGTGTGAGGTCATGTCATTAAAAAGGAATCCGATGCCGGAGCAGGACCCGCGCATCAGGGTCGGTAATTTTGAGGAGGTCGCGCTGGGCTATACGCCGGAGATGGCCATAGACGAGGCGAAGCGATGTCTGCAATGCAAAGCAAAGCCATGTGTGAGCGGATGCCCGGTCAATGTCAGGATACCGGAGTTTATCCGGGAAACGGCCGCGGGCGAGTTTGGCAAGGCCTACGACATTATCACCTCCACAAACAACCTGCCGGCGATATGCGGCAGAGTATGCCCCCAGCAGAGCCAGTGCGAAGGCCAGTGCGTACTTGGACGGAAGGGGGAGCCGGTGGCTATCGGCGCGCTGGAACGCTTTGTTGCGGATTATCACGCCGAGCACGCGGATCATGCGGAGAAAATCGTGATCCCGGAACCAAACGGGTATAAAGTGGCGATCGTGGGCTCCGGACCCACCGGGCTCACTTGTGCTGCGGATCTGGCGAAACTGGGCTGTGACGTCACGCTTTTTGAATCCTTCCACAAGCCGGGAGGGGTTTTGATATATGGTATTCCAGAATTTCGCCTGCCAAAGGCCGTTGTGGCCCGGGAGATCAAAAAGCTGGAAGATTTCGGAGTAAAGCTCGTGACCAACGCGGTAATCGGTAAGGCGATCACCATTGACGAGCTTTTCAGCCGGGGATTCGACGCGGTTTATCTGGGAACCGGCGCCGGACTTCCGCGGTTTCTCCACATCGCAGGTGAATCCTGCCTGGGCGTATATTCGGCCAATGAATACCTGACGCGCATAAACCTGATGAAGGCTTATCATCCGGATTACGATACTCCTATCGCCAAAAGCAAAAGGGTTGCCGTGATCGGCGGCGGCAACGTGGCCATGGACTCGGCCAGGGTCGCGGCCAGGATGGGCGCTGAAAAGGTATACATCGTGTATCGCCGTTCGGAAAACGAGCTGCCGGCGCGGAAAGAGGAGATTGCGCACGCCAGGGAAGAGGGAATCGAGTTCAAATACCTGAGCAGTCCCGTGAAAATACTGAGCGATAAGCAGGGCAGGGTGCGCGGCATGGAGTGCGTTGAAATGGCGCTGGCCGGCCTGGACGAATCCGGGCGCAGAAGTGTTGTGCAAAAGGCTGATTCTAATTTTTTTATGGAAGTGGATACCGTCATCATTGCCATAGGCACAGGCCCGAATCCGCTGATAAAAGTCACCACGCCGGAGATTGAAACCAATAGGGAAGGCTGCATTGTCGTCAACGAACAGGGCGCCTCATCGGTCGCGGGCGTATTTGCCGGAGGGGATATCGCCTCCGGCGCGTCAACCGTTATACATTCAATGGGCGCCGGAAAACTGGCGGCCCAGTCGATCGTTGCGTATATCGCTGCGGTCAGAAAAAGCGATCCACCTGCGGATAAATCGGCCGTTTAGCCGGCCTGCGTGACGTCCCGGCCTGGGAAGGCTTTCGGGCGATAAAGCGCGGAAAACCCCCGCTATCCCAATGGATAGCGGGGGTTTTCACGTTTGCGGATGGTGGAGACTACTGGACTTGAACCAGTGGCCTCATGCGTGTGAAGCATGCGCTCTAACCAGCTGAGCTAAGCCTCCAAAATGGTGACCCGTACGGGACTTGAACCCATGTTACCGCCGTGAAAGGGCGGTGTCTTAACCACTTGACCAACGGGCCGTTGGTGCG
>DIRC01000010.1:0-785 GCA_002427465.1 Clostridiales bacterium UBA5446 | reverse complement strand
AAAGAACGACACATCTGTCAACCTATTTTTCAATCTTTAAGAATTATTAATTTTTTTTATCTTTTTGTGGTTTATACGCCGGTTATGCGGGGATCGGGGGTTCTTCCAGCATATTGGCAGAATTGCCAAAAACCAGACAGGCAGCAGGGTATTCGGGGCAAAAATAGTGTTGTTAATTTGTTGACATGAGCGTTTGATGGTGTTATAATAACAACAAAGATATAAATAGATAAAGTAGCCTGTCTGTGCGAACAATATGACAGACAAGTTAAATAGCGGATATAGTGTGCAGAAAGCTGATTGAATCCGTATGCGCAGTGTGTATCGAGGGTTGAGAATTGATTAGGGTCAGGATCAATGTCAGAGGAATCGTACAGGGCGTGGGATTTCGCCCCTTTATACACAGGCTCGTCCGGGAATATCATTTTTCCGGATGGGTGAGAAACACTTCATTCGGCGCGGAGTTGGAGCTGGAGGGCGAGAAAAACCGGCTGACCCAGTTCGCCGAGGCAATCAAGTCTGTACATCCGGCCCTTGCGGTGGTGGAATCCGTCGAAGTATCCGAACTTTCGGGACTGAATCATTATAACGGCTTTAAAATCGCTGAAAGCAAGGGTTCGGCGGTTATGCAGACCCTTGTGTCCCCTGACGTGGCCGTATGCCAGGATTGTCTGGACGAGATGCGGGACCCGGGGGACAGGCGCTACGGATATCCTTTCATAAACTGCACCAACTGCGGGCCGCGCTTCACTCTGATCAAGTCCGTGCCTTATGACAGAGCGGCG
>DIRC01000038.1:13712-49495 GCA_002427465.1 Clostridiales bacterium UBA5446 | reverse complement strand
ATATGGATTCATGCTTTGAACCGATGATTTGGCCGGAAGACAAATTGCCGAAAGAAGCCGCCGATTATAAAAAATGCGAAATATGCACAGAAAGATCGCGCGTCATTTGGGGAGAGGGCAATCCCAATGCGCCTGTTGTCATAATCTTAGATAATCCAGGCGCGCGAGAAGACAGATATGGCAGTGAATATGTCTGCGGAACGAGGCAAACGCTGCAGGCAGCTTTGCATCGAGTCAATTTAACGCCGGATGACATTTATTTGACTTATCTTTTAAAATGCAGACCCCTTCGCCGATATCAAAAAGATGAGGTCAGGGCTTTCAGCAAACCATTTCTTATCCAGCAAATCAAAACGCTGCATCCGAAATTCATTGTTTGCCTGGGGGATACCGTTGTTCAGACGATGTTTGATGATCATGAGGCCCATGTAAAGAGCATGAGAGGGTTGTGGCATGTTGTATTGGGATATCCCTGCATGGTCTCCTATCATCCGCTGGCTGTAAGGAGACGGCCCAATCTGGCATGTCAGTTTATGGATGATTGGGACACGCTGGCACAACGGTTATTTGGTGCTGATAATTGCAATAAACAGCTATTAAGATAGCCGGCCGCTAAGGTCCCCCCTCCCCTGCTCTCACGCGGCCTTTTTTGTTCCTTAAAGGCACGCTGACGGTTCGGCGGGTAAAGCCCTGCGGATCGCGGCTTCACTGATAGCAACGGAATTGGAGGGCAAGGCATGCATAAGAAGCTTCGTAAAATGCTCGGCGATGTGAACGCTCCGTCCACGATTGCGCTGATGCGGCTGATTGACACCCAGAGCAAAGCCACTATTTGTAACTGGTGTCTTGACTACGCCGAGTCGAGCATTCTGCCGATATTCGAGAAATATTATCCGAACGACGGCCGCCCGCGAAACGCGCTGAATGCAGCCCGTGATTATCTTGACGGCAAAGTAAAGTTTCCCGTGGTAAAGAATATCATCCTGAACGAATGCCACGCCGCCGCGCGCGAACTTGACACAAACCCTGCCGCGCAAGCGGCGGCCCGTGCTTGCGGACAAGGTTCAGCAGTCGTTCATACATTATCACATTCACTGGGGATTTACTTCTACGGAGCGGCGGCGGTTGCATACGACAGGCTTGGTCTGGACGCGACAACCGAGGAATACAACGCGGCAGCCGAGGAAGTATGCGCCGATATCACCGCGGCGCTGCGAGCCGTAGCTGTTGATCACGAGCCGAATCCCGCAAAGATTAAGTGGAACTGAAGCCGGGTCCTGGGCCTTGACCTGAGCGAAAAAACGATATATGAAGAAAAATGATAAACCGAAAATTTGCGAGGGACATTATGGACAGTTGTAAAACCAGATATCCCATTGTCCTTGTACATGGTGCGGGATTTCGTGATTTAAAATGGCCGGTCTATTGGGGACGCATCCCCAAGGCATTGGAAGACCGAGGCGCGGAGCTTTATTATGGGCTGCAGGATTGCTGGGCAAGTACGGCTGCCAATGCAAATGCGCTTAAGGAGCGGGTCGCGCAGATCCTGGCTGAAACGGGCGCGGCAAAAGTCAATATGATCGGCCACTCCAAGGGCGGGCTGGAAATCCGCATGGCCGCTTCTTCCCTGGGCATAGGGAATCAAATTGCCAGTATAACAACTATTGCGACGCCGCACCATGGTTCCAAAACAGTTGACAAATTGCTGAAGGCGCCCAACAGCCTTTTTAACATTGCCGCCTTTGCGGTGAACAACTGGATACATATTATGGGGGATAATAAACCTGATTTTTTGGCTGTCTGTCACGGTCTTTCAACGCGGCATATGGCGGAATTCAATCTGAACAACCCGGATCATACCGGTATTTTCTATCAAAGTTATGCCTGTGTGATGAGCCGTCCAACTGCGGATATCCATCTGTCCACAGCAAATTTTATTGTGAATCTTCTGGAAGGGCCGAATGACGGGCTTGTTTCCGTTGAATCAGCCGGGTGGGGAGAAAAAAGAACCTTACTGAAAAGCGTCAACCGGCGCGGCATTTCTCATGTTGACGCCATTGATTTAAGAAGAATGAGATTTTCCCGGAAAAAAGCTGAAGGAAAAGTGTCTGATATCACCGACGTCTATATTGCACTTGTGGAAGATCTGAAACGGAGAGGCTTTTAGCAGCCAGATCCTGAGCAGATGGGATGTTTTCCGAGATTTGTTGGCAGCCTGAACCCGCCAGGCTAAGGAATTGCAATCAGATTATCTTGCGGGGATCATAGGCACATTTCAAGACCCGGGCGGCTACCTGGTTGAAGATGCGGACGTTGAAGCGTTTGACGCGAACTTTCCCCCTAAAGAAAAAAAGGGCTGCCGGGGCAGCTGGTCTGATCATTATAAAAAACAAAGCGCCCTGCGACAACGCAGGGCGCTTTGTTTTTTCCGGCTGCGGCCTTAATGGTTTTATATTTATTCCGAATTTGCTTCCAATACGCCGGCAAGAGCAGGAGTGCGAACGTGACGCAATGTGCAAAGCGGCATTCGTCGCGGAACCCCCCTGTCCCTGATTGTCCAATATCCTGACACTCTTGTAAAAACTAATATAAAAGCTGCGATTTTATATTATCTTTTCACCTTAAAAATATTTGCTGCCATGGCTCGGGGAGGGCTGATACGTCATAACCGGCAAAATGGGACTTCAGAAACCGCGGAATCCTTAACTGCGCAATTAATGCATAGAATGAAGAAGCGCATCCATTAACGCGCTATTATGCGCTCTCATATGATAAATATGGGGCATTGCCGATAAATCCAGGACTAATATCGGCTGAAATCAAATATGGATGATTTTACTGCAATAGGAATAAAAGTTTGAGGGATGACGACGTGAATAATTCAGACCGATCACATTGGTGCATCGCAAATCGTGTTCGAATGCTATGGATGCAGCACGGCGAATGGATCAAAATGGCCTTTGTAGCTATTATTTTTAATAATCCTGATGAAGAGCGGGTATTGCAGAGGCTCCTGAGGAATCCCGCGGATTTTGCCCGTTTCTTCGATTGCTTTTTTGGACGGGAATTTTCGTTTTCCTTCAAGCGCTTGCTGACTGAGCATTTGGAGCTTGCAGCCGCCCTCGTCCGGGCTTTAATGGCCAATGACACTCAGCGGGCTGATAAAATCAATACAAAACTTTATAAAAACGCTGATGAGCTGGCGGCCGCGCTGACCTCCGCAAATCCATACTGGCGTTATGAAGAATGGCGGACCATGCTCTGCAGGCACCTGGATCTGGCGAAAAAAATAGCTTCTGAAATGATAAACGATGATTATAAAGAGAGCATCGCTACTTATGATTATTTTGAAGCCGAGATCATGTTAATGGCAGATCAGATGATCAAAGGCCTCCTTAAATACTGCGTCATCTGCTAATACTTGAAAAAAACAGAATATCCGGCATAAAACAATTATGATAAGCACCTGAAAAGCATGCAGGCCCCGGACACAATATCCGGGGCCTGCATCGAGATTCCATCTTAACCTTCGAGGACAAAAACGGATTTCGGCTGATTGCACACAGGGCATTTCCAATCCTCAGGCAGCTCTTCAAATGGGATTTCACCATCGTACACATAATGGCACACGGAGCACACCCACCGCTTCTGCGGGGGCTTGGTCTCCCCTGCCGCCACGGTTCCGCCGGACTTCAGCGTGCGGTAGTCCGCATATGTCATGGGTTTTCCGTCGCCGGTCCTTTCTGCCTCCGTCACCTCGCCTATAAACAGGCAGTGAGAACCAAGATCGATCATCGTAGACACGTTCATGCTCATGCGGGCCGCCGTGTTCTGTTCAAAATACGGGTTGCCGTTGCCGTCGAGACTGCATGACACGCCGTCAAATTTATCATGGTCGCGTCCGCTGCGCAGGCCGAAATCGCCGATCACCGAAAGGGGGCAGTCCAGAGACAGAACCGATAGGGCAAGGCTCCCCTTTTTTCTGATCATCTGCGTGGTGAGATTGGATTTCAGCATGGTTACGTGCATAATCAGGGGGTTGGACGTGGCCTGAACCGCGGTATTGATAATGCAGGCGTTTTTCCTGCCCCCCTCTTCAACACCTGCGATAAAAACCCCGTATGAAAGACTAAACATGGCTCTGGTATCCATTATTATCACCTCCGGCAGAGCATATCACATTATTCTAAAATTCTCCAGTGCAAGTATTTAATGGGTACTGCTGCAAAAAGATTCCTTGCCTTGACATCGGTTGGATAATGTGATAACGTTACGTATCAAAATACATAAGTAAAATGGATAGAGGCGCGAAGATCATCAGTACGATTCAGCATCGGCAGAGCAGCGGCTGTTTCGGAAAGGGATTCTTCGCCGAAGCGTTCACGGTCTGCCTGGGCCGGAAGCGCTGGGCTGCAACATAACATGCTGCAGACTGTCACCTTGGTGAAGCGCTATCATATCGTGTAAGCAAAACCTTTTACATACACGTGACATGGGGCTTTACCGGTAAAGCCCCATGTTTTTATGTATCAATGAAAGGATGACACAAATGAAAAGGATTTTATCTGTTCTGCTGGCCTGTCTGATGCTCCTGGCCTTTGCCGCCTGCGGCTCCGCCGGCACAAGCGCAACCCCAACCGCGGCTCCGGATGGCGAGCCTTCGGGAGACGCGGCAAAAACTCTGCGTGTGGCTATGGAATGCCAGTATGCGCCCTACAACTGGGCGCAGGAAACCGACGCAAACGGCGCTGTTCCGATCGCCAACTCCAACCAGTACGCTTACGGATACGATGTCATGATGGCCAAAAAAATCGCCGAGAGCCTTGGCTATGAACTGGAAATCGTCAAACTGGACTGGGATTCCCTGATCCCCGCCCTTAAATCCGGCGATGTTGACGCCGTTATCGCGGGCCAGTCCATTACGGCCGACCGTCTGGAAGAAGTTGACTTCTCCACGCCTTATTACTATGCCTCTATCGTGACGGTGGTCCTTGAGGACAGCGCATACGCCTCTGCCCAGGGTATCGCCGACCTGTCCGGCGGCACCTGCACCTCTCAGCTCGGCACCATCTGGTACAATGTCTGCCTTGGGCAGATTGCCGACGCGGACATTCTTCCCGCTCAGGAAACCGCCCCAACCATGTTGATGGCGCTCGAATCCGGCGCCGTCGATTACGTTGTCTGCGATATGCCCACGGCCATGGCCGCAACTCAGGTCTACGGCGATATGCGCATTCTGGACTTCACCGGAACTGACGGAAATTTCCAGGTTTCCGATGAGGAAATCAACCTGGGTATCTCCGTTCAGAAGGGCAACACGGAACTGCTGGACGCCATCAACACCATTCTGGCCACCATGACCGTATCCGACTACGAGGAGATGATGGACGAAGCCATCTCCGTACAGCCCCTTTCCGTAGAAGACTAATTCGCGTCGGCAATAGAATGTAAGGAGCGCTGCTTATGTCCACCTTTTGGGCAGGCATCTTAAAATGCTGGAACAGATACGGAAATTCGTATCTAATCGGTGCCCGAAACACGTTGATCATATCTTTGGTCGGGACGATTATCGGCTGCGTGATCGGGTTTGCCGTCGGCATTGTCCAGACCATACCCGTCAGTAAAAGCGACGGCCTTCCAAAGCGGGTCCTGCTGAAAATCGCCAACGCGGTTTTGCGGATATACGTGGAGGTTTTTCGAGGCACGCCCATGATCGTTCAGGCCGTGTTCATCTATTACGGTGCTCGCATGGCGTTTTCCATATCCATGGATATGTGGACGGCCGCTTTCTTTATCGTATCAATCAACACGGGCGCTTATATGGCGGAAACCGTCAGAGGCGGAATTTTGTCGATTGACCCCGGCCAGACCGAGGGCGCCAAGGCAATCGGCATGACCCACCTTCAGACCATGGTTGCCGTCATCCTGCCACAGGCTTTCCGGAATATCATTCCCCAGATCGGGAACAACTTCATCATCAATATCAAGGACACCTCCGTCCTCTCGGTCATCAGCATTTCGGATCTGTTTTTCATGCACAAAGGCGTTGTCGGGGCTTTGTACCTCTATTTTGAATCCGCCACGATTGTCATGGTGATATACCTTACGATGACCCTGATCGCATCCAAGCTGCTGCGTCTGCTGGAGAAGCGGATGGACGGGGACGACAGCTACGATCTGGCCACTACGGACACCCTGGCTCATACCAGCGGTATGCACAGCTTCCGCGGCAAGAGAGGGGGCAAATAGGCAATGCACGGACAAAGTATTTTAGAAATCAGGCATCTCGGCAAAAAGTTCGGCGACAATACCGTGCTGCGGGATATCGACTTTTCCGTCGCCGGCGGCGACGTCATCTGCATCATCGGCGCCTCAGGCTCCGGTAAGTCCACCCTGCTCCGGTGCATCAACCTTCTGGAAACCCCGACCGACGGCCAGGTGATGTTTCAAGGTCATGACATCATGGAAAAGCATGCCAACATCCCCGCATACCGGGCGAAAGTAGGCATGGTGTTTCAGAGCTTCAATCTTTTCAACAATATGACGGCCCTGAGCAACTGCACAGTCGGGCTGCGCAAGGTGCTGAAGTTGGATGAAAAAACAGCGAAGGAACGGGCTCTCCATTATCTTGACAAGGTGGAAATGTCCCCATATATCAACGCAAGGCCGAAACAGCTTTCCGGCGGCCAGAAGCAGCGCGTAGCAATCGCGCGGGCTCTGGCCATGGAGCCGGAGATCCTGCTGTTTGACGAACCCACCTCGGCTCTGGACCCCCAGATGGTGGGCGAGGTGCTTAGCGTCATGCGGACACTGGCTGAGGAAGGGCTGACCATGCTGATCGTCACCCACGAAATGGCCTTTGCGCGGGATGTTTCCAGCCACGTCATTTACATGAATAACGGCGTTATCTGTGAGGAGGGCATGCCGGATCAAATCTTCGCCGCCCCCAGGAAACAGGAAACAAAAGATTTTCTTTCCCGTTTTATGCACGGATAACCGGCCAAAACCGGTTTTACGGCTTTGCGCGGGAAATGCCGAAAAAACTTATGGTTATGTAAATAATGCTTGAAATGCGTGGTGCGGTATGCTATACTACCCTTCGTATCTGAGTTTGTTTAACCGAAAGGGTGACTATAATGCTGAAGAATATTCTCACTGTCCTGCAACTGCTTTCCGGGGTCTCGGTAACGGCTATCGTGCTGTTGCAATCCGGTAAGAGCGCAGGGCTTTCCGGAGCGATTTCGGGCGGGGCGGACACGTTCCTTTCCAAGGGCAAGGCCAAAACCCTGGACGCGAAATTTGCCAAAGCGACCAAATGGATCGCGCTGGGTTTTGTTTTGCTTACACTGATGCTGAACCTCATATAAGATTTAAGATAAGATTAAAAAGTTTTAGCCCGCCGAAGTTTCAGCGGGCTTTTTTATGCTTATCTGGTTTCAGGGTATTCCGCCCTGGCCCCGCCGATCAGCTTCGGCCGTGTCCTGGCGGCGATGACCGGCGCTTTGCCGATGGTTTTGGTACCAAGGCGCAGCGGCACCGCAACTTCTTTAAGATGCATTCCGATCAGGGTGCAGCCGATATCCAATCCCGCCGCGGCGCGAACGTGCTCAACGGCCACCGGATCACGCATATTCTCATAAGCCGCAGTGGCAAAGGAGCCACCCGCCTTTGGCCTTGGCCGAACGCAGACAGGCTCGTATCCGAATTTTTCGGCGGCCTCCCGCTCGATAATGAGCGCCCGATTCAGGTGCTCGCAGCACTGGGCGGCAAGGTAAAGGCCCCGTTCCTCAAGAAGCGGCATAATGCCTTCAATCACTGCCGCCGCCGCGTCCGGAACGGAATTTTTTCCAATCTGCTCTCCGACAATCTCGCTGGATGAGCAGCCGACAACCACCAGGCTCCCCTTCCCCGGGTCGGCCAGTGCCAGCAGCTCGGACATCGCAGCCCTCGCTTGGCTTCTGATATCTTCGTACATAATATCATCTCCAGAATCTCTTTATCGGTAATTTATATAAATTTATTTTACCACCTCCCGGGAGGTTTGACAATTAAACATTTTGAGCGTAATATATTTGATTGAATTCGACATGATATATATGGTGCCGAATTTCGGCTGTTACAGCCTGCAACATGAATTCCAAGAGGTCTTTGAATGAAAAAAATTATCTGCTCCGCACTGGCAGCTCTATTGCTTGTTACATCCGCCTGCGGGAAAGGCTCCGCCGATCCGACAACCGCCCCGTCTTCAGAGCCGTCGCCCTCGGCAACGCCCGCACTCCCCAGCCCTTCCCCGACTCCAACCGCCCCTCCGTATACCAATCCCCTTACCGGCGAGGGTATGGATGAGGATATCAGCGGTAACCGCCCCTGGGCGATCATGATTAACAATCTGGATAAGGCGCTGCCGCAATGCGGGGTCAGTCAGGCGGACATCATATATGAAATCCCCGCCGAGGGCGGCGTCACCCGAATGATGGCGATCTTCTCCGACATCAGCGATGTGGAAGCTATCGGCAGTATGCGCAGCATTCGGCCTTACTACGCGGATGTGGGACTTTCCTACGATGCCATTGTCATACACGCAGGCGGCAGCATGGAATCCTATACCGAGATGTCCCGCTGCGGCATCGACCATCTGGACGGCGTCCTTGGTTCCTATGCCTCCGAAACATTTTACCGGGACCCCAGCCGCATGGGCTATGGCCTGGAGCACAGCATGTTCACCACCGGTGAAAAGCTCATTGCGGCTGCCGACGGCCAGGGCTTCGACTTTGAGCACGATGGCGACTATGACTACCGCCTTACCTTTTCGGAGAACGCAGACAAGCAGTGTCACGAAAAGGCGGAATATGTCCAGATTGCCTTTAACGGCTATAAAACCACCAGCTTCACGTATGACGGCGACACCGGGCTTTATACGGCTTACGAATACGGCGCCAACTACATTGACGGCAACACCGATGAAAACATGACCTTTACAAACGTCATCGTTCTGACCACGTCCATCTCCGTAATCGACGATGTCGGCAGGCTTTCCGTCAAGCTCACCGGCTCTGGCAGCGGTTATTTTATCTGCGGCGGGAAGTCCGCCGAAATCACCTGGGAGCGGAATTCGAACACGGAGGCTTTCAGCTATTATCTGGCGGACGGAACGAAGCTCGACCTCGGCATCGGCGCCACCTATATTGGGATTGCATCTAAAAACGATCTTTCGATTTCATTCGAAAAGAAAAGCTGAAGGGGAATATGGGAATAGGAAAAGCGCGCCGCCGGCGCGCTTTTCCTATTCCCATTCCTTCCAGACCTCCGGCCGGTACCCCACCGTGGCCTGCTTCCCGTTTCTTACCACCGGAGTTTTGATCAGCTCAGGGTTTTCAAAGAGCTTTTCAAATTTATCGGCGTCATGGGCCAGATACTGCAAAAGGGCATAATCCTCCGCCTTATCGTCGGCAAGGGCGGAGAGTCCCAAGGCGTTTCTGACGGAAGACAGCTCTCCCCTGCTCATCCCGTACCGGAGAATGTCTATGTACTGATATTTAATCCGACGTTCCTTAAAGTAACGTTCCGCCTTCTTGGTGTCGAAGCATTTGCCCTTTCCAAAAATCTGAATGTTCATACGGCGCGCTCCAATATGCCCAGCAGGTTATAATAAAAGATATCCCGAATAAGGCCCTCGCTGTGGTTTCGTCTCAGAAGGGCGTCAAAAAGCTTATACATATCCTGCACGCCGGAGACGCCCCGGGGCGTCTGATCAATACCATCCAGATCCGCGCCGATGAAGACCGATTTTTCCCCGCCCAACGCAAGAAAATGCTCAATATGCGCGACGCAAGCTTCAATTCCCGGGTTCTCGCCCAGAAAGCCCGGACAAAGGTTGAGTCCCGCCCCGCCCCCGCATTTGACCAAGGCCACGAATTGGGCGTCCGTAAGGTTGCGGGGCGAAACTGAAAACAGCGCCGCCGCATTCGAGTGGCTGGCAACCACGGGGCGGGACGTCATCCCGATGACGTCCCAAAACGTTTTTTCCGAGGCGTGGGAGAGGTCAATGACGACGCCGATCTCCTGAGCGGCACGGACAAAGCCGCGGCCCTCCTCCGTTAGCCCGCCGCCGCCGTCCATGGCGGAGCCGCAAAGGATGTTGTCGTGGTTCCAGCATAGATTTATCATGATCACGCCGTCCTCGTCATGAGCGGCGCGGAGCTTCGGCACGGAACAGTCCAGCTGTTCCGCCCCCTCAACCGAGAGAAACGCCGCAAGCTTTGCCTGCCGGGCGGCCAGCCCGGCGCAGTCGGGCGTTTTGCAAAACATCGCCAAATCTGCGTTTTTTGAAAGCTCTGCCTTCAGCAGCGCCGCCTTTTCCCGGTAATGCCCGCCCCATACGGCAAAAAACTGCGCCGCAGGCCCATATGCCGACATCCGCGCCAAATCTAAATGAAACTGGTTTTCCCGCAGGCTGCCGCCCTGGTCAAACAGGACCGAAATCGTATCGCAGTGTGCGTCGAAATAAGGAACGTCCGCTCTCATATCTCGGTGATAACAGGCAGAATCATTGGACTGCGTCTGGTGGCTTTATAAAGATAACCGGAAAGGTTGGTTTTAATTTTGGCCTTTATGGCCATTTTGTCCATGGCCTTCTGGTGATAGCAGCTGGCCAGACTCTCGTTGATAACCCGCTTCATCTCGTCCATCAGATTGTCCGACTCTTTTTCATAGATAAAGCCACGGGTCACGATATCCGGCCCGGTAATCAGCGACAAGTCCTCCGAGGACATCGCGAGAACCACCACGATCATGCCGTCCTGGGCAAGATGCTTGCGGTCCCGCAGAACCACGCTTCCAACGTCGCCAACGCCCGAACCGTCGACAAAAACTGGCCCGGCCTGGACGGCGCCCTCGGCCTTTATGCTTCTGCGCGTCAATCCGATAACATCGCCGTTTTCCGCTATGGCGACGCAATTTGGTTTGACCCCCATGTGCTTGGCCAGCTCCCCATGCTTATAGAGCATTCTGTATTCCCCGTGCATAGGAATAAAAAACTTGGGTTTTGTCAGGGCCAGCATCATCTTCAGATCTTCCTGGGAGGCATGTCCGGAGACATGCAGATCGGTGTGCCGGTCGTATACAACCTCGGCCCCCTTGTGGAAAAGCTCGTCGATCACCCGGGAAATGGTGGTCTCGTTTCCGGGAATCGCGGATGCGGATATTATGATCCTGTCGTTTGCGTCAATGGTGATCTGCTTATGCTCGGAAAAGGCCATCCGGTAAAGAGCCGACATGCTCTCGCCCTGGCTGCCGGTGGAGATAATCACGGTTTTATCCTTGGGCTGCCCTTTAATTTGATTCAGCTCCATGAGAACGCCGTCCGGTATGGTCATATAGCCGAGGGCCATGGCGACTTTCATCATGTTTTCCATGCTGCGCCCGGTTACGGCCACATGGCGCTTATACCTTACGGCCACGTTGATGACCTGCTGTATCCTTTGGATGTTGGAGGCGAAGGTTGTGATGATAATCCGCTTTTCGCAACCCTTAAAAAGACTGTCGAAGCCCTCCGCCACCTTCATTTCCGAATCCGAATGCCCGGGTTTTTCCACGTTTGTCGAATCGGAAAGCAGCGCCAGAACGCCCTGGTTCCCAAGCTGCCCCAGCCTGACGATATCGATCATACTGCCACGGATGGGGGTGACGTCAATCTTGAAGTCCCCGGTGTGGATTATGGTCCCGATGGGCGTTTTTATGGCAAGGGCTACGGAGTCTGCTATCGAATGGTTCACATGGATGAACTCAATCTGAAAGCAGCCCAGGCGGAAACGGTCTCCGGCCTTTTTGGTGAATATCTGGGTATTATAGAGCAGATCACGCTCCTCCAGCTTCAGTTCAATGATCCCCGCGGTAAGCGCGGTGGCATAGATAGGCACATCCAGATCACGCATCACATAAGGCAGCGCGCCGATATGGTCTTCGTGCCCGTGGGTAATGACAATTCCGCGGATACGGTCTTTATTCTGTTTCAGATAGGCGATATCAGGGATAACGATATCTACGCCGTAAAGCTCCTCGTCCGGAAAACCCAGACCGCAGTCGACAACAACTATGTCCTGCCCGTACTCGTAAACCGTGAGATTTTTTCCGATCTCACCCATACCGCCGAGCGGGATAATTTTTAATTTTGACATTTAGTTTTCTCCTTGTTTATGTATACCGGTTAGATTATAACCGCAAATTTCTATTTTATTACATCTCCACGCGGCCTTCCAGGGCGCGGAGCAAAGTGGCGTCATCGGTAAATTCCAGATTGGAGCCGACAGGTATTCCATAGGCCAGCCGGGTCACCCGGACGCCGAAAGGCTTTAATAGCCGCGAGATATACATGGCCGTGGCTTCCCCTTCCGTATCCGGATTCATGGCCATTATCACCTCCTCCACGCCGCCGGCGGCAACGCGGGAGACAAGCTCTGAAATTTTCAGATCATCCGGCCCCACACGGCTCATGGGGGAAAGCACGCCGTGGAGCACATGGTATACGCCCTGATATTCCCTGCCCCGCTCAAAGGAAAGCACGTCCCGGGGTTCGGCGACCACGCAGACAGTGGTTTTATCTCGTTTTGCGGCGGAACAGATCGGGCAGATATCGGTATCCGTCAGGTTATGGCAAACGGAGCAGCAGCGGACGCTGCTTCTGGCGTCCATAATGGCCGCGGCAAAGGCTTCGGCCTCGCCCTCCGGCAGCGAAAGAACAAAAAATGCAAGGCGCTGGGCGCTCTTCTTGCCGATGCCGGGCAGCATGGCAAACTTATCGATCAGGGTTTCGAGTGCGGATGGGAAAAACGACATATCTGTTTACCTCGTGGGTGAGTGATGAATGGCGGCGGCTCTGAGGGCATGGATCGCCGCGGCCCTGTCCGCCTGGCCGAAGACGGCGCTTCCGGCAACAAGAACATTGGCCCCCGCCTCCGTAACCAGCGGCACGGTAGCGGTGTCGATGCCGCCGTCGACCTCCAGCTCGCAGGCCGGGTTAAGCCGGTCGATCAGCGCGCGCAGGCCCCGGATCTTGGGAAGCTGATCCTCCATGAAGCGCTGGCCGCCGAAGCCCGGCTCCACTGTCATCACAAGAATCAGGTCCAGCTTGTCCAGATACGGAACCAGAACCGACGCGGGGGTTCTGGGCTTGATGGATAGGGCGGCCTTTTTACCCGCGGCCCTGACGGCGTCAAGAGCCGCCAGAATATCCTGGGGTTCGTCGGCCTCGGCATGGAAGCAGAGAAGATCCGCACCGGCTTTGCAGAACTGTTCCACATAGCGGTGCGGCCGGTGAATCATCAGGTGAACATCCAGGAACATGTCCGTATACTTGCGGATGGATTCGACTACCGGAATGCCGATGGAAATGTTCGGCACAAAAATTCCGTCCATAACGTCAACATGAACATAGTCGGCGCCCGCCGCGGAAATTTCATCTATTTCGGCTCCAAGCTTCGTAAAATCGGCTGAAAGTATTGAGGGAGCGATTTTGACCATGACTTTGCCTCCGTGACGGCAGCGCCGCCTCCTGCATAGAATTAATCAGCGGGACGGCGCGCGCCGACGCTTTAATATAGGTCTGGGCGTGGTGATCCGGAACAATTTAAGAAAACCCGGCCACGCTCAGGCCAGGGGGCGTACGGACTGATTCCGGCGCCCCCTGGTGCTGTTTATTGTACCGTTACATATCTGATTTATTATACTACACAATATATTGTCATGCAATACCCTTGACTAGGTATGTTTTTAGTTATAAAATGTGTTGATATTAAAGTGGGGGCGTTGTATTTGAGCAGGCGCGGAAGAAAAGATCAAAAGCGGGTTGCACCGATCTATATTTTTATCCTTATCTGGCTTTTGAACGGATTTTGGGGCAGCCTTTATACGCTGACCGGCCTTCTCATCGCCGTTGGAATGTCCATCGGCGCCGGAATCCTGATTGGTTCACTGATCAGGAAAAAAGACGCCAAGGGGCAGCCGGCAGCCGAATTCACTCCCCGGCCCGAGCCGGAGGCAAAGCCCGAGAAAAGCTACGGCCCAGAGGTGGACGCCATAATTGCCGAGGGAAAAGTTGCCATGAAAGAAATGGGGCGGCTTTATGCCTCTATCAAAGACCCTGCGATCCGCACAAAAATCAATGAGCTGATGCGCATTTCGGACAAAATCGTCCAGGACGCCATCCAGGACCCCGCCGATGTTCCGCAGATCAGAAAGTTCCTGAACTATTATCTGCCTACCACCATAAAACTTCTGAACGCCTACGACAGGATGAGCGACCTGGGCATAGAAGGCGAGAATCTGTCAAAATCTATGTCCAGCATCGAATGTATGCTGGACACCGCGATAGAGGCCTACAAAAAACAGCTCGATTCCCTTTTTGCTAACCAGGCGCTGGATATCGAAACCGACATCAGCGTCATGAACCGCATGCTTGCGCGGGAGGGGCTGACGGGAGGCGGCGAACTGAATGAGCTGATCGCAAAAGCGGAACGCGAACAGGCCGCCGCGAAAAACGAAAAGAAATTAAATCAAACGGCATCCGGTTCCGCCTCAGCCGTTTTGGAAGATAACTAATCGAAAGGAATCATATTATGGACGAAAACAAAGATTTCATCCCTTCTCTGACGCTTGACCCCAGCGGCGCCCAGTCCGCGGCCGCCGTTCAGGTACCCACCGCCCAGGGGCTGACGGAGGCAGTTGAGCAGAACGATTCCGTGAAGGCGGTTCCTGCCGAAAAGCTTGATATCGACCGTCTCTCCCCCGCCGAACAGGCGGCTGTCCGGGAATTTGCGTCGAAAATCGACGTGATGAACGCGGAGCAGGTCCTGAACTACGGCTCCGCAGCCCAGAAGAATATCGCCGATTTTTCCGCATCCGCGCTGGAAAAGGTCCGCACCAAGGATATGGGCGAGGTGGGCGACATGCTCTCCAACCTGGTTGTCGAGCTTAAAGGCATGAACTTTGAAGAAAACGAGAAAAAGGGCTTTCTCGGCTTGTTCAAAAAAACAGCCAATAACATTGCTGCCCTCAAGGCCCAGTATGACAAGGCCGAAGTCAATATAGACAAGATCACGTCCGAGCTGGACAGGCACGAGGTCACCCTTCTGAAGGACATCACCCTGATGGACAAAATGTACGAAAAAAACCAGCAGTATTTTAAGGAACTGTCCATGTATATCATTGCCGGAAAGCTCCGCTGCAAAGAACTGCGGGAGGTCGAACTTCCCAAATATCAGCAGAAGGCCAGAGAGACCGGCCAGGCGGAGGACGCGCAGGCCGCCAACGATTTTGCCAACATGATCGGCCGTTTTGAAAAGAAGCTGCACGATCTGGAGCTGACACGCATGATCTCGATTCAGATGTCTCCGCAAATCCGCATGATCCAGAATAACGACAGCGTCATGGCGGAAAAAATCCAAAGCTCAATTGTCAACACCATTCCCCTCTGGAAGAGCCAGATGGTTCTGGCCCTTACCATGTACCATTCCCAGCAGGCTGTGGATGCCCAGCGTGAGGTCACCAACGTCACGAACTCCCTCCTCCAGTCCAACGCCCAAAAGCTGCATGCCGGCAGCGTAGAGATCTCCAGGGAAGCCGAGCGGGGTATCGTCGATATTGAAACCCTCAAGAAAACGAACCAGGAGCTTATCAGCACCCTAGAGGAAGTCCGGCAAATCCAGAGCGAAGGCGCTGTGAAGCGCGCAGAGGCCGAGGTTGAGCTTGGAAGGATCGAGGGCGAGCTGAAGCAGAAACTCCTTGAGCTGAGGGGTTAGAGATGAAGCTTTTAAAAAATCGCGCCGTGGCGGTCCTCCTTGCGGTTCTGGTTGTCGCCGGTTCCACTTTTCTCAATACCCGGATAAAGCTTTCCGAGGAATGCCGGCGGGTGGAGGATGGATTCTACACCTCGGATTCCGGCTCGAAAAGTATCTATGCGCGCCTGGATTCAAGGCTTGACGCCGCCAACGGCCTGTGGACGATTCTTCTCGACCACGATGCCGAAGCCGCCGCAGAGCTGAACAAGGCCAGATCGGCTTTGCTCAAGGCCTATGACGCCCGGGATATTCCCGACATGTATGACGCGAATTATGTCCTTCAGAAAGCGTTTGACGACGCCTCGTCCGCTCTTTCCGGCGTTACGCTTTCGGCCTCCGAGGCAGACGCTTTGCACGATTATGTTATCACCTTCGCGGGCGCCCAGAGAATGATAGACGAGAGCGATTACAATGACGGCGTCCTTACTTTTATGCGGTCCACATATCAGAGATTCCCGGCATCCTTCCTTGCCCCTCTCGCGGGTGTCAAGGCGCCGGAGCTGTTTAATTAAAGGGGGAGAAAATGAAAAGAATTTCAGCGCTTTTTTTGGCGCTTCTATTCGCGGCGGCGCTCCTTTGCGCCCCTGTGTCCGCCCTTTTGGAGCAGAGCGATGATTTCTATGTCAACGACAGCGCCGGCGTGCTGTCCTCGACCAGGAAAAATGAAATCATCGAGGCAAACGGATATCTTGAAAACAATTGTGACGGCGCCCAGATCGTCGTCGTCACGGTTAAATTCCTTGAGTCCGGCTATGACAGCGAGCAGTATGCAAACCTGCTTTTCAACGACTGGGGCGTCGGCAGCGCCACTCATAACAACGGTATGCTCCTGCTGCTGGTCACGGAGGAATACAAGGGTTGGCTGACTGTGGGGTCCGGAATCGCCGGCGCGCTGCCGGATAGTGAAATCAATGCGATGATGGACGACTACTTCTGGGACTATGTGAATGCCGATGAGCATGATATGGCGGTGGAGTCACTATTTTCCCAGCTTTTGGGCTGGTACGAGGAATACTACGGCCTGTCCCAGTCGGAATCCTCCGGAGAACGCGCACCGGAATACAGCGGTAATGGCTATCACTACAACTATGACTATAATTACGGATACAATGGGTATTACGGCGGATACGGCCTGTTCCGGTCCCTGTTCAGCACTTCTGCCGTCTTCCTTATCATTGTGCTTTTTATCATTCTGTCCATAATTAATTCCACCGGCCGCAGACGGTATTACCGTTCATACGGCGTCTGGCCCGCGTTCTGGTTTTTTGGTCCGCGTTGGCCGCGCCGGGGCCCAAGGCCGGGGCCCGGACCAAATCCTTTTGATCCCCGCGGTCCCATGCCGCCTCCGGGCGGCTCCCGGGGCAGCCGTCCCGGCGGATTTGGCGGAGGCGGATTTGGCGGTGGAGGACGCTCCGGCGGCTTTAGAGGCGGCGGATTCGGCGGAGGCGGCCATTCCTCCGGCGGCGGGGGCGGAAGGCGATAGCCGGTTTTCCCTGCATCCGATAAAAATCCCGGCCTGCATTGGCAGGCCGGGATTTTTCACGCTTAAACAGTCTCGTTTAAAAAGAATGTCTCAATTTGCTGTTTTCCGGCGCGTGATACGCCCTGGATCATAGATTTTGATCCGCCGCCGCGGCCTTTTATAGCGGCGTTGATCCGGCCTGTCCGGGCTTGCAGATCAACGCTTTCGCTGCCGATAATATAATGATAATCCCCGTCCTCGCCGGTAAACGCCGCGCAGACCCCTCCGGCCTGTTTCATCCCCGCGTTGACCAGTTCCCGCAGGCAGACAAGGTCCATCTCCGGTTCGAATATGCAGAGGTTCCCCTCAGACGGCTGGAGCATTTTGATCCGATATGCAAGCAGCCGCTGCCATGCATGATCGGCCCGCCTGTTTGCAGCTTCCAGCGCGGCAAGGACTCTGCGCACAGCGGCCGCCGTTTCCAACTGCTTTGCCGAAAGCGCCTCTGAAATGGCTGAAATATTCTCACAACGCAGGTTATAATCATCCAGAGCGTCAAGTCCGCAGGCAGCCGTGAGCCGCATCCCGCCCCGGTGCCGCTGGGCGTCCAGGATTTTGATGATTCCTATTTCCCCCGTGTATTCCACGTGTGGCGCGCAGCAGGCGCAGCAGTCCACCCCCGGGATCGTGACAAGCCGGACAGCACCCGTGAATTCCAGCTTACTGCGGTACGAAAGCGACGACAGCTCATCCGGGGTATGAAAGGCCGTTGTGACGGGCAGATTTTGGTATACTGCCAGATTGGCCAGCGTCTCAATCCGTTGGACATCATCAGGGCTGAGCTCTCCGCTGAAATCCAGCGTCACCGTATGATCGCCCATATGGAAGCCCACATTGTCATAGCCAAAAAGCCGGTGGACGATACCGGAAACGATATGCTCTCCCGAATGGTTCTGCATACGCCGGAAGCGCGTTTCCCAGTCGATCCCGCATGAAACCTCCTGCCCTTCCGGCACGGCGGCGTCGGCAATATGAACCACATCGCCGCCCCGCTCAAAGACGTCGGTAATCCGCGCGCCGCCGATTTTTCCGCTGTCCGGAGCCTGGCCTCCGCCGCCGGGGAAAAAGGCCGTTTTGTCTAGCACAAGCTCATACTTTCCGTTCATCCCCGCACAGGATAGGACTTTGGCGGTAAAATCGCGCATATGGCTGTTTACATCATAAAGTCGCTCTGTCAATCATACCACTCCTCCCTGAAAGACTAGCACATTATTGGGAAAATAACAATAACGCCTTAACTTGACTCATGGGGGCGGATAATATATACTGATTTAATATAATTAAGCGAGGGAGGATACCGACACGAATATTCTGTACCTCATTAACTTTGCCGGAAAGGCCGGCACTGAAAAATATGTGGAAAATCTCATCAGAATCTTCGGTGAGGGCGGCGAGAAGTGTTTTTTTGCCTATAATATCCCCGGTGAGCTTTCTGCGAAGATGGAGGCCCGCCATATCCCCTCCCTGCGCCTTAAAATGGGCCGGCTGAACGCCCTGGGAGCAGCCGGACGGCTTGCGGCCTATTGCCGGGCGAACGGGATTGATGTCATACACGCCCAGTACCCCCGCGAAAACATCACCGCCTTGCTTTCCCGGCTTTTTTACAGGACGCCCCGTGTCGTTTATACCAACCATCTGACGATCCACACCGGCTTCAGGTGGCGTATACTCAACCGCATATTTACGCCGCATAACCACCGTATTATTGCGGTCTGCCGTGAAGGCCGGGATATCATGGTCGATAACGGCGTCTGCGCCGACAGGATTGAAGTGATTTACAACGGCGTCGAACCGGCTGGCCCCCCGGTCCGGGATACGGAGATCCGAAGCGTCCTGGGGGTTGACAGCGAAGCCTTCGTCATGACGATCCTCGCCAGATATGAGCCGGAAAAGGGACTTTTTTTCCTGCTGGACGTTCTCGCCCGGCTGAAGGCTCTTACGGACAGGCCCTTTTGCTGCGTCATCTGCGGCGACGGGAGCGAGTTTGACGCCATCGGCGAAAAAATATCCGCCCTGGGGCTTGGCGGCTGTGTGCTCCAGGCTGGATACAGGACGGATACCCCCCGCATCCTGCGCGGCTCAGACCTCTATCTGAACACCAGCTCCAGGAATGAGGCCATGAGCTTCGCCATTCTGGAGGCAATGAACGCCGGACTCCCCTGCGTGCTTACCGACGTGGGCGGAAACAGGGATTTGGCGGAAACCGATATCACTTGCGGAAAAACCGTTGATTTCGGGGATACGGAAGCCTTCGCCGGCGCCGTGCTGGAACTGATGGAAAACCACAGCCTCAGGGCCGAATTTGCCGCAAATGCCGTGAAAAAGGTTGAGGAGAGCTTTGATCTGAACCGTCTTGCGTGGGACGTATTCCGCGCGTATCAATATTAGCAGTAAGGAAGGAATACCATTTATGATTGACGAAAAAGGCAGGCTTTTTGGAAAAATCAATCTGATCGACCTGATTATTATTCTCGTTCTGATTGCCGCCGCGGTTTTCCTGGGATTGAAGTTTCTCGGCCCCGAAAGCACGGCTGCCAATACTCAGGCGGCCGTGGTCAGTTTTTATTATGAGGAATGCCCCGACTATGTGGCCGATCAAATAAATATGGGCGACAGTGTGTGGGATTCCGGCGACAACGTGACCATAGGCACCGTCAGAGATTGGACCAAGGCCGATTCAGTCACCTACCTTCTCGACGACAACGGCAATACCGTTCAGACCTCCAAGGACGGCTACTGTGCCTTTACCCTCCGCTGCGATGTCCAGGGAGTCATTGGGGAGCACGGCATCAACATCAACGGCACCCTGTACGGCGTTGGGCATACGCTGACCATTTATGCCGGGCAGAGCAAGCTTTACCTTAAGGTAAGCGCCATTGAGCCGGCGGAATAAAAATCGCATGCCAAGCGTGAAAGCGGGGTGCCCCCTATGGTAAGATACAGCGTAATCGGCAGTCTTTACGCCTGCTGGCTCCAGAGCGGGCTGCTGGCCTTTCTCAGCGTACTTTTCCGTCCCCTCTCCCTGGCGGCCGAAAACAGCGCGTTCGTTCGGTTTTTGGGTCGGGACAGCGTGATTGAGCGCAGTTATCGAAACAGCCTTTTTGCCGCAATACTCAGGGGAATAATCGACGGCCTGCTTTATCTGCCGCGCAGACTGTATGAAGCCACAGCCCGCGCACGCTCCGGAAGCCGTCTTCTGGCTTGGTGCTCCGGCTCGCGGCTTATGAACTTCGAACTGTTTTTGGGCGCCTTTATCTGCGCTATGTTTATAGCTCCCCATAACTTCTGGTCAAATTCATACGCCATTCTGGCCTCCGGCGCCCTTTTTGTGGTGCTGGCGCTGCTGGCGGCTGCTGGAAAGCGCCCGGCCTTTTATCCGCATGAGCTGGGATTCCCTTTTCTGCTCTTTGTCTTTGCCTGTTTTTTCAGCCTGATCTTTACCCGGGACATGAGCGACAGCTTCCGGGTCCTCATGTTCTTTATCACGGCTTTTTTGCTCACTTTTATCATCACAGCCGCAATCACCGACGAGGCCAGCCTCATGAAGCTGATGGGCTTTATTTACGCCGCCGTCATGATTACCGCGCTGTACGCGGTAGTTCAGCGCATCATGGGCGTTAAGGTAGATATGCTCCTGACCGATCTGGCCAACAATCAGGGGGTGCCCGGCCGGGTCTACGCCACGCTGGATAACCCCAACAACTACGCTGAGTTTCTCGTTTTGTTCACGCCCCTTTGCGCGGCGTTTGCAATGAATGTGAAAAATCCCCTCCTGCGCCTGCCGCTTTGTCTGGCAATCGCTCTGCCAATGTTGGCGATGCTGATGACCTATTCCCGTTCCGGCTGGATTTCTATCCTGATCGCCGCCCTGGTTTTCGTCTATTTTGCCGAGAAAAAGCTCCTACCCCTGGTTTTTGTCGCAGGAATTCTGGCCCTTCCTTTTCTTCCGGACAGCGTAATGACCCGCGTCGCTTCAATCTTCAACAGTCGGGACACGTCCACCGCCCACCGCTTCTATGTGTGGCACGGAATCCTGATGCTGCTGGGCGACAAGGGCCAGTGGCTGACCGGAATCGGGCTCGGGCCGGAAACCTTTAACGCCGTCTATCCGGCCTATGCCAGAAAGTGGGCGACCGAGGGCGTATTTCATTCGCAGATGCTCTATCTTGAGCTGTTTCTTGAGCTGGGGGCTTTGGGATTTTGCGCTTTTATGTGGATGATGTTCAGAAACGTCAAAAACGCCGTTTTCGCCCTTCACAGAACCGATTCTTCCGTTATTAGGCTTACCCTTATCGCCTGCTGCGCCTCCTTCATCGGGTTGGCCGCCGCTTCGTTTGTGGAATATATCTGGTATTATCCCCGTGTGCTTTTTGCGTTTTTTGTTCTTTTCGGTATCTGTCTTGGCGCAACACGGATAAATGACAAAGGATTGGAAGAGACTTATGAGTAATATAAGAATTAGAAAGCTGGTTTTTTCGGCCTTGTTTGCCGCCCTTTGCTGCGGGGCGACCATGGTAATTAAGTTCCCCACCCCGATGGGCGGGTATGTCCATGCGGGTGACGCGGTGGTGCTGCTGGGCGCTTTTCTGCTGGGCCCGGGCTGGGGCGCTTTTGCCGCCGGGCTTGGCTCGGCGCTGGCGGATATCCTTGCCGGATATATGATTTATGCACCGGCCACCCTGGTGATCAAGGCGGTGATGGCCATCACCGCCGGATTGCTGCTCAATTCCATGGGGCTCAGGCGGCCCAACCCCTCCGCGTTTATTGCGGGTCTTGTTTCGGGACTGGTGATGGTTGCGGGATATTTCCTTTACGGTTGCTTTGTCCTGGGCCTCGGCCTGGCCGCGGCGGCGGACATCCCCCTCAATCTGCTGCAAGGCGTTTTCGGCGCGGCGGCAGGCGCGGCCCTTTTCAGCGCCCTGCTTAAAACTCCCTATATGAAGCAAGTGTTTGGTCAATCCGAAAAATAAACTCCGCCTTGTTGAAACTTATGTTAACGCAAAATGCCGGAATTTTGTGCCTGGTTACAAATATTTCGGCATTTTTAGCGTAATCCCCCCAGATTTATGTTGACTGACCAATTATTGTATAATATATTAAAGTCACTAAATTGTTTCTGTTTTGTGATTACCATTTGAGAGGTGGCGACTGCTTGTTTTTACTTGGTTGCCTTTCTTTTGCCCTGTTTTTTTTGGCGGATTATAACGATGCCAGACTGCATAAAAGGTTTCTGGCGCCCTGCTTTTCAGCGGGCGTGGTTCTGCTTGGCGTCTCCGTCATATTTCAGCTTAAAATCGAAAACGCGCCAGTATCCGGTACAATGGGGCGGATACTGCTTTTGTTGCTTTTTGCCGTATTTATGGGACTTCTGATCTGCACCCTGTTTTTCTCTTTTCCCGCCGGCCAGGCATACGTGTCCCCCGGCAAGAAGCGCCCGGTCTATGATTCCGGGTTTTATGCCCTGTGCCGCCACCCCGGCTTAATTTGGCTGACTTTCGTTTTTTTCTGCCTTTGGCTTATGGGCGGCTTCCCTTTTTATTCAGCGGTTATCTATACCCTTCTTAATTTAGCTCTAGTCCTGTTTGAAGACGGATATGCTTTCCCGATTATCCTGACAGGCTATGAAGCGTATAAAAAAGTGACGCCATTTCTTATTCCCACACCCGGCAGCATAAAAAACGCTTTGGGCAAAAAGCGGACTGAGAGCGTGAGCGGACAATGAGATTTCAGGAAAAATTAAAAACATACGATAAAAAGCAGATCTGGACGGAATACTGCGGGTTCCTGGATCTCAGCATCTGCGAATATATGTACATTCAGCGCAGGCTTATGGATGAGCAGCTGCGTGCCTGGAAATCATCCGGATTGGGTAGTAAACTGCTTGGCGGCGCCGATCCCAAAAACACCGATGAATTCCGTGAAACCATGCCCCTGACCGATTACGCCGACTATGCGGATATCCTTCTGGGGCGCAAAAGCGATATGCTCCCGGGAGATCCCATTATCTGGATCGAGACCACCTGGGAAGGCGGCTTTCGCCCGATAAAGATTGCGCCCTACACCCGGGAGATGCTGGATACCTATAGGCACAATATTGTATCCATCACCCTGTTGGCCTCCGGGCGTTCAAAATACGACTTTTCCGCCGGCAAGGGCGACCGCGTGCTATACGGCGGCGCTCCTCTTCCTTATGCCACGGGGCTTATCCCTTCCCTTCTGGGCGAGGACATTGATTTTACCTGGCTCCCCGACGCAGACGCAAACGCAATGAGCTTTTCCGAGCGCATCAAGAAAGGCTTTTCAATGGCGATGAAGGGCGGGGTCGACTACTTCTTCGCTATCGGCAGCGTGGCAAATTATATCACTGAAAACTTCGGCAAGGCCAGCGGCGGCAGGCACGTTCCCGTGTCCCTGCCCATTGCTGCACGCTATCTCCGGGCGAAATATCTCGCCCGTAAAAATGGAGTGGACATCGTACCCGGGGATATTTTCCGGATCAAGGGCTTCGTATGCGCCGGCACCGATTCCCGGTGCTATAAAGATTCCCTGGCCAGAGCCTGGGGCGTTGACCCCATCGAGATTGCTGCCGGGACGGAAAGCACCTGTATCGCGGCTGAGACCTGGGAGCAGCGGGGCATGATCTTCTTTCCGGATGCCTGCTTCTATGAATTCATCCCCGAATCGGAAATGCGCCGAAACCTTGCAGACAGCGCGTACAAGCCGCGCACCTGCCTGATGGACGAGGTCCGCGCGGGAGAAACTTATGAGCTGGTGATCAGCGTCTTCCACGGAGGCGCGTTCATGCGTTACCGAATCGGAGACATGTATCGCTGCCTATCCACGGAGACCGATGCGCTTCCCCGCTTCACCTTTGTGGACAGAATCCCGACCATCATTGACATTGCCGGCTTCACCAGGATAACGGAAGCCTCTATTGATGAGGTTATCACCCTTTCCAAGCTGGGCATCGGCGAATGGCTTGCAAAGAAGGAATTCGACGGAAAGGGCATCCCATATCTGCATATGTATATCGAGCTGCTTCCGGAGACACAAGGCCTGGAAGTGACAAAAAAGCAGGTCATCACCGAGCATTTGTCGGTATATTTTAAATATTTTGATAGCGATTACAATGACCTGAAGAAGCTTTTGGGTATGGAACCGCTCGTGATTACGATCCTCAAATACGGGACGATATCTGCTTATGTTCGTGATACCGGCAGAAAGCTGCCGCGCATCAATCCTGATTCCATGGATATTTCCGAGCTGATCAAATGTCAGACAAAATCAGATATATTCGGGAGGTATGCGTAGCTATGATTGATGTACCGTACCTCTATGTAAACCTCACCGCTTTGTGCTGCTACATATTCATTTTTGTCACATTTCTGGCCGCAAAAAAGAATCCCGACATCAAATATTTTATTGTGGTGATGGGCGGCTTCATTCTGTGGACGGGCGGCTCAATCCTGATGCGTCTGCGGGTATTTCCCGGCATTACGTTTTGGTTCTTAGTTTCCATTATGTCGCTTTTTGCCCTGGCGTTTCTGATTTTCCTGTTTATCAGCAGCTTTGCCCGGTTAAAAGGCTTTTTCCTTAAGGCTGTTCTGGCGGGCCTGACATTTTTGCTTGAAATTCTTACGGCGCTGGGGCTGATTCTTGACGCGCCTTCCATGCTGGTAAGGGAAGACGGCGGAATTGTTTTTGTATACGACATTGGCTGGCCCATCCTGTTCCCCTGCCTCTTTTTCCTTTTTTATATTATTACGATGGTCTTTGTATTCAGGCACATCATTAAGGAAAAGGGCATGAGCACCCCCGGCCTGGTTTACATAATTATGGGATGCTGCGCCGTCCTGCTTGGGAACATGCTTCAGCTGATTCCCGGAAATGTCTTTCCGTGGGATACCCTTTCCGGCATTATTTTCGCCTTTTTGCTGATGTGGGCCCTTTATAAAAAGCGTATGTTCCAGATGCGGCTGCTGATCTCCCGATCGGTGGTTCTGATGATTGGCGCTCTCTTATGCATACTTGCCGCCGCCTATTTTATCCAGCCACTCAGCGTCTTCCTCGATGTGCATTATAACTTGAGCGGCTCGGCCATAACCACGATCGTCGCCGTTCTTTTCTCCATGGTCATCACGGCTGTTTTCGTCATGCTGAAGAAGCTGATCGACGCCCTGTTTACCCGGGAAGAACAGCAGAACCGCCTGCTTAAGCGCTTTTCGACGGAAGTATCCCAAAGCCTCAATACCGGCGAGGTTATGCGTAAGCTGATCGGAATCATCAAGGAAGAAGTCCCCGTCGGCTGCGTGTATGTGTGCCTTCCCGAAGACAATGTTTTCATGGCGTCCTACAGCTCCGAGCAGCTGGTTAAAAAACGCTTTTCCATATCCGCCGATAATCCCTGCGTAAAATATCTCAGGGCTAACGGGCAATACCTTTTGCTCAGCGATTTCAGGAAGGACCCCCTTTATCTATCTATTTGGAAATCCGAAAAGGAGCTGTTCCAGCGCCTGTCTCTTTCCTGTATTTTCGCCCTGAAGGATGGCGATAACATCGTCGGACTTATACTCCTGTCGGACAAGGAAAAGGGCGTCAATTTCAGCTATACGGAGCTCAATTTTCTGGAAACCGTCAGCTCTATTGCTTCAATCGCCGTAAAAAATGCCGGCCTTTACGAGCAGATGTATCGAGAAGCCAGAATAGACAGCCTGACGGACACCTATAATTATCGGTTTTTCACCGAGCACATAAGGCTGGAGTTTGAAGCCTGCAAAGACGACAGTCTTGGCCTGCTCTATATCGACATGGATGATTTCAAGCTGTATAACCAGCTTTACGGTTTTGTTGAAGGCGACAAAGCCCTGCGTCTGGTAGCGGAAATCATCAAGCAGTCCGTAGGCGATTCCGGAATGGTCTTCCGGTACAGCGGAAAGGTTTTCGCCGCCCTTCTCCCCCATTACGACGGGCGTCAGGCCGAAATGCTGGCGCGGGAAATCAAAAAACGGGTAAACGCACTGAACGCGTCGCCTGAAAGAAAGAAATTCAAGCCGATTACCTTTAGCTGCGGTATTTGCGTCAGCCCATATTCGGCGTCAACCTACAAAGAGCTGATAGACCATGCGGATCTGGCGGTATACAGCGCGAAGGAAAGCGGCAAGGATCGTATCATCCTCTTTAAGGGCTCCTCTGCGTCTTTTAAAAAGGCATCGGAAAGGGCTCTGAGCATAGTTGAGAATACGAGCAACCTGAGCGCGGCGTACCAGGCGAATATGACGGTGATTTCCGCCCTGACCTCGGCGATTGACGCAAAGGACCACTATACGTATCGGCACAGTCGGAATGTGGCTCTTTACTCCGCCATTTTGGCGACAGCCGCAGGCTTTAACGAGGATCAGATCAGGCTGATCTATGAAGCCGGGATTCTTCATGACATTGGGAAGATAAGCATCCCGGAGAGTATCCTGGGCAAAACGGGAAAACTGACGGACGAAGAATACAAGACCATAAAGAGCCACGTGAACAACGCGATCGAAATGATCCGCCACCTTCCGTCGATGGATTACGTGATCCCCGCGGCCGTGGGACATCATGAGCGTTGGGACGGCGGCGGCTATCCACTTGGTATCGCCGGTGAAGATATCCCGGTCACCGCCCGGTGCCTTGCCATTGCGGATGCTTTTGACGCAATGACAACAGACAGGCCGTATCACAGGGCGATGAGCTTTGAAAGCGCAGCCGCACAAATTGAAGTTGGAGCTGGAAAACAGTTTGATCCCACCCTTGCCGGAATTTTCGTACGGCTTGTCAGAGAGGGTGAGTTGGCTTGCGTAGCCGTTAAGCAATGAGACTGAAAAAGCAACACCGGGCCGGCCGCCCCGCTTTGTTTTCCGATTCTCACTGCAAATCCACGTGGGAATATTATCTTGCCATGCCGGAAAATACCAAACGGGTATTTAAGTTGGAAAAGCCCGCAATTACCTGCGGCGAGTGTATTTTTCCGACCTGAGTAGGTGAACGGGAAAATAGCAAATTGTAATGCACTGAGCGTCCCGGGAAGGCATGTCCCGGGAATAGAGTTGCAAATTAGCCTCACTTAGGGTATAATAGCCGCAATCTGGCTACTATACCCTATTTTCATTCCATTTTCTCGCCCCTGGCGGTGCAATCCAAAATGATGACGCCTTATACTAAAATTGCGAAGCAATCGTGGTATTATGCTTGCATCAATTTGTAATCTATTGGTGATGAATATGTTTTTTACCTTAAGCAAACGCAATAAGACTGCCTGGCTAATGGCGCTCGCTCTTGTACTGATCATGGGCTTCGCGCTGCTGCAAACGCCCACCCAAGCCGTCAGCCAATCGGAGCTAAACAAATTAAAACAGCAGCAGGCACAACTGGCCGAGGAGAAATCCGGCATACAGTCGCAGCTGGATGCGCTGAGCAGCCAGGTGGCATCTCAGACGGAGAAGCTTGAACTTCTGACCGAACAGCTGGAGATTACGAACTCGGAAATCGACATTCTGTCGGAGCAAATCGCGTTGTATACTGACAACATAGCCCGGATGGAAAATGAGCTCACCGTCAACAGGCAAAAAAAGCAGGTACTGCTGAAAAATTATAGAGCATACATACGGACAATGGAGGAAAACGGGAGCTATACATACCTGGAAATCCTGCTGGGCGCCAGCAGCCTGGAGGATCTCCTGAGCCGTATCGATACCATCCGGGAAATCATGACATATTATGACGGCCTTGTGAATGATATCAAGGAGGCACAGGAACGGATTGAAAGCGCGAAAGCCGACATGGAAGCCGAAATGGCTGCCCAGGAGGAGGTCTTTGCCGCTTATCAGGAAAAACAGGCGGATCTTACCTCGCAGCAAGAGGCCGTTTTGACGGTTCTGACGAGCCTGGCGGCCGATTCGTCAGAATATGAAACCCAGCTTCAATCCGTGAACACTCTTCAGGCTTCCCTTAGCGGGCAAATCAGCGATGTGGAAACTCAACTGGCTGAGTTAGATCGCATACGCGCCGAGCAGGAAGCCGCAAATCAGGCAGGCTCCTCCGACACAGGCTACGGCGGCAACAGCGACTGGTACGGCGATTCGGCGGGGACAGGCACTGGTACGGGGCAGGATATCGTAGACTACGCCATGACCTTCCTCGGCGTTCCTTATGTCTACGGCGGTACCTCTCCCTCAGGCTTTGACTGCTCGGGTCTTGTCTACTACTGCTATAAGCATTACGGCTATACGGTAAACCGCACTGCGGCAGGCCTCGCCTATTCCGGAACTGCCGTGTCTTCCTCCGAGCTGGCCCCCGGAGACGTCATCCTCTTTACCTCCCAAGGCGGCAGCTACATTGGACACACCGGTATTTATATCGGCGACGGCCAGTTCATCCATGCCCCCCATACCGGCGACGTGGTAAAAATATCGAGTCTTTCGTCAGATTATTACACGACCAACTATTGGGGAGCAAGACGGATTGCATCATAGCCATTTGAATTATTCGAAGTAAAGGCCCCAGGGATATCCGGATATCCTTGGGGCTTTTTGTAAAGGGCGATCCGCCGCACGTGCGGGAGCGCGCCGCCGCGGGTGCGGCGTGAATCTCGCTGAAGCCGAGTTCCCGCAGGGCGGCTCCTCCGCCCGAGGATGTTAACCCAAATGGTTGGTGCGGCCTTCGTCCGCCGTAACCCAAATAAAAGGGCAGGCTTTAGCCTGCCCTTTTATTTGGAGCCAGTGATGTATTTTCTGCATCCCCTTGCCGCTGCTCTTATCCGGGGCCTCCGCATAATTTGATGAGCTGTTTAAGATGATTGCTCTTTCATTCCTAATAATCGATATCAGTTAAATGGCCGCCATGAGTTTAATAATGCATTCACGCTTGCGGTATCGAGACTGTCTCCGGCCAATACGCTCAGGACAAATGCGGAATAATCCAGATCGACAATCTCATACCGGGAGTCGAATGCCTCCCACGCCTCCTGCGCGCCGGCATCCGATTCATAGGAGCCGACCAACCGCTCATCGTCAGCATACAGGAGCTGATAGCCGCCCCAAATTTTGTCATCCTGTCCATTCTGGCTGTGGACACACCAAAAATGCGCATCGGTTTCCCGGCTTCTTACCAGCCAGAACGTAGGGGGCGGCGTCTCCGTCAGCGTATAGTCCGACAGGTGGCCGGAACAGAGTACCGCATTATATCCACTGCCGATGTTGTGATAGGTCTGCGTTCCATCAGTGTAGTATAGCACCGCAAATTCCGATGCGGAAGCGGAGGGCTGCCATACGGCAAGCTCTGGAACTCCGTCAAAGTTAAAATCCATAAGGCCTATTCCAAGAATCTCGCCGTCATTTGCTCGAACAGACAGCGTTTCTTTCCAAAAGTCCAAATAGATTTGCCGCCAGCTTTCAGGCGCCTCCTTATCCTCTGACAGATATTCAATAATCAGCGCGCAGGCGTGCCGGCCGTTTTCACTGAGGCCGTCTGCGGTCAGCGCATCTCCCGCATCCAGCGCCATTCCTTTTATGTTTTCGGCAATCGTCCAGCACAGCCAGTTTTGTATCCCTTCATCTCTCGCACCAACAGCTTCAAGCGTATGCGCAGGGAATTTTATCAGGCATTCAATCAGGTTGTACTGTGCAGCTTCCGCATAAGCCCCGTCACTGTTCAGGCAGTCGATTATGATACTGTCGATATCAGCAGCGCCATATTCAGCAGGCGCAGATGCATGACCGGCGCTGTCCCACAGCTCATACAGCGCGGCGCTGTCAATCCACCACTGCTTGTCGCCATAACTCATTTCAAAAGCGCCGGCTGGAGCGATGGACTCATTGAGGTCGTACTCTCCGCTGCTTGTTATTATCCTCAGTCCATATCCGGGCGTTCCGCCAACCAAATCCTTATTCTCAGTGAAATTTTCTTGCTTAAGGGAATTTAGAATGGAGACAAGCGTTGTAATTTCATCGGCTGAAAGGGGACGCAAATCATTCGCTTCCCACAACTCGACTGAAGTAACGCTTTCCTGCGACAAATCCCTTGCCCAGCTCCACGGCCCGTTGTTGTTTTCCGCCCTTGTAAACGTGCAGCCAACTGCTACAACGGCTATAAGGACAACGGAAGCAAGCGTATAAAACGCCGTTTTGGGCTTCTTGGCTATGAGCATAATTCTCTCCTTGATGCTACTCCTGCTGCCCGTCATGGTGGTTGCGGCAAGCAGCAGAGCCGTACGCTTTTGACAGGTCATGCCGATGAGTGTCCGGCCGTATTCCGCCCGCTCGCCCTCGCCGATTCGCCGTATAGTGTCCTCGTCGCAGGCCAGTTCGGCATCGCGCCGCGAGATCACCGCCGCCCACCAGACAAGGGGGTTATACCAGTGGAGGGCAAGACATACGCCGCGCAGAATTGACCAGATATGATCACCGTGGCGGAAATGTGTCGCTTCATGTTCTAGGGCATGATGCAGCTTTACTTCATTTTCCGCTGCCTCGTCTGTCACATAAATGGCAGGGTGGAAAAGTCCGAACAGGCAAGGCGTATCCACGGCGTTGGTGACATATACCGGAAGTTTGTATTCTCCCGCATTCATAACACGGCGCGTTTTCTTTATTCGTGCAGCAAAGCGCAGATTAAAGATGAGCAGGAATAACCCAACAACTGCAATGCCGGTAAACCAGACGGCAAGCGCAATTGTCCCCCAATCCATAACATGGGCTTCAACATCCGTCACAGCACCTTCATTGCAGCGCGGCGTTTCGTTTTGCACTCCGGCAGCTGTATTTTCTTCCGGGGTGGCTATCGTCCCCTCAGTGAGTGTATAGGCGTCATGGGGCACGCCGACGGACAATGCAGCAGACAGTACGGCCTCAGCAGGGTTCTCCGGCAGCATATTCATCACGCTGAATCCCGTGCTCCCAAAGCTCACCGGCACCAGTAACCGCAAGAGCACCAGCGCCCAGAGCGAATATTGCAGCCGCAGGCTGATTTTTCCCTTGAGGATATACCGCAGCGCAATGATGACAGCAATCAGGAAGCAGGAGCTGACAATCCATTCAATCATCCTTGCCCGCCTCCAATCCCCGCAATAGCGCGTACAGCTCATCAATTTCTTTTTGGGGAAGCGATTGCTTTTTTGTAAGCGAACTGACCATCAGGCTCAAACTGCCCTTGTAGACCCTGCCGAGAAAATCCTCCGTTTCCCTCAAAGCGGCATCCTCGCGGCGAACAAGGGGCCGAAACGACTTCATGCCACCCTCCGTATCACTGATCACAGCTCCTTTTGCTTCCATGCGGCGGAGCAGCGTCAGCGTTGTGCTGCGGTTCCAGCCCATACGCTTCTCCAGCCAGTCTGTGGCCTCACGGCCGGTTATGGGCGATTTCTCCCAGAGGCATTCCATAACGCTCCATTCCGCTGTTGTGAGGCTTACATTCTGTGGGGTCACAATCATCACATTCCTTCTGGTTACTATTGTAAACACATTATATCCGTTCTGATTACAACTGTCAACAGATTTGACCATTTGCCGCATACTTATTTTCCTTATAACCTGCGTTTTTGCCAGACAATATCATAGCCCAATGTTTCGCCTTAACCCCGATGACCGCGTCGTTGAGTTCAATTAGAACGTTCAGTTCCCCCTGCCGGCGATATGGCCGAAAAGCTATGCGACAAGGGTGTATTTAAAAACGAGAACGCAAATGTATCGGTTGTGCTTACCCGTGACGAACAAATTGCCCGTCAAAGCCGCCGTTATGTAGAAGATACTTTCGGCGGGTCGCTGGCAACCTAAGGGCGCTATATTGGCGGCAGCCCCCTGGCTTTTGGTGAGGGCGGCATAAAGGCACGGATTAAGAACGTATTGTATTTCAAAAAACCGTCGCGGGTGATTATCGCAGTTTCGGCGGCTCTGGCGGTTGTGTTTAGTATTGGCTTTGCCTTGAACAGGGAAGCTGATAAAACCCTCTCCATGCCGGGCGTCAATCTTTCGGATTTGCAGCCCGACGCAATAATTCGCCATATAGTGCCGGTTACCGGTGCTAAGGATGACCACATTTATTGTGCCCGGTGACAATTTTCAATTGAATGTTTCGGATAGCTTCGACTGGAAGCAACCAGCAACCGTTTCAATGTTTGTTTCGAAGAATAAAACCGGTGGGAGCCCATATTATGCCTCTCAGCTTCGTATCTTCCCGGATGAGCGCAATTTTCGGATTACCGAACCCCATCTACAAGAACCCCCCCAAAGCCAATATAGTTTAAAGCATTATTTGGAAGCCCTCAAATATCTTCCGCAAGAGCATATACGCAGCCTTATCCATGATAATCCTGATATGTATATTATCAGAATTATAGAAGGCGGCATCCCCGATGATGGTCAGCCATGCGTATTTTATAACATAAATGGATTAACCGGCAGCAATGGGTGGCACATCAGGCTTGATGTGCAGCCGCTGCATCAAGACGATGATGGCAGCGGGTATCACGGACTGGGCTCTGATGTTATTCATGTTTTTTATGGTGATGGGTCTCTACCAATTCCTACACAGACATATTATTTAGAAAACATGACCGAAAAACAGAAATTTGAACGTCTGGCATCCATAACTCTATATGAAAATGGAACGGCAAATCTTGCAACACCGTTGATCAGCAGTTATCTCTTGCCTGCCTGTACCTATTCATTCGCAGAGAATGAATTGCTAATTTATGCGAATATCGAAACGAGGGAAGCAGAAAGTGCTTACGGTGTAAAGAACGGTGATGTAATCGCAAAATTTACGGTTGCGGCCGACGGCGCATTGGTGTTTGAGTCTGCCGCTGTGCCATTATTCGCAGACGTGGGTGCACGGTATGCGTTAACTCAAACCTCGCCTATCCCTACTTCCGATTTCGGGTTACGTGAATGGGTAAACATTGACAATGATGAACAAGGGTTTTAGACTTCAGCTTTTGATTTGGCGCGGACAGAATACAGCGGCGGCGCATTACGGGCAATCGGCAGCATGGCAATTACCGAGGATGAACTTTTGGTCTTTGGTATTAACCGCACATTACCCGAATGATATCCATAGTTATCTCCGCAGCTGAGAGTCTTCACGCTGCCATGAGCGAAGCGGTTGTACCGGTCGTACAGCTCATCCAATTGGTTTTGCATCTGGTGTCGCCCCACGTTAGTGACACAGGATACCATAGTGGGGTTCCATACGCGCTATACAAAAGCCGCAGACTCCGTTTCCGGAGAGCCGCGGCTTTTGCACTGCTGATATTCATTCCCAAACGTATCCTACGCTGTCCTGTGTATTGACATAGCCGGCGCTGCGGAGGGCATCCCAGTCGTACTTCGTCGCCATCAGCGCCTTGCCTTCGAAGGTATAGACTCCGTAACAGGTCTCCCATCTTCCAAATTCCGCGCCAGGCACGAACCTCTCGGTGATGATGTACTTGCCGCCCACCGTCAGGCCAAAGAAGCTGCCCGCATCGGCGGTAGCGTTTTCGAGCGAAAAGAGCTTTTGCCCGCTCTCAACATCGAAAAACGAGGTGTAGTCTTCCGCCTCGGCAGGCGTGTCACTGCCGGAACCGGTGGCGATCAGTTTCCCATCGTGGGTAAAGAAGCGCAGGCCGATATATCCGTAGTCGGGGCGGTATTGATAGGCGTCCCAATGATACGGCAATTTGAGCAGAATCTTGCCATCCGCATCCTCGACCCACAGATACATGCTGTTAGAGACAAAGTATCTGCCTGCCGCGATTTCCTCTTTCGCAGTCGGGATGCTTGCCATTAGGCGGACCGCGACGGCGATTGCCTGCTCGCGCGTATAGTCTGTGCGCGGCGAGAACGTGCCGTCGCCCATACCAACCATGAGGCCCATCCCGCATACGCGCGCGACGTCATCCTGCGCCCAGGCGGAAATCACTTGCGCATCGGAGAAGGTTAGGCCATCGTCAAAACGCTGCAAATGGAAATATGCCGCCATGCGCCCCACGATTGCCGCCGCTTCTTCCCGCGTGAGGCTGTCGGTCGGCGCAAAGAAGCCGCCGCCCTTGCCTTCGACGATTCCGAGCGCATACAGCGCGGCGATGTGCGCGTTATCTGTATCGGAGAACGGCGCTTTGCCCTCAGGCGCGGAAGGATAAATCGGCTTTGCGCCAAAGCCGTACCGCTCGAAGAAATCCGTCTCCCCGCTGGCGTTTGATTCGTTCAATGCGCCGGAATAGGCGATTGAGCCCTGCATCGCGCCAATCGTCTCATAGGCGAGTTCGCAGAATTCTTCGCGGGTGATGCCCGCCTTGTAATCGCAGGTCTGCAGGCTTGAGGGCAATATCCCATAACGGTCGGCGTCGTTGATATAGTCCTGCGCCCATGTTGAGTACGTATGTTCATAATAGATATTATACAAGTCGGAGTAAAGCGACAAGCCGTCATACTCGGCTACAACGTCCAAATGTGCGAGCTGGCCCTGTGAGAAGTTGAGCTCCACTTGCACCGTCCCGCCCGTCTGCTGCGGCACAACTGCCGCTATCCGCTCACGGTAGGCGCTCATCTCTGTTCCGGTCGGCGTCAGATAGACTGAGATAGTATCGGGCAAGCCGTCATAGCGAACCGTCAGCAGCACTTTGCGCGGCAGCGTATACCAGTTATCCGCTTTGTCAATCCGCGTTCCGTCCGCAGCGGTAAAGGCGGCAACCGACGGAGCCTTGTATTTGTCAGCGAGCGCCAGCGGCGTCAGGGCGCGCAGGTCGATGCTCCCGGCCGATACCGTGCCGTCGGCGGCGGTGAAAGCGGCCTCCATCGTCAGCTCCTTACAGGCGGGATCGACGGGCACAATGTAGGTCTGCCCCGCCTTCCAGGCTTTGGCTTCATTTTCCGCATCGAGATAATGCAGGCTCCTGCTGAACCCGTCCGCGTATTCCGCGCGCCCCGCGATGTGGATATTCCATGTCCCCGGCGTATCGCCGATGATCGGGATGACGAAGGAAATTTCGCCGCCGCAGTCGGTGTCCTCGTAGGTAATCGTCCGTTCCAGCGCCGCAATCGGCGACAGTCCCGCTCCATATACGGCCGCACCGGACGATATGCCGACAATCATGATAAATGCCAACAGGATCGCTGTTGCAAATTTCCATATTCTCTTCATGGCTCCTCCTCACCTTTCAAGTCATTTTACGCTCATTATATCATAGCTGCAAAATGACTTCAATCATTGAAATATATATAAAATGGAAAGAAGCGTCTGGCGCATGAAGGCAAAAGTAGGTTACCGTCTTTATTTAAGGACACCCCGACCCATCTTGGTGTTACGGTATAACCCTCCATGCGGATGGACGCCTCCGCGTTTTTCATGGAAACGGTATAATCTTTTTTCGCCATCACGTTACCTCCGGAAAACACAAAAACCATACCTGATCAGGTATGGTT
>DIRC01000038.1:4302-13476 GCA_002427465.1 Clostridiales bacterium UBA5446 | reverse complement strand
ATTACGAATCAGCTGCTCTACCGACTGAGCTATGCCAGCATCTTCTATGAGAATCGGCTCTTCGCCACACCCTGTTTGTTAGATTACCATTTTTTCGATTTTGAAAATAGCAAATCTTATCTACAATCAGCGCCCTGCTGTTTACGAATCGGCGGTTCTACCGGCTGAGCTACGCTAGCCTATATATTAAAAAACCGCCGCCCTTACAGCGCTCATGTATTTTAGCATACGAGCATCCCCCAAGTCAACCCAAATTATCTGTTTTACGAATATTACATTTAGTATATTGAAAGAAAAGTTGTAGACAGATTACGACAAAATCCGCGGGCCTCGCTTCTTTAAGGATAAATATCAGGACTTTATCCCATTTTGGATGCGGTTTTCTATGATTTTATCATCTTTCTGAATCAACTCCAATTAACATAATTTTATTTCAGAAAAATATTCTGATAGTTATCAACATTGTCAACAGGTTTATCAACAGCCTTAAATATTTGGATTATCAATTTAAACTTCAATTATTTACATTAAATGTAAAACTCGGTTTTTTAATAACAAAGTTGTCCAAGTGAAGAATTAGTTTACATAATGCACAAATGTGACGACATGCGGCAGATGTGTTGATACAAAAAATGCAGGACAGTTGACGACTGTCCTGCATTGCTTACAAAACAATGACTAATATCCCCTTAAAAGGCCGCTGTCCGCAAGAGAAACATAGTCTTCTCCCGCGACAATGATATGGTCTGTCAGCGCGATACCCACCAGAGCCAGCGCCGAATAGATCCGTCTTGTGGTCAGCTCGTCCTCCCGGGATGGCAGCGCCAGTCCGTTGACATGGTTATGCGCAATGATCACGCTGGCCGCGCTGTTCCCAAGGGCAATCTCAACAATCCGCCTGACGCTGACCTCTGCGGAATTCACCACGCCCCGGCTCAGCTGCCGGCAGCAAATGACCTTGCATTTGGAATCCAGACAGATCATATAGACTACTTCATCCTTCTCATACATAAACAGCGGGACGATATACTTCCCGGCCTGCGTGGTTGACGACAGGATATTATTTGTATATGTAATGCCTTTGGAGATCATATAGCGCCGGCTCGTCTGAGGGATCAGCTTCAGCAGCATCGCGGCGTTTTCGCCCACGCCGTCTACTTTCATCAGTTCCGTGATCGGCGCTTCAAAGATCCCGTTAAGGCCGCCGAAGCGATCCAGGAGCGCATGGGCTACCGTATTGGTATCCCGGCGGGGCAAGGCATAGAAAAGCAGAAGCTCAATCACGTTCACATCATCAAAATTGTCGAGTCCGTGCTCTGAAAAGCGTTTCTTCATCCTGGCCCTGTGTCCGTCGTGAATGCCCATTGCCATTATAACTCCCTTGTCGCAAAAGCATTAAGCGCCGTATCGCCGCGTACTCCCGCGGCGAATTCGTAGTATGCCTGACTGCCGATCATAGCCGCATTATCGCCGCAGAGCTTCAGCGGCGGGATATACAGCTGCGCGCCGGCTTTCTCCGCAGCCTGCGTAAAATCACGGCGCAGCCTTGAATTGGCCGCTACGCCGCCGGCTACGGCAATTTTCCCATATCCCAGCCGGTGGGCGGCCTGGATCGTCCTGGGAACCAGGCTTTCGCTCACTGCCCGGCAAAAAGACGCCGCCAGCGACGCCCTGTCCAGCGGCTCACCCCGCTGTTCCGCCCCGTGAACAGTATTGATCACGGCGGTCTTCAGCCCGGAAAAGCTCATCTCAAAAGGCTGTCCGTCCAAGTGTCCAACCGGCAGAGCGTATTTTGCGTCGTTGCCGGATTGGGACAGCTCGTCCAGAGGCTTGCCCCCCGGATACGGCAGCCCCAGAACACGGGCAGCTTTATCAAAGCACTCGCCTGCCGCGTCGTCCCGCGTGGCGCCAATGACATGCATGTCCGTATAACCGCGCACATCCACCAGAAGCGTATTTCCGCCGGAAATCGCCAGGCACAGGAATGGCGGCTCAAGCTCCGGAAAGGCGAGATAATTTGCGGCAATATGGCCGCGAATATGGTGAACTGGCACCAGAGGAACCCCCAGAGCGAAGGCGGCGGCTTTTGCGAAATTGACTCCGACCAAAAGCGCGCCGATCAGCCCCGGCGCATAGGTCACGGCCACGGCGTCGATGTCTTGCTTTTTTAACCCGGAAGTCTCGACGGCACGGTCGGCAAGCCGGGAAATGACCTCCACATGACTCCGGGACGCGATCTCCGGGACGACGCCGCCATATACCGCGTGCAGGTCGGCCTGCGAAAAAACCTGGTCGGTTATGACTTTCCTGCCGTCCTGCACCAGGGCAACGGCGGTCTCATCGCAGGAAGTCTCGATTGCAAGAATGATCATCTGTCTGCCTCATTTCAAATACACTGTCATCAGCATAGCATCTTCGACGGGATTTTCATAGTAGCTTCTGCGCTTTCCGACTTCCCTGAAGCCATGCTTTTCATAGAGCCTGCGGGCGTGGGAATTCGATTCCCGCACTTCAAGGGTCAGAAAGGCCAGTTCAAGTTTTTTTGCCCATAAAAGCATCTCGGTCATAATGGCGGATGCTATCCCCTGCCTGCGGAACGCCGGCGCCGCCGCCACGTTTGTGATATAACCTTCGTCCAGCACATACTGAAGCCCGGCATATCCCGCCAGGACTCCGTCCCGTTCCGCCACCAGGAAAACATGACTGTCGCTCTGAATCTGTTCCCGGAGCGCCTGAGCCGTCCAGGGAAGTGAGAAACAAAGCTCTTCCAGAGCCGCTATCTCAGGAATGTCGGAAATCCTTGCCTCACGGATGATCACACCCATCCTTAACCCCCCGCGCAAAGCTCATCAATCAGATATTCTATCTCTCCGGCGATCCGGTCGGCGGATTTCTGCCATCCGCTCTGTCCTCCCCAAAAGGGCGTCTGGATATCCGTTTCGCCCAGGCACATGATCTTAGCGTCAAAGGCGGGAAAAAGCGCCGCCAGCTCGTCTCCCTGCTCCCGGGTCATGCAGAGCACGGCGCCGAACGCATCCACCATGTCCCGCGTAACCCGCCTGGGAACGTAGGCTGAAATGTCCGCGCCATACCTGGCGGCGGCACTAACCGCCTTCTCGCAAACATGCTCCGGAGGATTGTCAGCCAATCCCGCCGAGGCGCATTTGATCATCGGGCATGTCTTTGTGGCCGCAAGCTGAAAAAGCCCCTGTGCGATTACGCTCAGTCCGGCGTTGTCCTGGCAGACGAAAAGGATGCTGTCGGCGCTGAGCGGGCGGCTGTACAGCCCGGCAAGAAGCTCGGCCTTATGCGCCTCGTCCCAGATTTCCAGGCTGCGGTCCCAGGCCAGACCCTCAACATGGTGGATCAGTTCGTGCTTCATGGTTTTGATCAGTTGGTTTTTTGCGTCCTCGTGGCTGATATCGGGAAATGCCTCGCAGAAGGAGCCGTAATAGATCTCCACATGCCGGCCCATCTGGCCTGAAAAGTACGTTCCCATGACCAGCAGCCCATCGGCGTCAGTCTTCTTTGCGGGAAGCAGATTGATCCCGCCGTTGAGTTTTTCAAAAATCACTCTCGGCAGGGCGTCCGCGGCCTCGTCCAGTATAACGGCGGCTTCCTCAAATGGAATCATGTCAATGCGCCTCCGCCCAGGATCTGCCGATACCGGCCTCGGCCGTCAGAGGCACCGAGAGGCTGGCGACATTCTCCATCTCCTCCCTAAGTATGCGGGCGGCGGTTTCCGCTTCCTCCTCCGGACATTCCGCGATGAGTTCGTCATGGACCTGGAGTATCAGCCTTGATTTCAGGCCTTCCGCCTTAAACCGCCTGTGGGCATTGACCATCGCCAATTTAATAATGTCCGCCGCAGTACCCTGAATGGGCATATTGCGCGCCACCCGCTCTCCAAAGCTGCGGGTATTGTAGTTGGCGGATTTCAGCTCCGGAAGGGGGCGGCGGCGGCCATAAAGAGTTTTGACATATCCGTCACGCTTGGCTTCGGCTATGACGGTCTCCATATAATCGCGGACGCCATGGTATTTCCCCAGATAGGCATCGATATACGCCTTGGCCTCGCTGGGCCAGACGCCGATATCCTGGGACAGTGAAAACGCGGATATCCCGTATATGATTCCGAAATTAACCGCCTTGGCCTGGCCGCGCTGAAGGGCGGTTACCTCCTCAAGGGGTATGTTGAAAACCTGGGACGCCGTTACCCGATGGATGTCTTCCCCGTCCAGAAACGCCTTGATCATGGTTTCATCGCCGGAGATATGAGACAGAAGCCGCAGCTCAATCTGGCTGTAGTCCGCATCCACCAGACACATCCCCGGCGCGGCGACAAACATTTTTCTGATCTCCCCGCCCAGCTCCTTTCGGATGGGGATATTCTGAAGGTTTGGCTCCGTACTGGACAGCCGCCCGGTGGCGGTGACGGTCATACGGAAATTCGTGTGTATCCGGCCGTCTGAAGACATGACCTTTAAAAGCCCGTCCGCATAAGTGGATTTTAGTTTGGTAAGCTCACGATAGTCCAAAATGTACTGAATGACCGGATGCTTTCCCCGCAGCTTTTCCAGCTCGTCGGCGTTTGTGCTCCAGCCGGTTTTTGTTTTCTTTCCCGGCGGCAGCATAAGCACATCAAAAAGAATCTCCCCAAGCTGCTTCGGAGAATTGATGTTGAATTCCTGCCCCGCCTGGCGCCATATCTCGGCCTGAAGACTGTCGATCCCGGCCTTCAGCCCCTCGCCGTATTCGAACAGCGCTTTTCGGTCCACCAGAAACCCGGTATGCTCCATCTCGGCCAAAACCTGGCACAGGGGCAGCTCCGTTTCAAAATACAGCTTTTCCGCCTGAATTTCCGTTAACTTTTGCTTCAGTACCGGATACAGCTCAAAGGCCGCCTGAACGTCCGGAAGACTCTTTTCCAAAAAACGCGGGGAAATTCGGGAAAGCGTATAATTGGTCTCCGTAGGATCCAGGAGATAGGCCGCAAGCGCTGTGTCAAAAATAAAGCCTCCGGTATCCAGCCCTTCCGCCAAAAGCTGTGACATCAGATCCTTCACGTTATGGGACACTTTCTTGACGTCCTCTGAAAAAACCGCTTTCAACAGCGCATGATAATCCCCGTCGAATCCTGCCCAGCCCACGGTGTATATTTTCTTTCCGTCACAAAGCTCCAGGGTGTCCAGGCCGTCCCCGGCAAGAACGGAAAGGTATTCCGCATTCTTTACGGCATGAATCACATCTTCCATTCCGGCGCCTTCAATATAATCCAGAGCGTCCCGCGCCGCCTGGGCAGCCGCCTTCTCCCCAGGAGTCAACTGCCACTGGGCGATGAATTTATTAAATCCGAGGCTGTTCAGCAGGTCGTACAGCCCTGGTGAGGTAAAATCCGCTCTGCCGGCGTCCTCGGGCCTCATCTTCACCGGCGCGTCCGTATCAATCCGGGCAAGGCTGTAGGAGAGTCTCGCCTGAGCTTCACCTTCCATCAGCTTTTTTCGAATACTGTCTTTAATATCCAGCTCGGGAAGCTGCCCGTATATCTTGTCAATTGAACCAAACCGCCGGACAAGATCCATCGCCGTCTTTTCGCCTATCCCCTTCACACCGGGAATATTGTCGCTGGGATCGCCCATAAGAGCTTTCAGGTCAATCATCAGGTTTGGCAAAAAACCATATTCCTCCGTAAACCGGGGAATATCGTATTCGATGGTCTCTGTTTGACCAAGCCGGGTTTTCACATGGCGGATATGGGTGGTTTCCGTAATGAGCTGAAAGCTGTCCTTATCACCGGTGACGATGACACAGTCGTCCCCCGCCGCACCGCATTTTTTGCTCACGGCGCCAAGAATGTCGTCCGCCTCATAGCCGCCAGCCTCAAGCCGCATGAGCTTCATGGCGTCCAGCAGCTTCTTAAGAATGGGTACCTGGATCGCCAGATCGTCCGGCATGGGCTTTCTCTGGGCCTTATATCCGCTGTACATTTCGTGGCGGAACGTGGGCTGGGGAAGATCGAAGGCAACACACACCGCGTCCGGCGCCTCCTCCTCCAACAGCTTCTGCAGAATGGTCATAAAACCATATACCGCATTGGTGGGCGTCCCGTCCGGCGCGGTCAGCGGGCGCACTCCGTAATACGCCCTGTTTAATATGCTGTTTCCATCCAATATCATCAGCTTCATATCGTCAGTTACCTCCGGTCTCATCCATAGGGGCTTCCAGCCCGCCGAATATCCGCCTGCAGCTTTCAAGATCCTGCTTGAAGGATTCATACATATAGTTGGTAATCACGCCCCGGTCATCCCCCGCCTCATAATCCGCAATCGCCCCTCGCAGATCCCAGAGCCGGAAACGCCACTCGTCGCTGTACACGCCATAGTCCGAAAGGTCGACCATAACCATCGGGACATACCCGCAGCCGGTAATCCCAGCCTTGCCGGTAGCCGGGTCCTTGGTGATCTCCAGCTGTACCATGGCTGAAAGGTCGGTATAAGAGTCGTTCATGGAGGACAGGAGATTGCCCAGGCAATAGCACAGAAATCCCGTCCGCTCGGTCCCGTCTTCGCCGGTCACCGTGCGCAGCTCAATCGGCTCCGGCACGTGGGGATGCCCGCCGATTACAATATCCGCCCCCTGGGCAAAGAGATAGTCGGCAAAATCCCGCTGCTGCTGGGTGGAACCGGTAATATACTCCCCGCCCCAGTGGACGGTCACGGCGATCAGGTCCGTACCCAGCTGCCGCGCCGCCTCCATATCCGCATCGATCATCTGGTAGTCGATCTTGGTGAACCAATCCAAATAGTCGATATAATACACGTTCAGGGCATAGGCCATATCCGTGACGGGAAACCCGTTTGTCCCATAGGTATAATCCAGAAACGCGATGGTAACGCCGTTGATATCCTTGACAATTATACCGCTGTTTTCGTCCCGTTCCGCCTGTGTCCGGTAGGTGCCGACATGATCCAGCCCCGCCGCATCAAGCACATCAAGAGTCCGGATCAGCCCGCTTTGCCAGCCGTCCATGGCATGGTTGCTGGCGGTATTGATGAGATCAAAGCCCACTTCCCTGAGGGAATACGCCAGCTCGTCCGGGGAATGGAAAGTGGGATAGCCGGTATACACCCCGTCCCCCGTAAAAACGGTTTCCATACAGCAAAGGGCATAGTCCGCATCGGAAACATAGTGGGCAACATCTTCAAATAAAGGCGTGTAATCATAGCTGCCGCCTTCAGTCTTCGCCTCGTCGTTTAAGGGCGCGTGCATCACAATGTCCCCGGCCAGCGTCAGGCTGATCACTGTGGGCGTCGGCTCCGGAGTGGGTTCCGGGGTGGGTTCCGGGGTGGGTTCCGGCGTCGTGACGGCCTCCGTTCCGGCCGGCGTATCGGCTGGGGTCGGATTTGTTCCACAGGCACTGAGAATCAGCGTCAGCACTGCTGCGGCCACAAGGACAGGCAGTTTTCTTTTCATGATTTTTCACCCCTCAGTTTGATGATCTGATCCCGCAGGGCCGCGGCATATTCAAACTCCAGAAGCCTGGCCGCCTCTCGCATCTTCTTTTCCAACTTCTCTATTTCGGCCCGGCGCTCCTTTTCCGTCATTCTGACTCCGTCCGCCCTGTTCACGGACGCATCCTCAACGCCGGAGGATATCTCTATAATGTCGCGTATACTCTTTATTATTGTCTTCGGCACTATCCCATGAGCCTCATTATAGGCCTGCTGCTTTGCCCGCCTGCGCTCCGTCTCGGATATGGCGGCCCTCATGGACGGCGTGACCGTGTCCGCGTACATAATTACCAGCCCGTCGGCGTTCCTGGCTGCGCGCCCGATGGTCTGGATGAGAGAGGTTTCGGAACGAAGAAAGCCCTCCTTATCCGCGTCAAGGATCGTTACCAGAGACACCTCCGGCAGATCAAGGCCCTCTCTCAGAAGGTTTATCCCCACCAGGGCGTCGAATTCTCCCAGCCTCAGGTCCCGGATGATCTCCATGCGCTCTATCGTGCCGATATCATGGTGCATATAGCGGCATCTGACGCCCGCCGCAGTCAGATATGCCGCCAGATCCTCCGCCATTTTCTTAGTCAGCGCCGTGACGAGGGTGCGCTGGTTCTTTTCGACCCTGGCGTTGATTTCCCCGATCATGTCGTCTATCTGGCCTTCCACCGGGCGCACAGATATCTCCGGATCCAGCAGTCCCGTTGGCCTGATGATCTGCTCTGCGATCTGACCGGAGCGCTGGCGCTCATACTCCCCGGGCGTTGCCGAAACATAAATGGTTTGGCCTATCCTGGACTGAAACTCCTCGAATTTAAGTGGCCTGTTATCAAAGGCCGAGGGCAGGCGAAAACCGTAATTCACCAGGGTTTCCTTACGTGAGCGGTCGCCCTTGTACATCGCCCTCACCTGGGGAAGCGTCACATGGGATTCGTCGATAAACAGGATGAAATCCTTGGGAAAATAGTCCAGCAGCGTCATGGGCGCGCTGCCCGGCGCCCGGTTGGAGATAATGCGGCTGTAGTTTTCTATCCCGCTGCAGTAACCCAGTTCCTGGATCATTTCAATATCGAAATTGGTGCGCTGCTCGATCCGCTGTGCCTCAAGCAGCTTATCCTGTGATTTAAAACAGCGGATGCGCTCGTCGCATTCCCGCCGGATTTCCCGAATGGCGGATTCCATTTTTTCCTTCGTCGTCACGTAATGGGACGCCGGATAGATAGCCACGTGTCCCAGGGTGCGCGTCGGCTGTCCGGTCACCACATTGATTTCGGAAATCCTGTCGATCTCATCACCGAAAAACTCCACTCTGATCGCCTTGTCATAGGCGTAGACGGGAAAGATTTCAATGGTATCGCCCCTGACCCGGAACATATTCCGGTCGAAGGCAATGTCGTTCCGCTCGTACCTGATCTCAATCAGCTTCTTTAGCAGCTCGTCCCTGTCCCGCTGCTGGCCGGGCCGCAGGGAAATCACCATGCTGGCATAGTCTATGGGATCACCCAGTCCGTATATGCAGCTCACCGACGACACCACGATCACATCCCGCCGCTCGGACAGGCTGGACGTGGCGCTGTGGCGCAGCCGCTCTATCTCGTCGTTAATGCTGGAATCCTTTTCAATATAGGTATCCGTATGGGGGAGATAAGCCTCCGGCTGATAATAATCGTAATAG
>DIRC01000038.1:3167-4130 GCA_002427465.1 Clostridiales bacterium UBA5446 | reverse complement strand
TCCGGCTGATAATAATCGTAATAGGACACAAAGTACTCCACGGCATTATCCGGAAAGAATTCGCGAAATTCCGCGCAGAGCTGCGCCGCCAGAGTCTTGTTATGCGCCAGCACCAGGGTCGGCCGCTGCACGCGTTCTATGACCTTCGCCATTGTGTATGTCTTTCCGGAACCGGTCACGCCAAGAAGCGTCTGCTCGTCCAGGCCGTTCGTCAGCCCTTCAGCCAAAGCGTCTATGGCCTGGGGCTGGTCTCCGGAGGGCCTATATTCGCTTACAACTTGAAACTCCGGCATAATTTCCTCCACTTCCAGTATTATATGGATTCTACCATATTACGCGCCAATTGAAAAGCGGCGGGATAAATATCCCGCCGCAAATCAACTTTTAAGCAAGTTCCCTGCCCATCAGCACACCCATGGCGGAACTCATCATAAGCCCGCGTGTCCAGCCGGAGGAATCGCCGAGACAGTGAAGCCCCTCGATATTGGTATTCAGCTTTGTATCCATTTTGATCCGGTTGGAATAAAATTTCAGCTCCGGGGAGTAAAGCAGCGTCTCATAAGAGGCAAAGCCGGGAACAACCTCATCCATAGCCTTGATAAAGTTGATGATATTCATCATGGCCCGATACGGCATGGCCGCGGTAATATCCCCAGCCACGGCGTCTGGAAGTGTGGGCTTCACGTTGGACTGGGTCAGCTCCTTTTCCCAGGTGCGCTTGCCGTCAAGGATGTCTCCAAAACGCTGCACGAGAATATGCCCGTTCGCCAGCATGTTTGTAAGCTCGCCCACCTTCCGCGCATATGCAATGGGCTGGTTGAAGGGAACAGAAAAATTGTGGGAGCACAGGATCGCCAGATTGGTATTGGGACTCTTCAGTTCCTTGTAAGCATGCCCGTTTACCACGGCAAGATCGTCGTCATAATTCTCCTGGGAGACAAATCCCCCCGGGTTCTGACAGAA
>DIRC01000038.1:2061-2847 GCA_002427465.1 Clostridiales bacterium UBA5446 | reverse complement strand
TCTGAGGCGATCTTTTCAAGCCAGTCCGCGCCGCGCCGTCCGGTGGCGACCACGGTATGCTGCGCGTAGATTTCAAAATCCTTTTTTCCGTCCGTCAGCAGAACGCCGAGACAGGCCTCCCCTTCCATAATCAGGTCGGTGCATTCAGTATTAAACAGGATTTCCACACCATTTTCCTGGAGATGCTTTTCGATGCTCAGGTAAAGCGCATGGGCCTTCTCGGTGCCCATATGGCGGATGGGGCAGTCCACCAGGCGCAGCCCCGCCTTTATGGCCCGGGTGCGTATACTGCGGACGGCCTCGGTATTCCCAAGGCCCTCGATTTTGCTTTCAGCCCCGAAATCAAGATAGATGGAATCTGCGTAGTTTATGGTCTCCTGAGCCAGCTTTTCTCCAACCAAATTCGGCAGATCCCCCCCCACCTCGCTGGAAAGGGACAGCTTTCCGTCAGAAAAGGCGCCGGCGCCGGAGAATCCCGTTGTGATATGGCAGCTTGGCCGGCAGTTCATGCATACGCCCGTCTTTGCTTTCGGGCAGCGCCTGTCCTCAAGCGCCCTGCCCTTTTCCACCATAATAATTTTTTTCTTGCTTCCGCGGCGCAGCATTTCGAGGGCAGTGAAGATGCCGGCCGGACCGGCGCCGATAATCACGATGTCTGTTTTCATAGTCTTCCCTCCAAATCTTACGCCCGGCGTTATGAAGCCGTTCGTTGATGGCAAAATGATTTAGGACCGCTCTAAAAGCGGCCCCAAGGAGAATATCTGGAGCGGGCAACGAGATTCGAAC
>DIRC01000038.1:0-1852 GCA_002427465.1 Clostridiales bacterium UBA5446 | reverse complement strand
CCTTGGCAAGGTGGCGCTCTGCCAAATGAGCTATGCCCGCAACGCGAAATTTATTCTACCACAAATTTGCAGCTTGTCAAGGGTTTTGTTGGGCCGCAATTATCGCATTATAGGTCAGGCGGCCGTCGCACACCGGATAAAGCTCGGTGTCCCACCAATAGCGCCCCCACATATATGAATCGTTAAGCAGAAATGTCTGGGCCAAACCGTCTTCCATTGCCCGGGAAATGTCCGCATGATACCAGTGACCGTCCACCTCGATCATATTCCAATAATGCTGCTCGGCATGAAGGCGGCCGGCAGCGATGCGGGACGGTATCCCCAGAGCGGTGCAGACGGCGCGATAAGCCATCGCTATGCCTTCGCTGTCCGCAGCCCCGTCCACCAAAGCGCTGTAAGCGGTGTTTCCGGCCACCTCGTCAGAAACGCACCGGGAGATCATCAGGCTTGCCGCCTGAAGCGCGCGATACGCATCGCCTTCGGCGGTGATTTCCTCCGCCAGCTCCGATACAGCTGTGGAAAGCACCTCCCTTTTTTCAAGAAGCGCTTCCTTCCTGTCGCCATAATCCAATTGATATTCGTATATTTTCTGCAATCCGTTTCCCGAGTAGACATTAACCGTAACATCAGGCTTATTGACGCAGAGCAGCGGGTCTTCCCTGCACACCGTATCCACATATCCCGCGGCCTCTTCCCCGCTGATCATGCTGGCGTTGACCAGAACGACAAGATTTGTGCGCAGCTCTGAAAGCGTATTCCTGACATGCTTTTCAAGACTGTCCGAAGTGGAGATCGTGATGATGGCTGAAGTCTCCTCCACGGTGCGCTTATAGGAGATGTAAATATTGGCCTCATAGTAGGCCACGATGCGGTCAACATCATAGGAGATATAGTCCACGCAATACGCGCCCAGGGCGGTATTGGCGCTGACCTCCTTGCAGGCGGCGGCGATATCGTCGTATATGTTCCCGTCATACTCCCTGAAGTCCAGGGTGCCGGTATCCCGGTGGTCGGAAACCATCCTCGATATCTCCAGCTTGAGCCTGAAATAGTTTCCTACTTCCACCGCCCCGTCTGTAGAAGCGGGGATCTCCACTTCCTCATCCTCATATTTCGTTGCGCTGAAATACTCTTTTTCAAAAACGGAAACGCAGCCCGACGCCGGCGCGATAAGCGCCGCCACAAGCAGCAGCAGAATCAGTTTTTTAGCCAATGGCGGCGCCTCCTCCAAGAATCAGTACCCCAGTTCCTCGTTCACAAGAATCACCTCAAGGCTGCCGATGCCGTTTGATTTTTCCCAGAGCACGGCCAGCCCCCGGCAGATACGCTCCGGACTGGAACAGTCATAGCAGCGCAGCTCGCCCTTTACGCATGGGGTATCAACGTTGAAGCGTCGGGCGTTCAGCGGCGCTGCGACATTGCGGGCGCGCCACAGGGCACGCTCAAAATTCGGTTCGATCTTGTTTACGCCGGCGATAATATAGACCTTCTCCTTGCCATACATAGTGGCCGTGATCCGGTTGCAGTTGCCGTCGATATTGACGATCTCGCCTGTTTCGGCAATCCCGTTCGCGCTGCATATGTATACGTCGGCGGCGGCCGCCCTTGCCCGCGCCTCGTTTGGCTCCTGCTTCCAGTGCCAGGCCACATCATTGTTTTGGCAGAGTCTTTCATAAAGTCCGATGTCGCTTACGGTTTTACTCCCGCCTATCCCGACCGTGCGCCCGCCAAGCTCTCCGGCAACATAGTCGGCCGCTTCCGCTCCCGTCTCGAAGAATTTGAAGTCAAACCCCCTCAGTTCAAGGTTTTTGCGAAGTTTTGGAATGTCCATTTTCATACTCCCTTCTGAATC
>DIRC01000048.1:5520-5659 GCA_002427465.1 Clostridiales bacterium UBA5446 | reverse complement strand
TTCACAGCGCCTCAGACTGTCGTTGGGTAAATAGACCAGGTTTCCGGCGTCATTGGTGCTGCCGGTTATGATGCCGGCCTCATATAGAGCCACTGTCCGGCCGTCGTGGGCGTCGGCAAAGGGAGAAGGGGCCGACGAG
>DIRC01000048.1:4672-5283 GCA_002427465.1 Clostridiales bacterium UBA5446 | reverse complement strand
ATAGGGGCGTCGAGGTTGGTGATATCTCCATATGGAACGATCCCGTTATCCTCGGCAAAATCCAGATAGCCGCTGGCCCAATGGGGGCCCGTGGGGCTCTGCTCGGCATAGCCGGACGCAAGAAGCAGCGTCTTTAACGCCTCGCCGCAGGTTGTGTACCCGTTTGGGCGGAAGGTCTTGTCTTCGTATCCCTCGATTACACCCGCATAGGTGAGGGGCGAAAGATATTGATAATACCAGTCCTGATAGCAAACATCGGAATATGTGCATATGGTCAGGCCGCCGCCGTCTGCCTTGAAAAGAATGTCGGACGGCGCGTTCGGGTCGTCTATCAGTTCAAATTCATAGTTCTGGGTGCCGCCGGTTTTATAGTCGCTATAGAGGAAGATTTTGGCCTCGGCAAGGCGCCGCCAGGCAAGGCGCTCCAGGACTTCTCCGTCCACGTGGCAGTATTTGCCAAAGGTGTTGATAATTTCGCTTTCCGAGAATTGGCCGATTCCGTTGCACAGCATGTTATAAAGATTGTAGCTGGGGCTCAGCCAGCCGGTGCCGAGATTATAGGTCAGGCTCATCAGGGCGTCGAACTGGTTTTGGGTAAATGTAATGTTCTT
>DIRC01000048.1:0-4348 GCA_002427465.1 Clostridiales bacterium UBA5446 | reverse complement strand
TTCGGAAACCCTCGTAATATTTTATGAACGCTATTCCCGCCTCACTGGTTGTCATAGTATATGTATTGTCGGCAAAGGCCTGAAATAAACCAAGTGAGCAGAGGGTCAGGAAAAAGCACAGTATTTTCTTGAACATATTAACCTCCGTATCTGCATTGGAAAAATACTATACCATATTCTCCAGGAAAAAGCAATCCTTGCTCCACCTAAGGTATGGAAACCTTGAAAAACAGGCCTGATTTCACCACGACGTGCGAAAAGTGCCGGATTTTGCAAGATGTATCTTTAGTGGGCTTGAGATGCAAAGGCGTCTTGAAACGGAGATAAAATAAAGCGAATGACGCCTTTCGGCGCCATTCGCTTTATTTTGGAAGCAGCAGCTGCGGCCGTGTTTTCAAAGGGTTTAAACCGTACGCGTTAGGATTTCTCTTTGGGACTAAACACCATGGAGACAATCAGTCCGAAAAATATCGCCGCACAAATCCCGGCCGCGGAGGCCGTCAGCCCCCCGGTAAAGGCGCCCAGAAGGCCGCTTTTCCCAACGGCCTCGCGAACGCCGCTTGCCAGTGTGTTGCCAAAACCGGTCAGAGGGATGGTAGCGCCCGCGCCGGCCCAATCCACAAGGGGCTGATATAATCCGGCCGCTCCCAGCACGACTCCCGCAACCACATAGGAGGTTAGTATACGCGCCGGTGTGAGTTTGGTTCTGTCAATCAGAATTTGGCCGATGACACAAAAGAGGCCGCCTACCAGAAAGGTTTTCAGATAGATGATAATTGTGTCCATTTTTAGCACCGTTCGCTTTCTATCGCTACGGCGTGGCAGATTCCGGGGATGCTTTCGCCCTGAAGGGTCATGGTCGGAGACATGAGCGCCCCCGTCCCGGCAAAAAGAATCTTCTTCCATACGCCGTTCCGCATGCCGCGTAGCAGATGCCCGGACAGGACGGAAGCGGAGCAGCCGCATCCGGAGCCTCCGGCGTGGACGTCCTGGGCTTCAATATCGTAGACCAGCACGCCGCAGTCCATATAGCGCGGTCCCAGTTCGACGCCGTCGTCCATGAAAAGATCCCGCACGATATCCTGGCCCAGCACGCCAAGATCGCCGGTTACTATGGCGTCGTAATAGTGAGGCGCCCTGCCGGTATCGGCGAAATGAGCCGAAAGTGTATCGTGCGCGGCGGGGGCCATTGCCGCCCCCATATTACTGGCGTCAACGATGCCCGCATCTACTATTTTACCCATGGTGGCATGGGTGATATAGGGGCCTGCCCCGTCGGCGCCGAGGATGACTGCGCCTGCGCCGGTAACTGTCCACTGGGCGGTTGGGGCGCGGATGGAGCCGTATTCGAGAGGGAAGCGGAACTGCCGTTCGGCGGAGCAAAAGTGGGAGCTGGTAAGGGCGGCCGCTGTGCGCGCGCACCCGCCGTCAATTGCCATCGCCGCCAGACAAAGGGATTCCGACATGGTTGAGCAGGCGCCGTATAGCCCGAAATAGGGAACGTCAGTATCCCGCAGGGCGTAAGCCGAGCCTGTACACTGATTGAGCAGATCCCCGGAGAAAATCATATCCAGAGTGGAAGGCGAGAGCTTTCCTTTGTCGCAGGCGAGGGAAAAGCACTGCTTTAGCATGTTGCTTTCAGCCTTCTCCCAGCTTTTTTCCCCGAAATAGGAATCGTCGCTGATAAAATCAAAAGTATGCTTGAGAGGTCCGAGACCCTCTTTTTTCCCCACTACGCTGGCGCTTTCGATTATGGAAGGCGGCTTGGGAAACTTAAGGGTTTGTGACCCAATGCGCATTGCGCTCAATGTTCATCACCCGATGATAGCATGCACGAAGACCGCTAAATAATTCGCTTTTGCCCTCGGCCAAAAAAACTTTATCAGTCTTTCCAGTTTTTTAACGCGGAATTCTGTTCTTTGAATCGTCGGATGATTGAGGCGGGAAAAAGTAAACATCCGCCGGCCATTAGGCCGGCGGATGTTTCATAATCGGGTAATTGGAAGTTTATTTTCCCTGGAAATCGGGCTTTCTCTTTTCGACGAAAGCTCTGACGCCTTCCTTGAAGTCTTCGGTGTCTACGCACTTATACTGTGTAGGAGCCTCCACCTGGGCAAAATAATTTTCGTAATCGAAGTAAGAGGTGGCATAGATCTGCTTTTTAAGCTCGCCATAGGCAAACCGCGGCCCGGCTGAAAGCTTCTTGGCCACCGCAAGGGTAGCGTCTTTGAGTTCCTCTTTGGCAACGACCTGATAGATCAGGCCAAAATCCTTAGCTTCAGCTGCGGTCATCGGCTTTCCGAGGGCGCAGTATTCCATGGCCCTGGCAGGGCCGACGGCACGTCCCAGAATGAAGGAGCCGCCTGTGTCCGGAACCAGGCCCAGGTTGATAAATGCCTGAATAAACTTAGCGTTTTCGGTTGCAACGACAAAATCGCCGGACAGTGCAAGGTTGGCGCCGGCGCCGGCTGCCGCTCCGCACACGGAGCAGACGATCATTTTGCTGCATTTCTTCATGGCGACGGCCAGTTGGCCGACCTTTGCGATCAGAGTAGACAGGTCGATTTTTGCGCCGCTCTGGACCTGGCCGTAAAAATATCCGATATCTCCGCCGGCGGAGAATGCCTTTTCGCCGCCTTCCAATACGATGACTTTGATATCGGAATCCTTTTCCATTATTTCGAATGCCGCCAGCAGCTGATCTGCCATGGCGATGTCAACCGCGTTGAGGTTTTTTGGAGAGTTCATCGTGATGAACCCTATGCCGTCCTGGGTTTTACAAATAAGCTTATCGAATTCCATGTTGTTACCTCCATAATATTTCTTATTCAAAATTTTGGGGAACCCTCCATGTGTGTGTCCGGCTTTTTCCAGGCCTGTCCGGACACATACATGGGCAGATGACCCGCGCGGGTCATCTGCCCGAGCGTTAGTATGTTTTACTGTGAGTTTGCCTTTTCGCGGATAATCGGGGGAGGCAGCTTAAGCACCGTGCGGCCGAACGCACCGTTGAGCTGAAGGGCGGCGCTGACATAAACAGCAATCGAACCGGCTATCAGCAGGGGATAGGCGATCAGGGCGCTGACAGTGGGGCCGCTGACCAGGCCCAGGTCCTTAAGGGTAAGAGCAACCAGCGCCACGTCCGTGATCGCGACGAGAGCTCCCATGCAGCCGTTAGCGGTTTTGAAGTAAGCCGGCGTCCAGAGGATAAGTGCCAGGGTGCAGGGCAGCCAGGCAAAGCCTTCTATCCGGACGTCCAGCGCGATGCCAAGCTGGCTGGGGAATATGGTTTTTGTAAGAAGGCTGAATACTGTGGCCAGGCAGAAGAATCCAGAGAAATACAAGAAGACGTTTCCACCCAAAAGTGCACCGTGGTCAAGTTCGCGCAGCGCCACGATAAATTGGATAACAAAGGCGCCGAGGAGCCAGCAAGCTAGAAGCGGTAAAGCGCCGGGGCCATCCACGAAGCCGCCGTAGATTCCAAAGAAGGTAAAACATGCAACGGCAAAGGATACTAGTCCGGCCGGGGCTGGGGTAGCAGATTGATGTTCCATAAAATTCTCCTTAACTGTTATAAGTTACGTTTTTAAATTAACAATACCCGTCATACTAACCCGACGGCTTGCAGTCTTGGGGAAATTATGTATCCTCACAACGACTCCTGTCGCCCCTGAATTCCGATTTCCGCTTGCCCGGAAAATTCATTCATTATACCCGTCAAATCGGCCATACGGCGCTGTTCGTCGCCAGTCGATCTCCATTGGCATACAGGCATAGAGAATACACGCTTACTTCTGGGATTGCATGGAATAATACGTTTCTAAGTGGTCATGAAGACTCTTGTTCTGCCCGGCCTATCGGCTGCGGGATAACCCGTAGCCGACGGCCGGCGAAAGCGTCGCTTCCGAAAGGGTTGCGTGCCGATGCTTGGGGTTAGATCAGCTTCTTTTCACGCAGCGCGGCGATCTTGGCATCGTCGTAGCCGAGAATGGTTTTCAGGATATCGTCGGTGTCCTGGCCTATGGCCGGAGCGCCGCGCCAAACCTTACCCGGGGTGCCGGACAGCTTCGGTGCAATACCAAAAGCCTTGACATCCTTGCGGAGAGTCTGATCTTCATAGGTAATGAAGTCGTTTCTGCCGTTGAAGTGAGGATGCTCGACAGCCTCCTTGGCTGTGTTCACGCGGGAGCAGGGAACCTTGGCGGCAGCCATGGCGTTCTCAATTTCATCGGCGCTGTGGGCGGCGCACCATTCGATGATCTTGGCGTCCAGCTCACGGCCCTTGGGAGAAGCGACTGCGGCGCCGTCAATGGAGCAGTCCTTGTATTTCTGAGCGAGGATGCTGCTT
>DIRC01000051.1:18694-34889 GCA_002427465.1 Clostridiales bacterium UBA5446 | reverse complement strand
GAAGGAGGGATTTGAACCCTCGCTACGCTCATCACGTACTACTCCCTTAGCAGGGGAGCCCCTTCGGCCACTTGGGTACTTCTCCAAGCCGAAAGCTAAAACTGGGTTAGCTTTGATATGATAGCATAGTGAAATTCTTTTGTCAAGATTGACAGACGGCAATACTTGCGATATAAATACGTTGTACGCATTAAAATGATCGTTTTTGATCTGGAATGCCAATTTCGACAATTGGTGACGCCAAATGCTTTTCGGCGCGGCGTAAATTTCTTGACCCTCCATTCCAAGTTGGTGTATACTGGCATGTACACTTTTCGGCGGGGGGTGCATCTGTTGCGTACGTTCGAATGGGTTCTGATCATCACCGCCGCCGCGGGTATCGGCGGAACGGGCATAGGCGGCGCCATCTCCCTTCTTTTCCGCCGCGACTCAAGCCGGACGGTCAGCCTGCTCCTAAGTTTCGCCGGTGGCATTATGATCGGCATCGTCTGCTTTGACATGATCCCCGCCTCCATTAACCCCGAAAGCGCCGACCGGCCGATGAATATCCTGTTCGTCGTTTTCGGCATTGCCGTGGGTTATCTGATCGTCTGGCTCCTGAACCTGTGGATTGACGATGCCGCCGACCATGAGCTTGACCGCATCGGCGCACACCGCCCCGGAACCTCCGACGCCCTGAACGAACTGATCCACAGCAACTATTACGTACGGCGCGAAAAGCTTTTTAAAGCCAGCGAGACGTATTCCGGTGGCGACCTGCTTGTTGCCGGCATCGTGATGGCCTGCGCCATCGCGCTCCACAACGTACCGGAGGGGATGGTGATCGGCGCGGCATACGCCGCCTCTCCCAATGCGAATGTTTTTGAGGGTACCGGTATTCTCATGGCAGCCATCATCGGCCTGCACAACATCCCGGAAGGCATGGCCGTAGCCGTCCCGCTGATTTCCGGTGGCGCCTCAAAACCCAATGCCCTGCTGATAGCCGCGCTTTCCGGCACCCCAACTATGCTGGGCGCCATCCTGGGTTATTGCCTGGGAACTACAAGCCCCCTGTGGCTGTCCTTCTCGCTAAGCTTCGCCTCCGGCGCCATGCTTTATGTGGTGCTGGGCGAGCTCATTCCGGAGGCTGTCCTGATGTGGCGCTCCAAGCTCCCTTCCCTCGCTGTTGTTTTCGGCATTCTCATCGGGCTGCTTTTGATCCACTTATAAAAATGAATTGCCGCAAAGCTGGCTTTTCATTGCGCAGCAAGCTGAGAATAGCAGATAAATTATTTTAGTCTATGGAGGCCAAACTATGCCCGGTGTTATTTCAAGAGGTATCCGTGCCCCTATCATCAGAGACGGCGACGATATTATCAGGATTGTTGCCGATGCCGTAGTCGCCGCTGCCGTTGAGGATGGATTTTCTCTCCGCCAGCGGGACATAGTTGCCGTGACAGAATCCGTTGTGGCCAGGGCGGATGGAAACTATGCTTCCGTAGACGATATTGCCGACGACGTCAGGCGCAAGCTAGGCGGCGGCACTGTCGCCGTGATTTTCCCCATCCTGTCCCGCAACCGCTTTTCCTTATGCCTTCGCGGCATCGCGGCAGGGGCGAAAAAAATAATTCTTGTCCTCTCCTACCCCTCTGACGAGGTTGGCAACCGGCTGTTCGACGATGATCTGATGGATAAGCACGGCATCAATCCCTACACGGACGTGTTGAGCCTTGACGACTATCGGCGGATATTCGGCAGCCCGAATCACCCCTTTACCGGCGTTGACTATGTGGATTATTATGAATCCCTGATCCGGGAAGCCGGCGCCGAAACCGAGATTATATTTGCCAACCATGCGCAGGCGGCCGCTTCCCTGGCCGATAACATCCTGTGCTGCGATATACACACCCGCGAACGCACGCGCAGGCGTATCCTGGCCGCCGGCGGAAAAAACGTGCTCACCCTGTGCGACATCCTGAACGAGCCCGTAAACGGCAGCGGATACAATCCCGTGTTCGGACTTCTCGGCTCCAACAAGGCGTCCGAGGACAGGGTCAAGCTGTTCCCGAAAAACGCCCAGGCCGTTGCCGAGGGGATACAGGCCGAGCTTTTGGCGCGCATCGGCGTCAAGATTGAAGCCATGGTTTACGGCGACGGGGCGTTCAAGGACCCATCCGGGCGGATATGGGAGCTGGCCGACCCCGTTGTCAGCCCCGGCTTTACCGCCGGCCTGAGGGGCCTGCCAAACGAGCTGAAACTGAAATACCTTGCCGACAACGAATTCAGCGGCCTCAGCGGCGAAGCCCTTACAGAGGCGATCCGTGATAGCATCCGGCGGAAGGATACGGACCTGAAGGGCAGCATGGCCTCCGAAGGCACCACGCCCCGTCATCTCACAGATCTGGTCGGCTCCCTTTGCGACCTTACCAGCGGAAGCGGGGATAAGGGAACGCCTATTGTTATTGTACAGAACTATTTCTGCAATTTTGCCGAATAAATAAAAAGGCGCGGCCTTTAGCAATTCTCCAATAGTGGCGTTTACAAAAATCATAGTTGTTTAGCATATAGCCAAACGATGACCGCTTGAATAGATAAATTACAGATGCGCTGTCGATACATGTATCGGCAGCGCATTTCTTGCCTGGCATTAAGAAAATCTATATATTCTTTTGCCACATTCTGGCGCCCGCTTTCAAAAAGGCCCCGGCGGCCCCAAGCGGAGGAACCCGCGCCTATTGCCCGGCGTTTCTTTGCCCTGCGCGCCAGAGGACTTGGCCCCAGCAAGATTGCACGGGCACCAGATCATAAGGCCTACAGCTTACGAATATCAGACGAATGGCACGGAACATGCCCATCTGAATAGCGATAAGACTTACGCTTGGGCGAGCTGAACCTTAAGCGGTATTTTGGAGTCTGGGGAATACATCTGCGCGACGGTGAATTGCAGTTCCTACATCCCATAATCCAAAGGCAAAAAATCCAAGAATAGCCCGCCGAAATATTGCTCCGCCTTTTTATTGTTCCGCCTGTTTAACAGCAAGCCGTTCCCGTCGCTGAATAAAGCTCAGCTTCGTTTCCGATATGATTACTGAAACAAAAATCATAATAAATCCCAGCGCAATCCTGAGTGTGATCTGCTCATCGTAGAAAATCAATGAAATAGCCGTTCCGAATACGGACTCCAGCGTCAGGATGATGGCTGTGGACTGGGGCGGCGTGTATTTCTGCCCGTATCCCTGCAGCATGAAACACACGGCCGTACACATGACGCATAAATATGCGATGGACAGCCAGGCAGAGACAGGCGCGTTCCGGGGAAATGGCGAAACGAACGGCGCAAAGATCCCGCACAGCACGGCCACAACGGTAAATTGCAGCACATTGATGAGCAGCACGCTGCGTTCTTCCACCGCCCGCGAGGTAATGATGATCTGCAGCGCATAGAAGAAGCCGCAGAGCATCGTCAGCCCGTCCCCTATGCCGACGGTCATCTCGCCCTGAAACGACACCAGGGCCATGCCTAAAATACAGATCAGGGCGGCGGCCACATTGTAGCGATCCGGGCGTATTTTGAAGAATATCCACCAGAGGAACGGAACGATCACGCAGCACGTCGCCGTCAGAAAAGAATTTTTCGCAGGGGTGGTATAGACAAGCCCATAGGTCTGCAGGACATAGCTGGCAAACAACACCACGCCCAGCGTAACGCCGTATTTCAGATAGTGCCTGTCAAGCTTCTTCAGCTCCCTGAATCCGATCATGGCCATCAGGAGCGCGGCGCCCCCAAAGCGTATTGCCAGCACCCAGAGCACGGGTATGCTGTCCAGCGTGCGTTTAAGAATGACAAAGGATGAACCCCAGATAAACGTGGTCGCCAGAAGTGCGGCTCTTCCCAGTATCGCGTTTTTTTTCTCCATTTTCCACTGCCCTATTCCTTCTTCATATGACTGCTGGCCGCCCGAAGCATGAGCCGCTTCACGCCTATGCCGTCAAAAGTGATTTCAATCAGCGCGTCTCCGCCCATGGGCGATACCTTGGTAACCTCTCCCCGGCCGAAAGCGGTATGGACGATCCGGTCACCCAGTTTAAAATCGAGGGTTTCCGGCGGAGCCGCCGGCCTGACTGCCGAACTAGCGGCGACACTCTCCCGCGCCGCCATGAAAGCAGGCTGCCGGGGATCGCCGAACGCGCTCCGGGGCGGCAGATACCCCGCCCTGTCCATATGTTCATCCGGGATCTCGCCCAAAAACCGGGACGGCCTGTTCTGGCTGGTACGGCCGAATATCATGCGCTGCCGCGCACAGGTGACATACAGGCGGCGTTTCGCCCGGGTCAGGGCTACGTAGCACAATCTGCGCTCTTCCTCCATGTCCTCCCTGCTGCCGATGGTGCGCAGGCCCGGAAAAATCCCTTCCTCCGCGCCGGCAATGAACACATTGGGAAATTCCAGCCCCTTTGCGCTGTGCATGGTCATCATCACGGCACAGTCGGTGTCGGCGTCCAAGCTGTCCAGGTCGGTATAGAGGGAAACCTCGTCCAGAAACCCGGCCAGGGAGGCGTCCCCCGTCTCCCGGGCATATCCGAGTATGTTGGTTTTTAGTTCCCTGACGTTCTCGATTCGCCCTAGATTCTCGTCGGTTCGCTTCTTCTCAAGGGCGCGGATATAGCCCGTGCGTTCAATAACCGCGTCATACAGCTCGTCCATGGGCGCTTCCGCCGCCAGGACCCGCAGCTCGTCCATCATCGTGGTAAAAGAAATCAGCTTGGCGGCGGCCCGGGAAAGTTCCGGATATTCATTTGCCCGTGAAATCACCGCGTAAAGGGATTGCCCGACTCCGGCGGCGATTTCCCTGGCCGTCTCTACCGTACGGTCGCCTATCCCCCGCTGGGGGGAGTTGATAATGCGGCGCAGGCGCAGGTCGTCCTCCGGCCGAAGGATGGCCCAGAGATACGACAGCATATCCTTAATTTCGGCCCGGTCGAAAAAGCGCATCCCGCCCACGATCCTGTATGGGATGCCGTTGCGCTTGAATGCGAACTCCAGCCGGTTGGACTGGGCGTTCATCCGGTACAGCACCGCGTTGTCGCGGAAATTACCGCCCTTTCCGTAATCTTCCATGATCCGGGCGGCGATAAACTGCGCCTCGTCGTCCTCATTCTGGGCGGCATACATCAGGATTTTGTCCCCTGCCCCCGCGTTGGTCCAGAGGGTTTTTCCCTTGCGCTCGGTATTGTTGCCGATAAGGGCGTTGGCGGCCTCCAAAATATGCCCGGTGCTCCGATAGTTCTGCTCCAGGCGGATTGTCCGGCAGCCGGCGTATTGTTTTTCAAAGTTCAGAATATTTTCAATGGTGGCGCCGCGAAACTTATAGATGCTCTGGTCGTCGTCCCCCACCACACAGATATTGCCCCAGCCCCCCGCCAGCGCGGAAGCCAGAATGTACTGAAGATTGTTCGTATCCTGGTATTCGTCGATCAGCACATACCGAAACTGCCTCTGATAGTGAGAAAGCACATCGGGATACTCCCGGAAAAGCCGGGCGGTATTATAAAGCAGGTCGTCAAAATCCATAGCGCCCGCAGAGAAAAGCCGCTTGGCATACGCCTTGTAGATCTCCGCGATCTTACGCAGGCGCGGATCTCCGGAGCTGCCGTATCTGGCCTCGAAGTCCGCCGGCGACAACTGGTCGTTCCTGGCAGAGTCCAGCTTGTCCAGCACGGCTTTGGGCGGGTATATCTTGTCGTCAAGATCCATTCCGCGGATAATGTCCTTCATCACCGACAGCCTGTCCGTGGTATCATAAATGGCGAAATCCTTCGGGTACCCCAGCTTGTCCGCGTCCCGCCGCAGTATCCGCACACAGGCGGAATGGAAGGTCCGCGCCCAAACGTCGTTGGCGCCGTCCCCAAGCATGGCCTCCAGTCGGTTTTTCAGCTCGTCCGCAGCTTTGTTCGTAAACGTAATAGCAATGATCCGCCATGGCTCAACTTTATCCAGCGCGGCCAGCGCCCGGGCTTCGTCGGACGGCCCCGCCTCAAGAATCTCCAAATCACGCTCCGTAGCGTCCGGCGGCACTTCCTGCGAATCCGAGGCACGCCCGTACCTCAGCAGGTTGGCGATGCGGTTTATCAGCACCGTTGTTTTGCCGCTGCCCGCCCCCGCCAGGATGAGAAGCGACCCCTCCGTCGCCATGACAGCCTCCCGCTGCATGGGATTAAGACGCTCAAAATCAGCCTCAATGACCTTTTTGCGCGCCTGAATATATCGTTTTTCAAATTCTTTCGTCATAATCTAGTATTCTAACATGCCCGGTGTCAGGAAACAAGGCGGGCAAGACAAGGCGGACGGAAAATCCGTCCGCCCCAAACCCGATATTTTCAGCAATAATACTGAAGCACGCCGTCCAGGCCCGCTCTAATACGCCAACAAATCGCGCATCCGTTCCACGGCCCGCCGTTCAAGCCGAGATATCTGAACCTGGGATACCCCCAGCACCCGCGCCGCATTCGCCTGCGTCATATCATGGAAAAAACGCAGGGCAATCACCTGGCGCTCCCGCTCGGGCAGCGCCTGCATCGCCTCTCGGAGCGAAACCTGCTCCACAACCCGTTCCTCCTGCCCATAATCCCCCAGCACCTGCTCAAGTGTGAAACCGTCCTCACCGGTTTCGTGCTGCAGGGACTCGGCGGGCCGCGTTGCTGTTTCGGCTATGGCGATATCCTCCGCATCTATACCCGTTTCGTCCGATATCTCCGAGATTGCCGGTTCCCGTCCAAGGCGCTGCTCCAGCACAAGCCGGGCAGCCTTGATGGTTTGGGCTCGTTCCTTTACGCCGCGGCTAACCTTGACCGCGCCGTCGTCCCGCATGAACCGCCGTATCTCTCCGGAAATTTTCGGCACCGCATAGGTGGAAAACTGCGTGCCGTAGCTTTCGTCATATCCCTCTATGGCCTTAAGAAATCCCACGCAGCCCAGTTGGTACAGGTCGTCGGAATCTATCCCCCGCCCAAAATAACGCCTTGCTATGCTCCATATAAGGCCGGAGTTTTCAACGACCATCCGTTCCGCCGCTTCCCTGTCGCCCTTCTGCGCCGACCGGAGGCATTTGATTGTTTCTTCGGTCATCTTCCCAGTTTTTTAGGCTTGATCGCCTTAACCATAGTCACCGTTGTGCCGTGCCCGGGAGACGAACGGACATGGAGCTTGTCCATAAAGCTTTCCATAATGGTAAAGCCCATTCCGCTGCGTTCCTCCCCGCCCGTGGTGAACAGGGGCTCCCTGGCCTTGGACACGTCCTCAATGCCCCGCCCCCAGTCCTTGACTACTATCTCAATCCGCCCGCCTCCCATGATGCGGGCGCGAAGCGTCACCTTGCCGATACTGTCCGGATAGCCGTGAACGATGGTGTTCGTTACTGCCTCGGACACCGCCGTCTTGATATCCCCCACCTCTTCCAGCGTGGGGTCAAGCTGCGCGGCGAAGGCCGCCGCTGCGGACCGTGCAAAGCTCTCGTTTACGCTGCGGCTCGGAAACTCAAGCTTTATGTAGTTTTCGGATTTCATGCGTGCTCCTCCCTTATCGGTATCATTCTGTCTATGCCCGAGGCGTCTATGACGCGAAGCGGCTGCTTCGCGGGATTCTCAATAAACGCGCGCCCGCCGATCTCGCGCATGCGCCGCTCGACCTTCAGAATCAGGGCGATTCCCGAACTGTCCATGAACGTCAGGCCGGACATGTCCAGCACGGCATCACGCGGCAGATACTCGTCGATGAGCCCGTCTATCGTTCGCATGGCAGCGCGGGCGTCATGATGATCCAATTCTCCGCTCATACGCAAAACCAGGCGGCCCGACGAATATTTTTCAATGATTTTCATGAGTGCGCCCTCCCTTTTATCCTTTATTTTACCCATGGGCGCCACAGGAAACCTGTCGAAGACTGTCGCGGGTGAAGCAAAAGATGTTATGCCGAAAAGCAAGAAATATTTATCGTTATTCGATAAATATTTCTTGCTTTTCATAAAACCTGGTAGTATACTCTCCCTTGAAGGGAGTTGTTGGCCTTGAAACAAAAAGAACTTTCGGTCTGGCTGGAAGCCATTGTCCTCCTCCTGGCCGCGTCGTGCCTGGTGCTGGCTTTGCTGATTGTGCCGGAGCAGGCTGCCAGACTGGCCGTCGCGAATCCCGGGTATAAGGATTTGTCCCTGCCCTGCCTGATCTTTGTTGAGATCACGTTTATCCCGGTGTTTGTTTCCCTGATTCTGGCGTGGCGAACTTTTGCGGACATCGGCCGCGACTGCAGCTTCAGCGCGAAAAACGCCCTGCGGCTACGCACAATCAGCCGTCTGGCGCTGCTGGACACCCTCCTGTATGTGGCAGGGGCTCTTGTGCTTCTGGCTCTGGATATGCTGAGCTTTGACATTCTTTTTATAACCATGTGCATCGTCTTTATGGGCTTTTGCTTCACCGTGGCCAGCGCAGCCCTGTCCCACCTGACAAAAAAAGCCTCGGACATGAAGTCCGAGAACGACCTGACGATATGAGGCTGCGCCATGATCATCGTAAATCTTGACGTGATGCTGGCAAAACGTAAAATGAGCCTGACGGAGCTTTCCGAGCGGGTCGGGCTGACTATGGCTAATCTCTCCGTCCTGAAAACCGGCAAGGCAAAGGCCGTGCGGTTTTCGACGCTGGACGCCCTCTGCCGCGTCCTGGCATGCCAACCCGGAGATATTCTTGAATTCACGGAGGAAGTCTGAAATGGATCAGAACACCGCACGCCCCGCTTCCACCCCCGCGCCGAGGGAGCCGGTCATATTTGCCGCGCGCGACTGGCTGGCGCTGGCCTGCGCCCTTGGCCTCGCCGTTCTTTGGCCCAGAATATTCGGCTTTTACGCCCTCGCCAGTTCCCAGCATATCCCGGCCCTGGGGTCGACCGTCTTTACCGCCGCGATCTGGGCGGCCGTCCTGCTCTATCTGGGGAAGGACGCCAAATGGAACCCATGGAACGGCTGCCTTGCGGCGGGCGTAGGCCTCCTTGCCGCCGCCTGCAGCCTGTATGGGGACGAATATGTCAGAGCCATCAACTGCCTGCTGATCCTCTGCGGCTCGGCCCTGGCCTTCTTTTCTATTTCAGGCCGGGCGGAAAACGCCCTGCAAAACGTCAGGGTCCTTCCGGAAGTGTTCCGCATGACCTTCAGCGCCCTGTTTGCCAACTGGGATAAGCCCTTTCGCGCCCTGAAAAGCCTGGGGCCCGGGAAAAACCGGAACCTGTGGGGAATCCTTGCGGGAAGTTTCGCGGCGCTGCCGCTTCTGGCCTTGGTCATCTATCTGCTTTCCACTGCGGATGCGGTTTTCGGCGGCCTTTTCAAAGGCTTCCCGGAATGGCTGGAGAGCCTTGACGCCGGCATTGCTTTCCGTCGGGTGCTCCGCACGCTGCTTTTCACGCTGGCGTTTTTCTCGGCAATCTATTTTCTTGGCCGGCCCGGACGGGAAAAGACGCCGGAAAAGAAAAAGGCCGCGGCTCCCGCCACGCCCTTTGTGATCCCTCTTATTCTGCTGTGCGCCGTATATGCGGTCTTCGATATAATCCAGTTTGCGTTCCTGTTCGGCGGAGCGGAAACTGCCGCCATGCAGGGTGGCTTCGCGGAATACGCCCGCAGCGGCTTCTTCCAGCTGGTGGCCGTCTCCGGGATCAACCTCGGGGCCATCCTCGTCACGTCCGTCTGCACCGACGGCCACCGCCTGCTGCGCACCCTGACTTCGATTCTGCTGGCCCTGACCTGGGTGATCCTGTTTTCCGCCTTCTGGCGCATGCGGCTTTATATCCTTGCCTACGGCATGTCCCTGCTTCGGGCAATGACGCTTTGGGCAATGGCCTTCATCGCCTCCAGCCTCATTCTCGCCGCGGTGAAAATCCGGCGGCCCGCTTTCCGGTTCTGGCCGGCGTTCGCCGCCCTGGGCCTGGCCGGATGGCTTGTTTTCAACTTCATCAACATCGACGCCCGCATAGCGGATTATAATGTCAACGCCTATCTTGACGGCCGGCTGGAGGACGTGGATATCTACTATCTGGCCAAACTCTCCCCCGACGTGCTTCCCGCCCTGGAGCGCCTGCGGGACGCCGCCGGCGCGGACTATACCGGTGCCGGCGAGGGTCCCTTCTACGAGGGCTGCGATATTGAGACGGCCATATCCGGCGCGCGCTGGTTCTATCACGACACGCCCACCTGGAAGGAATGGTGCTTCAGTGCCGTCAGGTATCGATAACGCGGGCGGGACTTCGGGCGGCTACTCCAGGGTTACCGAGTAGCCGCTTTTTTCCAGCGCCTCGATTAAAGCCTCCCCGTGCGGCTTCCCGCCCACCTCGCAGGCGACGTGCACCAGAATTTCGCTGGGGCTGAGATAAGGGCAAAGGCGATCATGCTGGATGGTCATGATATTGGCCCCGGCATCTGCTATGACCTGCAGCATACGCCCGAGACTGCCCGGAGAATCCGGCAGGCGCGTATAGAACTTCAGCCTTCTGTGACGTGAGACAAGTCCCTGCTCGATGATCCGGTGAATGAAGCTCACGTCGATATTGCCGCCGGAAAGCAGACACACCGTCCGCTTATCACCGGCGTCGATCTTTCCGGACAGAACGGCGGAAAGCGAGGTGGCGCCCGAAGGCTCCACAATCTGCTTCGTCCGCTCCATCAGCAGAAGGATCGCCGCCGAGATCTCCATATCGGAAACCGTCACGATCCCGTCGGCATATTTGCAGATCGTTTCTATGGTTTTTTCCCCGGGGGTTTTGACGGCGATACCGTCTGCAATGGTGGATACCCGATCCACCGCGACCCGCTTGCCCGCATGGAAGCTCTGATAAACGGCGTCGGCGCCCTCCGCCTGCACGCCGATGACCCGGACCCGGGGATTGACCTGCTTGATGCAGGCCGCAACGCCGGAGAGCAGCCCGCCCCCGCCGACGGGAACCACGACGGTATCCACCGTGGGCAGTTCCCGCAGGATTTCAAGCCCCACGGTCCCCTGTCCGGCGATGACCTCGTAATCGTCAAACGGATGAAGAAACGTAGCCTGCTCCGCCTCGCAGATTTCCAGGGCCTTTTCATAGGCGTCGTCGTAGCAGTCGCCGTATAGCACCACCTTCGCGCCGTATCCCTCGGTAGCCTGGGTCTTTGCGATGGGCGCGGCCTTCGGCATGACGATGGTCGCGCCGATTCCGTACCTGTGGGCGGCATAAGCCACCCCCTGGGCATGGTTCCCCGCGGAGGAGGCCACCACGCCGGCGGTCTTCCCCTCTTCTAAAAGCGCGGCGATCTTATTTGCCGCTCCCCTGATTTTAAATGAGCCGGTCTTTTGCCTGTTCTCACACTTGAGATACACCTCGCCCCCCGCCATTTCTGAAAAGGTCGAGGAAAAATCCAGCTCCGTTTTGTGGATAATGCCTTCCAGCCGCCTGGAAGCCCGTTCGAAATCTCGCAAAGCCAGCGCCATGATAAGTCTCCTTATCCCAGATTTTTCAGGCTCTCCTCCAGATTTTCCATGAGCGCCTTCGCTTTTTCGGCCCGTTCCCGCTCGGCTGAGACGACATTTTCCGGCGCACGCGACACAAAAGCCGCATTAGCCAGCTTTTTCATCTGGGCTTCATACTGGGCTCGGGTTTTCATCAGCTCTTTCATTATACGCGCTTTTTCCTGCTCAATGTCAACAAGTTCGGCCATGGGCATGAACATTTTTGCGTTGTCGGTTACCACGGACACCATTCCGCCCGTATTTTCCGGCACGGCCACGCCCACAATCACATCCCCGGCATAGGCCAGCTTGGAGAAATACGCCCGTCCGGACTCAAAAACGTCGGTTTTATCCGCCGCGATGATGAGCCTCGGGTGCTTGGAGGGCGGCACGTTCATCTCCGCCCGGCGGCTGCGGACTGCCTTGACGGCGTCCATGATCATTTCAAAGGCGGTCTCGTCCTCGGGAAACGCCAGGGCTTCGGAATACTTGGGATAGTCCGCCGTCATGATCACCGGGCCGTCATGGGGGATCGCCTGGAAAATTTCCTCGGTGATGAAGGGCATGAACGGATGCAGCAGCTTAAGGGTCTCCGTAAGGATATAAAGGAGCACGCGCTGGGCGCTCTCGCCGGCCTCGGCGCCGCCGCTTTGCAGACGGGGCTTGGTCAGCTCAATATACCAGTCGCAGAAGCTGTCCCAGATAAAGTCATAGATTTTTGACGCGGCAATGCCCAGCTCATATCTGTCCAGATTCTCGCAGACCTCTCCGGCAAGGCTGTTCAGCTTGGAGAGAATCCATTTGTCCTCCAACTCCAGCTTTTCCGGCAGGGCTCCGTCCCGGACTGTGAGGTTCATAAGCACAAATCGGCTGGCGTTCCAAAGCTTGTTGGCGAAATTCCGCATGGCCTCGCAGCGCTCCACATAGAACCGCATGTCGTTGCCGGGGCTGTTGCCCGTGATGATATTGAAGCGGAGGGCGTCCGCCCCGAAGCGGTCGATCATCTCGATGGGGTCCACGCCGTTTCCCGCGCTCTTTGACATTTTCTTGCCCTGGGCGTCGCGGATCAGGCCGTGGATCAGCACCGTGTGGAAAGGCGGCTTTTTCATCTGCTCGCAGGCGGAGAAAATCATGCGCGCCACCCAGAAAAAGATAATATCATAGCCGGTAACCAGCACATCCGTAGGATAGAAGTACCTGAGATCAGCCGTATCCTCCGGCCAGCCCAGCGTGGAAAATGGCCAAAGGGCGGAGGAAAACCACGTATCCAGCACATCCGGGTCCTGGCTGATGTTCCGGCTTTGGCATTTTTCGCAGACAACGGCGTCCTCTTTCGACACGGTGATATGGCCGCAGTCGCCGCAGGTCCAGGCCGGAATGCGGTGGCCCCACCAAAGCTGGCGGGAGATACACCAGTCGCGCACATGATACATCCAGTTGAGATAGGTCTTGGAGAACCGCTCCGGCACGAATTTGACCTCGCCGTCCTCCACAACGCGGATGGCGTCTTCGGCCAGGGGCGCCATTTTAACAAACCACTGCTCGCTGGACAGCGGCTCCACATCGTTGTGGCAGCGGTAGCAGGTGCCCACGCTATGTGCATAGTCCTGGACTCCCGCCAGATAGCCGCCCGCTTCCAGGTCGGCCACAATGGCTTTGCGGGCCTCATAGCGATCCATGCCGTTATACTTGCCGCCGTTAATGATCCGCGCCGCATTATCCAGAACAAGGACGAAATCCAGATTGTGGCGCATGGCCACCTCAAAGTCGTTGGGATCGTGGCAGGGCGTCATCTTCACGCAGCCGGTGCCGAAGTCCATTTCCACATAATCATCGGCAACAATAGGAATTTCCCTGCCCACCAGTGGCAGGATGCAGGTCTTCCCCACGATTCCGGCATACCGCTCGTCGGCGGGATTCACGGCGATGCCGGTGTCGCCCAGCATGGTTTCCGGTCTGGTTGTGGCCACCACCACATCACCCGATCCGTCGGCAAGGGGATAGCGCACATTCCAAAGATGCCCCGGCTTATCAAGATACTCCACCTCCGCGTCCGAAAGGGCGGTGGCGCAGTTGGGACACCAGTTGATGATGCGATTTCCCTTATAGATTAACTTTTTATGATAAAGGTCGACGAAGGCTTCCCGCACGGCTTTGGCGCAAACCTCGTCCATGGTGAAGCGCTGACGCTCCCAGTCGCAGGAGCACCCCAGGGTTTTGAGCTGCTCCACAATCCGGTCGCCGTATTTTCCCTTCCAGGCCCAGACCTTTTCCAGAAACTTTTCACGCCCCAGGTCAAAACGGGTTATCCCGTCTTTCCTGAGCATTTCCTCCACCTTGATCTGTGTCGCGATGCCCGCGTGGTCATAGCCCGGCACCCAAAGGGAGGAATATCCCTGCATCCGCTTATAACGAATCAGCACGTCCTGAATCGTCTCGTCAAAGGCGTGACCCAGATGAAGCTGCCCCGTCACATTGGGCGGCGGAATAACAATGGTGAACGGCGTCTTATCCGGATCTCTTTCCGCGTGGAAATAGTTTCCCTCTATCCACATATCGTAAATTTTCTTCTCGACCTGCTTCGGGTCGTACACCTTTGGAAGTTCTTTCATAATGCCTCTCCTCACCTTCGCCCCGCATACCGGGAACGGCGGATAAAATAAGCGCCCCGAGATTTCTCTCAGGGCGCAGTGTATCCATGCGCGGTACCACCTGAGTTCCGCATATGCGGCACTCGTTCCCCAGTAACGCGGGGAAAACGTCCGGCTTACTGAATTCGGCCCGGCTGCTCGGGGCCGACCTTCGGCGCCGCGTCACAGGGACTTTCACCATCCGTCCCCTCTCTGAGATCCGCCTGCGCCTACTCCTGCCCGTCTTCGCTTTTTAACAGATAAATTATATGCTGCCCGGCGGTTTTTGTCAACACCGGCGGCCGGGCCTTTTTATTCCCCGGCCCTGGACTCCACATACCGGGCTGCCGAGATTCCCGCGATATTCCCTTCTCCCGCGGCCTTCGGCACCTGATACGGGGCGCCTATGCAGTCGCCCGCGGCAAACACGCCGGGAATATTGGTGGCCATCTCGGCGTCCGCCCGGATATGCCCCTTATCGGTTTCAAGCCCGGGCAGAAGCGTATCCGGGGCAACGCCGGCCCGGAGAATAAACACGCCCTCAACCGGGTAAGACTCTCCGTCCGCCGTCAGCGACTCGACCCGCTCCGCACCTTTGATCTCATACTTTTTTGCCCGTTTCCCGTCAAAATATTCCACATTGCAGCCGATGGAGCGCAGAAATTCAGCTTCCTCAGGCGCTTCGGCCGAAAGCCCGATAACGGCGATGTTTTTTTCACGGTAAAGCATCCCGTCACAGGTGGCGCAATAGCTGACGCCCGCACCGAGGAATTCCTTTTCGCCGGGAAATGCTTTGCCCCTGGCCACACCTGTCGCCAGAATCACCGCGCCGCAGTCCACAAAATCCATGCCGACCGAAACTCCGAACCTGTTCCCCATTGGAATAATGGAAAGGGCTTTCCCCCGAACAAACTTGACGCCGACCCCCTCCGCGTGCTTCGTGAGGACAGCGATCAAGTCCTTTCCGGTAATACCCGGCAGTCCGGGATAATTATCGATTTTTTCCGCCTTCCACAGCAGGGAATCCTCCGGCGCGGAAGTAATAATCACGGAGGTCTTGCCTCTCTGTGCGGCCGTCAACGCCGCCGATATTCCCGCAGGTCCGCCGCCGATTATCACAATGTCGGTCATATATAGCACCATCCTTAGTTTTTCCCATATTATAGCGCCATACTTAAATGTTGTAAACAACAATCACACCGTGTATAATGATTGCAATCATCAGATGGAGTGAAAAACATGGAAGAAGCGGCAAAAAACTTTATAGAAGTATTTATTGAAGAAGACCTGGCCCACGGCGGACGATTTGAGGGGATGAGGGTTCATACCCGTTTTCCGCCGGAACCCAACGGCTACCTGCACATCGGCCATTGCAAGGCCCTTTGCATAGACTTCGGCACCGCGGAAAAATACGGCGGCATCTGCAACCTGCGCATGGATGATACGAATCCGGCCAAGGAGGATACCGAATTTGTCGACGCCATCCAGGAAGACATCCGCTGGCTCGGCTTTGATTGGGAAGACAGGTTCTTCTACGGCTCGGATTATTTTGATAAAACCTATGAATATGCCGAGGAACTGATCAATAAGGGCCTTGCCTATGTCTGTGAGCTGACCCCGGAGCAGTTCCGCGAATATCGCGGGGATGTGGGCGTCCCTGCCCGCAGCCCATACAGGGACAGGCCCGCCGCCGAAAGCCTCGATCTTTTCCGCCGGATGCGGGCCGGCGAATTCCCCGAGGGGAAATATACCCTCCGGGCCAGGATCGACCTGGCTTCCGGCAACTTCAACATGCGCGACCCGGTGCTCTACCGGATACGGTACATCGAGCACCACAGGCAGGGCGCCAAATGGTGCATTTTCCCCATGTACGACTTTGCCCATCCCATCCAGGACGCCCTGGAGGGCATCACCCATTCCCTGTGCTCCCTGGAATACGAGGATCACCGCCCGCTCTATGACTGGGTGGTGGAAAATGTCTCCGTTCCCGCAAAGCCGAGGCAGATCGAATTTGCCCGTCTCGGCATCAATTACACCGTAATGTCCAAGCGCAAGCTGCGCCGGCTGGT
>DIRC01000051.1:18318-18516 GCA_002427465.1 Clostridiales bacterium UBA5446 | reverse complement strand
CAAGCGCAAGCTGCGCCGGCTGGTGGAGGAAGGGCATGTCTCCGGCTGGGACGATCCCCGGATGCCGACCCTCTGCGGCCTTCGCCGCCGCGGGTACACTCCGGCCTCCATCAGGAATTTCTGCGACCGCATAGGCGTGAACAAGGTGCCCAGCACCGTCGAATACGGCTTTCTTGAGCACTGCCTGCGCGAAGACCT
>DIRC01000051.1:17931-18122 GCA_002427465.1 Clostridiales bacterium UBA5446 | reverse complement strand
AACGCAAACGCCCCTCGGGCCATGTGCGTTCTCCGCCCCGTCAGGCTGACAATCACCAATTATCCCGAAGGCGGCTCCGAGTCCTTTACGGTGGAAAACAATCCGGAGGACGCCGGCGCCGGAACCCGGCAGGTCAGCTTCTCAAGAACCCTTTGGATAGAGGCAGACGATTTCATGGAAACCCCCGTGCC
>DIRC01000051.1:17568-17703 GCA_002427465.1 Clostridiales bacterium UBA5446 | reverse complement strand
CGCCTGAAGGGGGCGTATATCGTCCGCTGCACCGGCTGCCGCAAGGACGCCGACGGAAACGTCACGGAAGTTCTGGCCGAATATGACCCGGAAACCCGTGGAGGGAATACCCCGGACGGCCGCAAGGTGCGCGGC
>DIRC01000051.1:16994-17389 GCA_002427465.1 Clostridiales bacterium UBA5446 | reverse complement strand
GGACGGCCGCAAGGTGCGCGGCACCATCCACTGGGTAGACGCCGCCAACTGCTGCGACGCGGAGGTCCGGCTGTATGACAATCTTTTTTCAGATCCCGATCCGGACGGGGGAAATAAGGACTTTATCACCTGCCTGAACCCTAACTCCCTGGAGGTGCTCACCGGCTGCAAAATTGAGAAAAACCTTGAAAACACCGCCGCCCCCGCGGACTTTCAGTTTATGCGTCTGGGATATTTCGCCGTGGACAGCAAGGATTCCGCCCCCGGCCGCCTGGTGTTCAACCGGGCCGTAGCACTTAAAGACGGCTTTAAAAAGTAATTTTAAAAACAAAACCGTCCCTTTTTGCGAATGCTTCCCCTTTCACGTTGAAAAGCGCCCCATGCCGCGGCATGGG
>DIRC01000051.1:6446-16809 GCA_002427465.1 Clostridiales bacterium UBA5446 | reverse complement strand
CGCCCCATGCCGCGGCATGGGGCGCTTGTTGATTTCCGGAACCGGTCAGCTCCAGGACTGCTGGGCGGCGGCATTCCTGCCCGCCTTGCGGCCCCAATGCACTGTGCTCATCACCGCAGTACCGGAGCCAGGATAAAATGTACCACACCAGCCTCCGGTGCAAAGCCCGCCCGCGAAGAGGCGCTCGATGGGCGTGCCGTCAAACCGGCAGACCTGGGCGTCGAGATTGATTTTGAGGCCGCCAAGGGAGCCCAGATTGTATGTGAGAACCCGGGCAGCGTAGAACGGGCCGGTTTCAATCGGATTGCATCCCTCGGTTTTCCCGAACGCCTGATCGACGCCGTTTGCAGCGTCGGCATTCCAGGTGTCCAGCGTCTGCTGAAGCCCCTGCGCGTCAATTCCCGCCGCCTGCGCCAGTTCGGCGATCGTATCGGCCTTGATGACCGCCCCGGACGCAACCTCCGCGCTCAAATCATCCGTGGAAAAGCCCATGGCAAGGCCGCCTTCGCGATCCACGGCGTTTTGATCGGTGACGGTATAGCAGATATGCCCGTCCTGCGAGAAGCATGCGCGCATATAATAGCCGTACTGTGTCCATTCATTCACAAACCGCTGGCCATATTTGTTGACGGTGATTCCCGTAGTCGGTCCGCCCAAATTGCTGGTCGGATCGCGGCCGATGTTGCCGTTTAGCGAAACGTTCAGCGCGCCGCCGATCCCCGCCAGGCCCGCACCGACTGCCATCCCCATTCTGATGCCGTCTCCGGTATTGCCTACGGCGGAGCCCACAAGGCTGCCGTTTGCGCTGGTCAGCGCAACGTACTGGCTGGACGAAAGGGCCTTCGCCATCTCCTCGTTATGATCGAAGCCGGAGGTCGCCAGGACGACGCCCCTGTTGGCCTTGATCATAATCCTTGTGCCGTTGTCATCGGCCTCCGCTCCTATGACAGCCCCGTTTCCGTCAACAATAAGGCCGGCGGCCGGACAGTTTAACTTTATTTCGGCTCCGGCCGCCTCGGCCCTGGCCCAGATCGGGTTCACATGCAGCCAGCCCAGCCCGGGGATTCCAGCGGTTCCCGTTGTGCCGTCCCCGGGAAGATGGATGCGCGGCTTGATGTACTGGCTGTAGCCCGGCACGTCCTTCACTGCAAAGCAAGTGACATACTGAATGCCGCAGTCTTCGGCCCAGGCAATCTCGTCGGCGCTTGAATAGGCCATGTCCTTGACAAGCTCGGGATCGGCAACCTCGCCGTAGCAGCCCATATAGTATTGATAAAGATCCTCCGCGGTGTCGTCGCCGCAGTCGGCAAGCTCCTGCTGCCAATGGGTACCCGCGGCCATCATCATGCCGCCGGACATGATGGTGGAACCGCCCATGATGCTCGTCTTTTCAATGACCAGCGTCCTGGCGCCGGATTCCGCCGCCTCGACCGCAGCCGCGACGCCGGTTCCTCCCCCTCCGATGATCAGTACGTCGGTCTCCAGGTCCCAGGCATCGGGAATGGGCGCGGGGTTGGCGGTACTCTCTGCCGGGGCGGCGGCACCGCATCCGGAAAGGCCAAGGGCTGCAACGCCGAGCGCGCCTGCGGCGGCGGCTTTCAGGAAATGCCTGCGGGAAATGTCGTGAGTCATAATTATCTCCCTTCTTGTTGTGTCTTTCTGCGCGTGATCTGTTCGCATTCCGGTCAGACAAAATACTGCTCGAATCCCCGGGGCACGATTTCCACAAGAATATCCACAAGGTCCTGAACCGGGAACACGGCATTCTCCTTAACCCAAAGGACAGTCAGCTCAAGGCCGCCCGCGACATACGCCCGGAGCCGGTACTGCACATTCGGATCGTCGATGTCGACACCGTGATCCTTGAGGATTTCCGATTCAAGCCGGAGTGTCCGTTCAAAAATGAAACGGCGCAGGGAGCGTTCGCTTTTTGAGCGGAAGGCGTTGTGGAAAAAGGGTGCGTGCTCGCCGATGACCTGATAAATCATGGTGACGGCATCCCGCCAGCTTACGCCGCTGTACACCTTGAACAGAGTATCCTCCAAAATCTTTTCATAGCTGGAGTTGAGAAGGTCGTCCTTGTCCCTGTACCGGCGATAGAAGGTCGGGCGGCTTACATGGGCACGCTTGACAATGCGGTCAACCGTAATGTCGTCAAAGTCACTTTCCTGCATCAGGTCATGTAGCGCTTCGAAAAGGCATTGCCGTATAAATTCGTCATTGTGATTAATCATCTTCCTATACCCCATAAACCTGTTCGATTTATCGGAATGCAACACTGATAATAATATAACAGTCATGTTTTCCCCTGACAATGCTTATAAGAAAACATGAGACATCGTGTTGCTTTTGTAACGGCCGCGGCCCGGAGCATTCCTGGAACCATTTTACCCGTGGAAAAGCGCCCCATGCCGCGATAAAGGACGGATATTAAAAGAGAGCAGGCCGGATTGGCCTGCTCTCTTTATTTGAATATTTCCCGGACTTTATCCATATACGCGGGCAGAGCGCCCTCGAAATCCACCCCGAAACGCCGCGGCGTGCCCCTTGCAAGCGTCCGCTCAACGCTTTCCCCCACCAGCGCGGAGGCCGCACCAAGGGCTGCCTCAACCCCGGCGCCCCGAATAATCAGCGCCGAAAAAGCGGAGGCAAAAATATCTCCCGTTCCGAAAAACACGCCGTTTCGCGCCGGCCGCATGGCGGAATACTCGTTCCCCGTCCGCCGGTCCCGAACCACCATGCCGATCTCGCGCGCCGAGGGCCGAACCCCCGTAATCGCGATAATCTCCGGCCCGAGGGGCGCCAGCCCATCGAACAGGCTATCTATATACGCCATGTCGTGAGGAGCCGTTTTATACGGCAGCCCGGAAAGAAACGCCGCCTCTGTCACATTCGGCGTAATGATATGCGCCCGGGTGCACAGGCGCCGGAACGCCTCGCACATCCGGAAATCAAAGTTTATATAATATTCCCCATTATCCGCCATGGCCGGATCGACGATTACCATCGTGTCCCCGTCGGCTATCAGGTCAATGATGCGTTCCAGCAGAAATTCCTGTTCCGGAGACGCCAGATAGCCCGAATATATCCCGTCGAACCTGGCGCCCACGCTCCGCCAGTGCTCCGCAATCGGGAGCATTTCCCCGGAAAGGTCGTGCAGGGTCCACCCGGTGAATTCCCCGGTGTGGGTAGACAGCAGGGCGGTGGGGATGCAGGCGCATTCTACGCCGGAGGCGGATACGATGGGCAGGGCCACCGTAAGCGAACATTTGCCCAGCCCGGACAGGTCGTGTATGGCAGCAATTCTTTTTAACGGCTCATTTGTATTTTTCATGCCGATAATTGTAGCACCATTTCATCTTAGAGGCAACAATAAAACGCAAGCTTTTTTTGTTAATTCGCCGCCGTTTTATAGAAATCGTCTATACTGGGGCAGGCAATCCGTGCAGAGATATTCGCCGTTATAAAGACGGGTGTGGCTTTCAGCCGTCAGCTCCCCGCAGCGGGCGCAGGTATAAGATTTGAAAATCCGCGCCATTTCAGGCAGCGTATCCACGGCTTCCTTCACATCGAAGAAATCGTGATAGTCGCCCTGCATCATGATCTCCCGGCGCTGCTCCCGGCTGATCTCCGGCGTGTCCCGCAGCACCAGGCGCACGGCCTTGCCGGATTTGCGGTTATAAAAGCTGAACGCCTGCTTGCCCCGCAGCTTTATCAGCAGGTTGCCCTTTCCGATCGTGCAGCCCAGCATCACCTGAATGGCGTCCACGCCGCAGGCGTCGTTCTCCGTGATGCAGACCACCTCCTCGTCTTCGGCCCGCTCAAGGCCCAGAAGCTCAATCGCGTAGAGTCCGGCCTGATAGCCTATAGCCAGCCCGCCGCATACATGCCCGTGAAAAGCCACGCATTTTCCCCACAGCGTCTTGTCGGCATCCTTCATCTTTATACTCCCTTTCGGATGATTAATCATATTGTATTGTCAGTGTACACCAGGATATCCTTCCGGCGCAAGCCTGTGGGGGGGATATCCGAAAAAGGCCGCCCGGGGTTGTGTTCCCGGGCGGCCTTCCGCAGATACCGGCAGAAAGCCGGCGCGTGCAAGGAAAGAAAGAAGAGAGAAAGAAATAAGCGAAAGAAATGCGGGATCAGAGTCCGATGCCGTTGCGAATGACCCTGACTTTGTCATACTCGCCATAATAGCAGTACAGCGCGTTTTCCATGGAATATTTTGCAACCAGGTAGTCGGAGGTTTCGGAATAGTAGCCGCTGTGCGGGGTAAGCAGCACGTTGTCGCGGCCCAGCAGCCTGCAATCGGACAGATCGGGGTTTTCCGATTCAAGCATATCCAAACCGGCGGCGCGAACGAGGCCCTCGTCCAGCGCCCAGACCAAATCTTCGTCGCAGATAAGCGCGCCGCGGCCTTCGTTAATGATAATGGGCTTTTTCTTCATCTTCATGAAGGTGTCTTTATTAAACATATGACGGTTTTCATCGGTAAGATTCATATGTATCGAAATCACGTCGGACTCGGCCAGCAGCGTATCCAGATCCACAAGCTTGACGCCCAGCTTTTCAGCGATCTCGGGAGGCAGATAAGGATCGTAAGCAATAACCGGCATATCGAAAGCGAGGGCCTTCCGCGCAACGGACTGGCCAATACGGCCAAGGCCGGCTATGCCCATGGTCTGACCGGCAACCCGCTTCATGTGCACATCCTTAGCCACCAGGTAATCCCATACCCTGTCGTTCTGAACGCTCCTGTCGTAAATGCGGATTGCCCGCTGGAGGTTAAGCATTAGGGTCATGGCGTTTTCAGCCGTCTCCTGGGTGCAATAGTCAAGGATGGAGCAAACCGCTATGCCCTTTTTCGTGGCATAGTCAAGATCGACTTCGTTATAACCTGTGGACTGGAAGGAAATGACCTTGCACTTTTTCAGCGCGTCAATCTCCTTTTTTCCAAAGTAGACATAGCCGTTTACGATGATATCGGCGTCTGCTATTTCTGCGTAAAACTTGTCGTTATTGCTGCTGTGTTCGTCATAGACGGCAATCGCCAGCTCCGCTCCCTCGGGACAACAGGACTGCTCAACGCTGATATTCCTGTCTTTGGTATACGGCACTTCAGCCAGAACGATTTTCATATTTATCACTCCTATTTTATTCGGGGTACGGTTGTTTAAATAATGGCTTTCTTCTCCCGCATCTCGGCGATCTCTTCATCGGAGTAACCCAGATTGCGGAACACGACGTCGGTATCCTCCCCGAGACGGCCGGCGGGAACATACGGGCGCGTGCCAAATTCTGAAAAATGCACCGGCGGGCACGGCATCATAACTTTCAAATCGTCTTTGAAGGTAACCTGGCGAACATACCCATTGGCAATGGCCTGCTCATCGGAGCTGACATCCCGGATGTGGCGCATCAGCTCGCAGGAAACGTTGTTCTCACCCAGATAAGCCAGCCATTCGGCGCTGGTCTTCGTCAGGAATATGGCATTAAGACGTGTGACGACTTCGACGACGGCGTCCGTCTCGCAAATGGATTCAAGGGTGGCGCAGCGGGGATCCTCGGCAATATCCGGCATTCCGAAAAGAGCGGCAAACTTAGGCAGCTCGCGCCGGTACTCATTGTCAAACACGCCGATCCACCTGTCGTCTCCGCACTTATAGAAATGGCTGAAAGGATCCGCCGGGCGCAGGGGGTCATTTTTCCGCTTGCCGCCGAACTGGGGCTGGTGGGAAACGACGGGAATAGCATTGCACCAGATGCCGCTGGCGAAAAGGGAGGTGTTGACCAGCGTGCCGGTCCCGGTTTTCTCGCGGCCCATCAGCGCCATGAGAATCCCCGAGAAAAACACGGAGCTTGTCGCCATGTCGCCAAAGGCGTAGCTCGGGGTAAATGGGAAGGATCCGGGAACCTGCCAGTCGGCCAGCGGCCCGTTCCTCAGCCAGAAAGCCGTGCTGTCGAAGCCCGGTTTCGCGGCGTCGGGGCCTTCCAGCCCGAATCCGGAAAAGTGCGCGTAGACCAGTTGTGGAAACCGCTCATGGAGCGTCTTATAACCCAGCCCCAGCCTGTCCAGGGACGCGGCCCGGACGTTTGTCAGCAATACGTCCGCGTCGGCCAGAAGCTTCAGCATGGCTTCTTTGCCCTCCGGCGTTTTCAGGTTGATCGAAACCAGGGTTTTGCCGCTGTTCTGAATGGTGAACAGCGGGTTTTTGTAATCCTCGCAGACCACCATTTCAAACTCGCCCGCCCGGCGCTGCTCGTCGCCTATGGCGGTCTCGACCTTGATGACCTCGGCGCCGTAAGCGCAGAGCATCCGGCCGGCTGTGGGGGCGGCCACCACTGTGGCAAGCTCAATGACCTTTATGCCTTCCAGTGGCATTTTGATTTTGTTTTCCATGTTTTTACCTCCTGTTGGAGTAGTGGCTTACTTGCCGTAAACGCCGTTTACGATTATAAATACCCTTTCCGGCTCGCCGTTCAGGTAATAGACAATGCTTTAAGAGGATTTGCGCTCACAGGCCCCGATGGAGCCGCGCTGAGGGGGGTGATGACCACGTTATCGCGGCCGACGATGGGAATTTTCTTCATGTCAGGGGGTCTCGCTGGTGAGCACGTCCAGGCCGATCCCCTTAGTCTCCGGAAATTCAGCAAATACAAATCTTATAGTATTCACCCCTTAACGGTTTCTCGGCTGGCGGCGTAGAACTGCTCCGCTTTTTCAAGCTCTTCCGGGGTTTGCTTATGGGTAAGGCAGATCGTAAAATAGAGAATCGCGGAAACGCCGAAAGCCGGCCACAGCGCGTCAATCTGGAAAATCGGAAGCGACGAGACCCTTTCGCCCACAAACCATACACACGCGATAATGGCGGCGGAGATCATGGACGCAAAAGCTCCGGAGGCGCATGACTTTTTCCAGAAGAAAGCGCCTATGGTGGGCAGGAACATCCCGGCTGAGTTGATGGTAAAAGTAATCAGCAGGATGTTCATGATATCCTGATTAAACCATCCGAACAGGGCGCCAAGCACACCCACGACCAGGGAACAGATGAAACCCATGCGCATGAGTGTCTTGTCCGAGGCGCCGGGATTTATAAACTGCTGATAGATATCTTTCGTCAGGCTCGCCGAGCCGGTAAGCACCGAGATGTCGGCGGTAGACATGATCGCGCTGAGCACTCCAATGAGAACCAGCCCCTTCAGCCCATGGGGAAATATTTCAACTACCAGCGCCGCAACGACGTTGTTAGCGGAATCGAGGTTCGGCAGGATCAGTTTTCCGGCCATGCCCAAATATGTACTGGCGCCGGCAATGACGAGAACGGATATGGCCGCGTATATGGTGCCAACCTTGGCGGTTCTGGCATCCTTCGCGGCAATACACCGTGTAAAACTATCCATACTGGTGAAAAACGACAGGATCGTGGAGGCACACAGAGCTATAATTGTCGGCCAGCCCCAGGCCCCGAAATCAAAATAACTTTGGGGCAGGTCGGCTGTCAGGGAGACGCCCGCATTGGCAAGGTAGTTAGTGCACAGCGGCACGGCGAAGACGACAACCCCAAGGACAAGCAATATCATTTGTATGATATCTGTATATGTAACTGCAAGCAGACCGCCGGTAGAAACGTAGAACACAATGACAACCGCTGCAAGAACATAGCAAACGCCAAGGCTCCAGCCGGTAAGGACGTTCAGTATGGATGCGCCGGCTACAAACTGAGCGGCCGTATATCCCACCATCGCCAGGATGGTGGTAATGCTGGCGGTAACGCTGTTTTTAACATCATATCTGTGGCGGATAAGCTCAGGAAAGGTGATATTATTCAGAACCCCGCTTATGCGCTTAATGGGTTCGGCCATGACGAATGCGAAGACTATGCATCCAACCGCAATAGCGGTAACATACCAGGCGCCGGTTATGCCCAAGCTGTATCCATTGGAGGACGTCCCGATCACCGACGAGCCGCCGATCCAACCGGCCATCCAAAGCGTCCCGATCTTCAGGCTGCCCATAGAGCGCCCGCCAACATAATAATCGTCAACGCCTGTTTGTTTCCTGCTTGCATAAAGGCCAAGTAAGATCATTCCGGCAAAATAGACCAGAATAATTGCAATGTCTAGAACGTTCATTTTACCTCTTCCCACCGGCATCGCCGGTATCCGGCGGCGGGGCGGTTTACCCGCCCGCTGCCGGTTTTTTAATTATAGCTCCGCACCAGCGCGTAGGCATGCGGAATTTTTAGGGTTTACCTTTCCCTTTTTGGCAAAATACTCTGCAATCAGACGATCAAGTTCATCGACGTCAAAAAGCTTGGTGTGGGAGGCGACGGCCCCTAACAGCACCAAATTTGCGCCTTTGGGGTTTCCCTGTTCGGCTGCGATCTCGGACATGGGCACCTTCAATACTTTGATATCCGAACGGTAAGTCCTGCCGTCGGGAACCAGAGACGAGTTGACAAACAGATACCCGCCGGGCTTTATGGCCGCCTCAAACTTATCGATAGCCGGAGCGTTGAGGGCGCAGACCACATCGGGATGCTTGGAATAAGGACTGGCTATGGGCGTATCGTTTATCTTAATCGTGCAGTTGGCGGTTCCGCCTCTCATTTCGGAGCCGTAGGAAGGATACCAGGTCACTTCCCGGCCAATCATCATCGCGGCGTGGGCAACGATCAGTCCGGTGGTCAGAACACCCTGTCCGCCGAATCCCGCGCAAATCATTTCTACCATCAGTCATTCCCCCCCTTGTTGATGAATTCTCCCACAGGGTAGAATTTGGTCAGCTCGGTATGCACATATTCTTTTGCTTTGCCGGGCGTCATGTTCAGGTTGGTCGGGCAGGGAGACAGCAGCTCTACCATGCTGAATCCGTCTCCGGCCATCTGGTGCGCAAATGCCTTTCGAATCATACTCTTGCTCTTGTTCATCCCTGCCACGCCGACCAGCTCGCCCCTGGCAAGATAGGCGATGTCCATATTTTTCAGCAGCTCAACGGCGCTGATGGTGCCATACCGCTTCGGATCCTTGCCGTTCGGCGATGTGGCGGTCTTCTGCCCGGGCAGTGAGGTGGGCGCCATCTGTCCGCCGGTCATGCCGAACACACTGTTATTGATGACGACGACGCAGATATTATCGTTGCGCAGCGCGGCATGGATCGTTTCCGCCATGCCGATGGCATAGGCCGCACCGTCACCCATGTAGGCCATTACAATGCTGTCGGGTCGAATATGCTTTACACCGACGGCGGTAGGCACATCACGGCCATGGGCGGCCATGATGGTATCAAAGTTCCAGTAATCAATATTGAAGGAACAGCAGGCAACGTCTATCACGGTAACCAGCTTTTCGTTTATCCCCATCTCCTCGGAAACCTCGCCGATGAGCCGGGCGGCCAGGCCGTGGCCGCAGCCGGGGCAAAATCCGGCGGAGGAAAATACGGATGCAGGTCTCTTGAGTTTCATTTATTTCCCCTCCTTTTCCAGAAGCGCCTTGGCGCGTTCAACGATAACGTCGGATTCGGGAAGGCCGTAGAAAGTACCGTAGAAATCCACAGGCAGCCTGTTTTTGACGGCAAGCTTCACGTCGTCCACCATCTGTCCCAGAATGTTGATTTCAACCGTCATGAGCGCCTTGGCGTTCCCGCAGGACTCGAAGGCCTTGACCGGGAATGGCCAGAGGGTGATCGGGCGGATGAGCCCAAGTCTGAAGCCCTGAGCCCGGGCCATATCTACCGCTTCCTTGGAAATACGGGAGCTGATGCCGTAAGATACCAGAACAATGTCCGCGTCCTCAGCCTGATAAGATTCCCAGCGCTGCTCTTCCGACTCCATGGCGGCATACTTATCTCGCAGATAGGTGACATAGTCGGGATGGGTGTAGTAAGTATTCTGGATCTTGCGGGGGGCGTCGCCGGCCTTGCAGCCGCGCACAGCCCAATCATACTGGTTGATATCATGCTCTTTAAAATCGCGCAGTACCACGCCTTCAACCATCTGACCGATGGCCGCGTCGGAGGCAATCAGTACGGGATGACGGTATTTTTCCGCCAGATCGAAGGCCGTCTCCATCATGTCGCAGTTTTCCTGGACGGAATTTGGCGCAAGAACGATCGTATGGTAATCGCCGTGGCCGCCGCCGCGGGTCATCTGCCAGTAGTCCCCCTGCCCCTGGGCGATGTCGCCCAGGCCGGTGCCTATGCGCATGACGTTGATAATCACCGCGGGCAGATCGGCAGCCACCAGATAGGAAATGCCCTCCTGATTCAGGGAAAATCCGGGGCCTGCGGAGCTGGTTAAAGCGCGGGCTCCCGCCGCAGCGGCGCCCAGCAGCATGTTAATACCCGCAAGCTCGGACTCGG
>DIRC01000051.1:5910-6259 GCA_002427465.1 Clostridiales bacterium UBA5446 | reverse complement strand
ACTCGGTCTGCACAAAGGTGCCGCCGACCTCGTCCATACGCCAGGACAAATATTCCAAGATTTCCGTCTGGGGTGTGATGGGATATCCGCTGTAAAAGCGGCATCCGGCACGCAGGGCGGCTTCAGCCAGCGCCTCGTTCCCCTTCATAAGCTCTTTCATTTTTCGCGTGCCTCCCTTCTCATTGTAAAATTTCGAATACGCCGTCGGGGCACACACGATAGCAGGAGCCGCAGCAGATGCACAGCTCTTCATTAACGGTGATAGTGTCGTATCCCTTGGCACTGATGTTTCCGGTGAAAGTGATTGCCTTTTTGGGGCACTCAGCCACACAGTAGCCGCAGCCCTTGC
>DIRC01000051.1:5224-5753 GCA_002427465.1 Clostridiales bacterium UBA5446 | reverse complement strand
CACACAGTAGCCGCAGCCCTTGCAGCGGTCTATGTCCAGCTTGATTTTATTCATAATTAATAGTACCTCCGTAATTTAGCGGTCGTTCAAGCGGCCTTTTTTGCAATTTTTTTGGACTGCCGCACAGCGATAAGGGCGGCAATGCAGCCGAGGACGCCCGTAGCGGTGCCGTATATAATGATGCGGGGATAACCGGCGTTGCCGTAGGTATCGATCCAGTTTCCGAACATGGTATGGACGAACATATCCGGAAGGTATCCGATCAGCGTCGCGATGGCTACAGCGGTGGCGGAGACGTTGGTGGGAATTCCAAGCTCGGGCTGAACGGAGAAATAGGTTCCCTTGCAAAGGAACATGGCAACGCCCACCAGCAGCAGGAGCACCACAAGCACGCCGCTGTTTACACCGCTGGGGATAACAAGAAACACGCCAAGCGTGACAATGCAGGCGGCCTGTCCAAGAACCTGCTCCTTAGAAACCGATTTAAATACCTTATCGGCCAGGATGCCGCCCAGCGGGCCGCCGATCA
>DIRC01000051.1:2813-5000 GCA_002427465.1 Clostridiales bacterium UBA5446 | reverse complement strand
GCCGATGCTGGCCGCCAGCACGGCAGACATGCCGAGGACGTTTGTGCTGTAGGGCGTCAGGTAGCTGGCCACGGCGGAGATGGTCACATAGCACCACACCAGGATGGACATGATCCACACACCGGGGATCTTAAAGGTATCAATGTAATCCCTGACCGTGATTTTTCCGGTCGCCGCTTCGCCGTCGGAGCCGTAGGCGGATTCCTTGGGCATCAGCAGGAGAACCAGCAAGCCGGAAACGGCGGACAGCACGCCCATGCAGGCCAGTGCGCTCTTGAAACCTGTGATAAGGTCTCCGCCGCCGGCAATGGACATGATTCCGAGCATTATGAAGCTGAGCAGAAGCGAGGCGCATCCATTCAGCGCCTCAAAGACGCCGAATATACGGCCCTGCTCCTCGTCGCCTCCGGTCATCCGAATTCCCTTCATAAGCGCGGGCCAGAAGGCAAATCCGCCGGTAAGCGCCATGAGAAGCCAGATGATGACCGCCATGGTGTAGCTCTGATAGGTGAACATGAAAAGAAAACTGAGGGCGGCCTGTCCGAAAATCGAAACCAGCAGGATTGGCTTAGGTTTGAACTTGTCGCCTATCCAGCCGCCGGGCAGATAGGAAACGGTAAGCGCGATGGTGTAGTAGGTCATCAGGGAACCGAGCTGTGCGTTTGTGCAGCCCATAGCCGCAATCATCTGGTCGTAGAAGCTTGACTTCATATACGGCATAACGTACATGAAACCGTAGGCAACACCCAGCGCGAAAAGCAGCAGGAATCTTTTGATGTTTTTGCTTGCCATTGTTTAAGTACCTCTCTCCAAAATGTTGAAATTTTGCTGTTGTAAATCCGCACTTCCCATGGTATCATAATATGGTCAGACCAATTATGCTTTCTAAATGGTAGCACACCGTTCAGTACATGTCAATATTCGACAACTGTAAATTGTCACTATCCAAAGAATAAAGTCAACCTGTACAAAATCAGGCCACCTAAACCAAGCCAAATGTCCAGAGATTTTGTTAAATCATGAACATCTATTTGCGGCAACAACCAGTCATGATATACTTGCACTTGTATGAAATGCGGCGGGCTTGTCCCCGATATGTGAGGAGCGATACCATGGGATCTATGTTTACCTCTGTTGCGCAGGAAAAAAACTATCAGGCCATCATCAGCCAGGTGAAAAACGCCATCATAAGCGGCAAGCTCAAAGTGGGTGATCAGCTTCCGCCAGAACGTGAGCTGGTGCGCATTTTCAACGTCAGCCGCTCCTCCGTGCGGGAGGCGCTGAAAGCACTCGAAGTCCAGGGTATTGTCCAGTCGTATCAGGGCGGCGGGTATTTTGTCGTGAACAGCATACTTTGCAGCATTGCAGACAGCCTGTCCCTGTTCTTCATGCTGGAGGGCTGCTCCCTTGAGGAACTGATCCAGCTAAGGACATCCCTGGAGCTGGGTTCCCTGAGCATCATAATCCAGTACCGGACGGATGAAGAAATCGCGGTACTCGGCACTTACATGGACAAATATGTTGCCAGCACGACTTCTGAGGAGCGCCAGATGCACGACCTCAACTTCCATACGGCTCTGGTAGAGCTTTCGCGCAATCCGCTGTACAAATACCTGCTGAACGCCATGCACTACATCTATACGAAGAACGTTGCGCTCTCCAACCTGGTTGTGGAGGACAAGGGGGCGATGGACGAAACGATTGCCATGCACGTTGCCCTCTATACGGCCATACGCGAACGGAATTATGACCGCGCTTCGGCCGAGCTGCTTCGGCATTTCAACTTTACAAAAGACGATATTCAACGCCAGACTGAGTATTTCTTCACGAACAGCCATGAGGAGCCTATTAATCACGAAAAGGAAATTGATGAAGGCGCGTCCCGCACGGCGGAACCCAAAAAGGAAAGTCAAATTATATAGGCCAGGTCAGCGGTAAATTGAAATTTATCAATTCATAGCCGCTATTGATTGCCAAAAAAATAATCCAATCAATGCAAGGATAACAATTCCTTGTAATATACATACGATAATAAATGCACTTTTTATCTGCTTTTCTTTACAATATTCCTCATATGTAAAATAAATCGATAAACCGGCAAATACAGCTATAATTAGGTAAATCCATTGCATTTATAACACCTCTCCGCATTGAAATTCAAATTTATCTGCGTGATGTAATAACTTT
>DIRC01000051.1:2331-2649 GCA_002427465.1 Clostridiales bacterium UBA5446 | reverse complement strand
TTATCTGCGTGATGTAATAACTTTGAATTCATCATACCACGCTTTTCCCAGTAAAAAAAGACATGACTTCCCCTTTGCGGAAGCTATGTCTTTTTGGCGTAATAATGGAAAAAAGGTCTATTCCTTTAAATATGCAAGAATAGATTTCTATTCGAAAGTTTTGCACGCGCTATTTAACCGATTAACCAACAACGCATATTTCACCGCCGTGGCGAGAAACAAGATACCAGCGGCTGCAATAACCGCTCGGAACACCCATGCAATAGCTGCCGGCAGGGAAGAAACATCTGGAATGAATGTCATGGCAACCAGTCCGAA
>DIRC01000051.1:743-2136 GCA_002427465.1 Clostridiales bacterium UBA5446 | reverse complement strand
AACCAGTCCGAACATCATAAGAACTGCCCAGAAATAGGCGCGTCTCACGGCTTTATAGGCGTCCAGCCTATCCCTCGCATCCGTATGCAGTTCAAAAGGGGCTCCGTCCTTTTTCTTTTCCACAATCAAAAGCTCTTTGTTAAAGCCGCCGGGCGATGTGGCAATTTGTCCCATGCCTTTCGCATAGGGCCGCCATCTTGCCTTGCCATAGGAAAAATTGAAATTGATATTCTTTGTCCAAGTGCGAAATCCCATTTCCTCAAGGTACCCGCAATAGTCCTTTGCCTTAGAATATGCCCGGTCGCCGACAAATTCAACGGCATACTCATATTCGCCCGGTCGGCACGCATCAAAGGTATAGGTTACCTTTCCGCAATTTTTGAGCTTATAGCCCCTCTCGGCCATGCTGTTCAGCCACTTTTCCTGTCCGTCCATGAAGTCGAAAAAATATCGAAATACCGTTTTACTCATTTGCGCCTCTTTCCCCCTTAACAATTGCTGAAGCCAGCTTCAGGACCTCGCCCATACGCTTTAATTCCTCGCCCACCTTCTGTTTTCCGTCATCGGTTATAACATATTGTTTTTTCTTCCCGTCAGCTTCAGACCCAGAGGGGGTAATCCATTTTTTCTTTACCAGCGCATTTATAGCCCCATATAAAGTCCCGGCGCCCAAAACAACCCGCCCGCCGGTTTCCTTCTCAATAAATTGCATAATCCCATATCCATGATTAGGTTTATGCACGGCGAGCAAAACAAGCAGCGTCGTCTCTGTTAAGGCGCCGCCTTTTATGTTGTCCCTTATGCAAACCACCCCCCAATACTACGTTTAGTGTAATGTGCACTATATCACTAAACGTAGTACGTGTCAATGGAGTTTACGATATTTTTGTATCTGTGTAAAGAAGAGAATTGAGCACAATAAGAAACAGACAAATCTCATATCGAAATTTGTCTGTTTCATTTGTGGTAACCGTGGGAAAAGGATTTTTAGGAATGCCCTGGCATGGCATAAAGCCCAATCGACAAATTGGAATTTGAAGATGCAAGTATGAAAACTAAATTTGTGCTTTTTTCTCAATGGACAGCACCACAATAGTGGAAAGCATCAGGTACGTGCTCACTACCATAATTTCAAAAATAATGGCCGAATAGGGGTGGGAGTAAAAATGCATTGCGGCAGTTACCAGAAGCCTCGTAGGAAAATATAATCCAAGCCATGCAGATATTTTATAGAAATTCTTTCGGAAAACAGCAGATGTTTCATTCTCGTTTTTCCCGTTCTTTTTATATGCGTATTCAAAACCACCGACCAACGCCACAAATGGCATGATACTTAAAACACCGAAGAAAACACTTTGTAGGATGATAGTAGTCATAAATTGCATCAGCAAAA
>DIRC01000051.1:0-447 GCA_002427465.1 Clostridiales bacterium UBA5446 | reverse complement strand
AACAAATAGTCGGTGGTAACATTAAAAAGCTTGCTGAGTTGTAAAATATTTGATGCATCAGGTGTGGCAGACCCATTCTCCCAACGAGAGATTGCCTGACGAGATATATTCAGTCTTTCGGCTAAATCCTCTTGGGACATACCATGTTGTTTCCTTAAAATTATAATCTTATCTGATAATTTCATAATAAAATCTCCCTTTGCTCTGGTGATTTTATTGTAATTAAAACAATGCTGCAATACTACCACATAAACTTTACAATACCGCAACTAGACTTTACATCGCTTAATTTCGTGGCTTTTCCATATCAAAGGCAATGTCAAATTTCAAATTGTCTGCATGATAAATAACCTTATATTATATATAAATTCATATTCGCACATAGAGAAAGACACAGCTCCCTTTCGCGGAAAGCCGTGTCTTTTTTTGGTACGCCCGACTGGATTC
>DIRC01000060.1:5557-6995 GCA_002427465.1 Clostridiales bacterium UBA5446 | reverse complement strand
TATCGTCGCAATGCCTATGATGGTGCGGTTCCTTTCAAGTTACAGCACAAGCTCCCTGGTGTCCGCCAGCGTATCCTTCCAGAATTATTTGAACTTTGTGATCGGCCTGGTGCTCACCTTCGGTATCGTTTTCGAAATGCCCATTATCGCGATGCTTCTGTCACAGTTCGGAATATTAAAGCCGGCTTTCATGAAAAAGGTCCGGAAGTATGCCATTCTGGTGATATTTATCATCGCCGCCATCATTACTCCGCCCGATGTCGTCTCCCAGATCATGGTCGGCGTTCCCATGATCTTCCTGTATGAGCTGAGTATATTGTTTTGCCAGCTGACTTACCGCAAAAAGAAAGAAAAGGAGATCGATGAATACGGGGAGGATCTGGTAGAAATGGAAGAAGCCAAAACCTAAGAGCCGATGCCTTCCGCCCGTAAACAAAAGGCCCGCTGCCACAGGCAGCGGGCCTTTTCATCATGATAATTCCATTATGCGCGGCACAGGCGGACTTTTTCCGCCGGCGCGCCGAAGCCGTGCGGTCAGACTATTCCCTGAGCCAGCATCGCGTCGGCAACCTTCAGAAAGCCTGCCACATTCGCCCCAACCATAAGGTTGCCGGGTTTGCCGCAGGCGTCGGAAGCCTCGTAGCAAGCCCTGAAAATGTTCTGCATAATCCCATGCAGCTTATCGTCCACCTCCTGGAAAGTCCAGGACAGGCGCATGCTGTTTTGCGTCATCTCCAGGCCCGACGTGGCGACGCCGCCCGCGTTCGACGCCTTGCCGGGGCTGTAAAGAAGTCCGGAACCAACCACCGTGTCGATGGCTTCCGGCGTAAGGGGCATATTGGCGCCCTCGAACACCGCCATGCACCCGTTTTTGATCAGCTCTCCGGCGTCCGCCTCGTCCATCTCATTTTGAGACGCACAAGGCATGGCAATATCGCATTTGACGCGCCAGATGTTCCGGCAGCCCTCGCTGTACACAGAGCCTGGAACTTCATCTGCATAGACCTTGATCCGTTCGCGGCGAACCTGCTTGATGTCCATCAGTACTTCAAGGTTGATGCCGTTGGGATCATAGATGAATCCGGCGGAATCGCTCATGGCGACCACCTTACCGCCCAACAGCGCGCATTTTTCGGCGGCATACTGGGCAACGTTTCCGGACCCGGAAATCACAACGGTTTTTCCGTCAAAGCTTTCGTTTCTCTGCAACATGAGCGATTCCTTGGCAAAATAGCACAGGCCGTATCCGGTGGCCTGGGCGCGGGCCAGGGAGCCGCCGAAGGCCAGGCTTTTCCCGGTCAAAACCCCGCCGTCAAAGCGGTTTACGATTTTTTTATACGTGCCGAACATATAACCGATCTCACGGGCGCCAACGCCGATATCTCCCGCCGGCGTATCCGTGAACTGGCCGATATGGCGGTATAGCTCGGTCATAAAG
>DIRC01000060.1:0-5399 GCA_002427465.1 Clostridiales bacterium UBA5446 | reverse complement strand
CTCGGTCATAAAGCTCTGGCAGAATCGCATTACCTCGGCGTCGGACTTTCCCTTGGGATCGAAGTCGGAGCCGCCCTTTCCGCCGCCCATCGGAAGCGTGGTCAGGGAGTTTTTCAGAATTTGCTCAAACCCGAGAAACTTAATCACAGAGAGATTCACAGAGGGATGGAACCGAATCCCACCCTTATATGGCCCGATCGCAGAGTTAAACTGTACTCGATAACCCCGGTTGACGCGAACGCGCCCCCCATCGTCAACCCAGGGTATGCGGAACACGATGACGCGCTCCGGCTCCACAAAGCGCTCAAGAAGGCCGCCGGCCTCCCATTCGGGATGCTTTACGGCAATCAGCTCAAGACTCTCAAAAACCTCGCGAACCGCCTGAAGAAATTCCGGCTGTCCGGCGTCGCGTTTTTTAACGTCTTCATATACACGGTTCAGATACTCATTTGTTGGCAACGCTTTCTCCCTCCCCTATTTTCTTAGTTTGCTGGTATATCTATGATATGCAGGCCGTCCGGCGTCGTGTTTCGCGAGCTTTGACATGAATCCGGTGAAAAAAACGCCGGCCCTATCTCTCTCCGGATTAAACCTTTTGTATCGCCGGGCCCCTCTCGGAAAACTCGGCGGTTAACGCATGGTTTCACTTTAAATCGAAGAGAAAAGATGATTTTTTTATTTTACCAAGTAATTCGCTGACTCACAAGCAATTTCTACTGATTTTCCTTTGAAAATTTATACAAATCAGAAGAAAGTATTGCGCATTTTCCCGTCTATTTGCATTTCGAGTCCCCCTTGCGGGAAAACGTCCGCCCCCTGTGGTTCCCCAAATTATCGGTTTTCATGCTCCTATGCCGCCTGTTTTCTTGTCCGTAATTCACGTTGGGTAATAAACCATGCCCTCATGAACATATCATCTAACACCGAGACTTCCGGGAGTGGTATATATGAGGACTGACATAGAGGAGCGGGCCATTCGGCTCGCGGAATACATAACAGAAAATCGAGTCACCGTTAGAGCCGCCGCAAAGAAGTTTGGGATAAGCAAGTCTACCGTACACAAAGATATTACGGAGCGGCTGGAAGGTGTGAACCCGGAGCTATATTCAGAGGTCCGCGGTTTGCTCGATCTCAACAAGGCCGAGCGGCACATACGAGGCGGGATTGCAACACGAAAAAAATACAAAGGAGAATGATGAATTCGCTTTTGCCTAAGGCAAAAGCGAATTTTTTTAGACCGCTTGCGAAGTCTCTGGAGTCCGGGCCGTTATGCCGCGTAATGTGCGACGGCGCTCCGCCCCCGGAATGACGATTATGAATAGTCCTCTATTTTTGAATTATACATCGCGTTTGAGATGACGATCCGGCATATTTCCGAAGTGCCTTCCGCCACGGTCAGCATGTGGGCGTCGCGCAGGCACCGCTCAATCTCGAAATCCTTACTGAGTCCCTTTGCGCCGTGTATCTGCCGCGCATCCTTGCATACCTCGCAGCATATTTCGGTGGAAAAAAGCTTGAGTGCCGCAACCTCCGTGGTATACGGCATATTCTGATCGCACATCGAGGCGACATGATACAACATATTTCTTGCGGCGGTTATTCTAGTATAGATATCAGCAATCTTAAAAGATATCCCCTGGTACGTGGACAGGCTCCGTCCATACTGGCTGGTGCTGCTGGAATACGCAATAGCAAGTTCCAGCGCCCGCTGGGCAATCCCCACAGCCACCGCCGACAGCGAGAGGCGGCCCTCGTTGAGCGCGGTTTTGATCAGCCTATATCCCTCGTTTTCGTTTCCTACCAGGCAATTCAGAGGAATCCGGCAATTGTTAAATTCGATGGTGCCCATCGGCGAATTATTCATTCCGATCATCTTATCGCTTTCCCGCACGATAAATCCGGGAGAAGCGCTGTCTACGTAAAAAAGGCTAACGCTGCGGCTTCTTCCGTATGCAGACGTCTTCGCCGCGATAATATATCCGTCGGCGATCCCCGCATTCGTTATCCAGCATTTGGAGCCATTCAGCACCCATTCGTCGCCGTTTCTTATGGCGGTGGTATCAATACCCAGCGCGTCCGATCCGCCGCTTGCCTCGCTGAGGGCATAGGCCAGTATCTTCCCATATTTCAGCGACGGAACCAGGACGTTTTTCTTCAGTTCATCGTCTCCCGCCAGGGCGATAAGATCGCAGCATTGATAATGGGGACACATGATGAGCCCCAGTGATCCCAGCCCCCTGGCAAGCTCCTCAACAATAATGACACCCTCCAGCGCGCCGTATTCACAGCCTTCAACATCCGCCACGAACAGGGCATTGGCAAGTCCCAGCTCCCAGCATCGATTCAGCTGATTTTTTGGAAATACGCCCGCTTTATCCAGGGCCGGTGCGTATGGGCAGATTTCCTCATCAACAAATTTCCTTATCGCGCCTTTGAATTGTTTCTGACTTTCCGAGAGACAATACACCTGTTTCCACCCTTTTCGGATTATTTTTCACGGATTCTGCCACAAAATCAGCCGCTTGAAAACATCAGAATCGATTTCGCACATGATTTGGTTTCGTCATGCATCTCCACCTCCAGCACACAATAGCTGTCTCCGCATCTTGAAATGACGCTGGAAAGCATCAAGCCGTCCTTCGACACAGTGTGCTCGGACACAAAAAATGTCCCGTTGTCCAGTTTGCACGGCTTTTTTAAAAAGTCATCCGCATGCTTCTTCGCCGCCGCCAGCATGATGGAAAGTGAAAACTCCGAATAATTGTCCAGCTCGTCTCCCGGGAAACGAATGTAAAAGGTTTTATGTCCCTTTGACGCATGTGCCGCCGCTTCTTCCAGAAAAGACTCGTATTGATACTGCGTCCTGCTTCTGCCGGAATAGAGATAATACCTGAGGATATCGCTGGCCGTGATAAGCCCGCACATTTTTCCGTCCTGGGTGACGGCCACAAGATTCTTGCCGGATAGAACCATTTTTTCCGCCGCTTCCTGCATCGTCGTTCCCTGGTCCACCTGGAGATAATCGCCCGACGCGTTCAGGACGCCTGAAACCTTCTGGGATGGGTTGGCCGCAAAGGCCTTCGCAATATCCAGCGTGCCGCAAAGCTCAAGCTCGTCGTTTACAACCGGATACTCGGACACGATGGACGAAACCGACTGGTAGAGCCGGTGCCAATCCGCGGTAATATCGTTGTAATAGAGCAAATACGGCGCCTGCATCCAGCTGCTGACCCTGCTGTCCGTTTTCGTTATCCCTCCGCCAACAATGTGGCTGTTCAGCAGGCGCAGCAGCGAATATGTGCTCTGGAGCGACGATAATATACAGTTTCCGTTCTTTTCGGCGTAAATAATCAGATTCTCATCTGGGCGGCCACCGCCGGTTATCAAAAGATTTGCCCCCGACTGCATGACAAGCTTCTGTATTTCGGGCCGATTTCCCACAATGAAAAGTACACTGTCGGCCTCATATTCCCCGCAGGCACCATCTCTGACGCTCTCCTCGTCGCCATCGGCCACGAGAATGCATCCAATTGCTTTATCGGTATACTGTGACCCCGCCAGCACTGTCAGGCCCAAAACTTTAATAATATGCGCAATCTTCGTCTTCTGCTCCAGGACGGAAACAGCAGAGTCGATCCTGAATGTGCCGGTCTTCGGCCTTGTCATGACCAGACCGGATGCCTCGGCGGACTTAATCGCCTTATAGACCGTACCCTGGCTCACGCCGAGAGCGGTGGAAAGCCCTCGCACCGAAACCTTTGCGCCAACATCCAGGGACTCGATATAGGCGATCACCATATCGCTTTTTGCCGCCACGTTCCTCTCCCCAAACTGTTTATTCTGTATTAGTTCTATTATACACGCTGTTTCAATCTATATCAAGGTCGAATTACGCCGCATCAAAAAAATCATAATTATATAACAGAATTACAATACTTCCCTGATTTCACATAATTTTGCGATTAACTGTTCTATAACATTTCGTCGCACAATTAGCGGATTTGCGCAAAAATTATCATTATCTACAAATATGCCTGGACACTTATAGCTTCTCTTGACTTTTTGCAACTGTAATGTTAAATTTTTAATATACAGAGTCAAATTTAAGTGAAACACATAAGATTTTACAGTTTTCATCCTTATAACACCAGTATAATAGCAGGAAAAATTCCATAATTTGTTATATTACAGTTTTTGCTATTGACAGGCACTTGCAGAAGCTGTAACAAATAAAATTTTTTATAGACGGAGGAAAAGTCAATGCTTATCAATTTCACAGAAGAGCAGAAGATGGTCCGCGACATGGTGAGAGAATTCACTAAAAAGGAAATTGAACCGCGCGACAAATGGATGGATGAAAATGGGTTTGATTTTGACCTGCATAAAAAAATTAGCGAAACCGGACTGGCTGGCATTCATATTCCCGAAGAGTACGGCGGCGGCGGCGGAGATGCCGTAACCAGCGCCATCGTCATTCACGAGATGGCAAAGGGCAGCGGCAGCGTGGCCCTGGCTCTGGACGCCCACTGGCTCGCGGCCGACACCATCCTTTATCACGGCTCCGATGAGCAGAAGAAAAAGTATCTCCCCATGGCGGCAGCAGGTAAAATATTCGCTTTTGGCCTGACCGAGCCCTGCGCAGGCTCCGACGCCGCCGGCATTAAATCCAACGTAGTGCCCGCTCCCGACGGCGGCTGGATTCTCAACGGCAGCAAAGCCTGGATCACCAACTCCGGCGTCGCAGATATCTACACTATCCTTGCCAAGACCGACCCCTCAGCCGGCAGCAAGGGCATTTCAGCGTTCATCGTTCCCAACGGTATCAAGGGCCTGAACATAGGCAAGTTCGAGGACAAGATGGGCTGCCGCGGCAGCGCTACCTGCGAGCTGTCCTTCGACAATATCCATCTGCCCGCCGACGCTCTGCTTGGCCCCCTCGGCTCCGGCTTCAAAATTGCGATGATGGCCCTTGACGGCGCCAGAATCAGCATCGGCGCTATCGCTGCCGGCCTTTCCGAGCACGCCATGACCATTGCCAAAAACTATGCCAACGAGCGTATGACGTTCGGCAAGCCCATTGCCAAGCACCAGGGTATTATGTTCAAATTCGCCGACATATCCGCCGAAATCCGCGCTATGGAGCTTATGACCTACGATACCGCCGCCATGAAGGCCGCCGGCAAGCGCCACACCGTCGAAGCGGCTCAGACCAAGCTGTTCAGCGCTACCCGCTGCACCCAGATCTGCCTGGAATGCCAGCAGGTACTCGGCGGCAACGGATACAGCCGGGAATACCACATCGAGCGTTTCGTCCGCGACGCCAAGCTCCTTGAAATCGGCGAAGGCACGAACGAAATCCTCAGAATGCTTATCGGAAGCAGCATCCTCGCTCAGAAATA
>DIRC01000034.1 GCA_002427465.1 Clostridiales bacterium UBA5446 | reverse complement strand
AGGTCTCCCGGGGCTGCGGGTAACGGTAGATTTCGCCCCGGAAATTTTCCATGACGACTTCCTTATCGTCCCTTGAGAGCACATAGTCATAATTTATGGGGATCTTTCCCCCGCCCCCCGGCGCGTCAATTACGAATTTCGGCACCGCGTAGCCGGAGATATTCCCGGTGAGGTCGTGCATGATCGCGATGCCCGTCTCAACCGTTGTGCGGAAATGCCCGATGCCCCGGGATAGGTCGCACTGGTAGAGATAATACGGGCGCACGCGCATATGCACCAGCTTCAGAAACAGGGCCTTCAAGATCTCCGCACTGTCGTTTACGCCCCGCAGCAGCACGGTCTGGTTCCCCAGGGGGATGCCCGCGTCCACAATGGCGGCGCAGGCCCGCTCGGAGTCCGGCGTGATCTCCCGGGGGTGAGCAAAGTGGGTATTTATCCATATGGGCTGATATTTCTTCAGCATATCCAGCAGCTCATCGGTGATCCGCATGGGCAGAACCACGGGGACCCGGGTGCCGATGCGGATAATGTCAACATGAGGTATCGCCCGCAGGGAAGAGATAATTCGTTCCAGCTTTGCGGTGTTCATCACCAGCGGGTCTCCGCCGGAAATCAGCACATCCCGTATCTCCTCGTGTTTACGGATGTATGACAGGGCGGCGCGCATCTCCGGCTCGGTGATGATCCGGTCCTCCTCCCCCACCACGCGCCGCCGGGTGCAGTACCGGCAGTAAGTGGAGCAGCGGAGGGTAACCAGAAAAAGAACCCTGTCCGGATAACGGTGCACAATATGCGGCACGGGGCTGTCCCGTTCCTCTCCCAGGGGGTCGGCCATATCGTCCGCACAGGGGCTGGTTTCCGAAATGTCAGGCACGCAAATCTTCCGGATCGGGTCTTCCGGATCTTCCGGATTAATGAGGGTAGCGTAATACGGCGTGATGGCCATGCGAAAAGCGTCAAGACATTTGGCTACATCCGATTTTTCGCCCGGGCTCAGCTTCAGGAAATCCGCGGCCTCCTCCGCCGTCGTGATCCTGTGGGCACACTGCCATTTCCAGTCGTGCCAGCCGGCATAGCGGGCGGCGTAATCCGCACATCTCTTCACAGGCTCACCCCCGGTCAGAGGGCGACGCCGCAGCGGGCGGCGCCGGCGCGGAGCACGGAAAGCACAAGCTCGTCATAAGCCACGCCGCAGGCCTCCGCCAGCATCGGGAAATCGCTGTATCCCGGCGCAAGGCCGGGCAGCGGATTTATTTCAATAAAATACAGCCTGCCGTCCGCGTCCATGCGGAAATCCACCCGCGCAAAATCGCGGCAGCCAAGGGCGTTATAGGCGCGCATCGCCAGATCCTTCATTTCCGCCTCCGTATCGGGAGAAACCTCGGCGGGGCAGCGGTAACTTATAAACCTCGTATAATCCTGCTTGACCTGATAGCTGTATACCTTGTACGTTTCAAAGGTGTTCTCCCGGAAAATGATTTCCATGGGTGAAAAAACCCGGGCATCGGCGCCGTTGCCAAGAATGCCGACGGTAAATTCTCTGCCGTCTATGTACGTCTCCGCCAGCACAGGCTCTCCGTAAAGGGCCAGATTCTTCTCCGCCATTTGGGTCAGCGCCTCCGGCGACCGGGCGATGCAGGCGTCGGGAATGCCTTTGCTGGAGCCTTCGGCATTGGGCTTGACGATGACGGGGTACCGCAGCTTCGCCCCGGCATCCTCTCCCGCCCCGTCGAAGACCGCATACCCGGGCGTGGGGATACCATAGGTTTCCAGAACGCGCTTGGCCAGGGCCTTATCCAAACTGAGGCAGAGCGCCGTCTCGTCGGACCCCGTAAAGGGTATGCCCAGAAAATTAAGCAGCGCGGGCACCTGCGCCTCCCGCCCCCGGCCCCGGGCGCCTTCCGCGATGTTGAAGGCGATATCTATCCGCGTCTCCAAAAGCCGCTGAGGCAGGGTTTTGTCCGCCTCCAGCAGAACAACCCTGCAGCCGCCGGAAACAAGTGCGTCCCGAATAGCGAAAATCGTATCCGGGCTGTCGTATTCGGCCTCGGCGTCGGGGGTGCTCCCTTCGCCGCCGCCCTTTGCATTAAAAACAATCCCCACCACCGGCCCTAAGGGCGGGAGCGGGACATCACCAGATTTGTCTTCCATAATAATCACATCTCTTTCCTTTTTTATCCGGACGGGCGTCGCGGATATTTGACTGTTCAGCCTTGGTATACTGCATTATGCGCCGTAAGTCAACCAGAATATTTCGACATTTAAAAAATTTTTCTTGACAAAAATCCGGGAATGTACTATTGTATTAATTATCTAACACAACGGTACACAGGAGGTGCCAAATGGAGTGGCGAATAGAGTCCGACGCCCCGATATATTCCCAGCTAAAAACGCAGATTATCCTGGGAATCATATCCGGCGAATATGCTTCCGGGGAACGGCTGCCCTCAGTGCGGGATATGGCTGTTGAAGCCGGCGTAAACCCCAACACCATGCAGCGCGCCCTGACGGAGCTGGAGCGGGAGGAACTTGTTTTTTCCCAGCGCACCGCGGGAAGATTTGTAACGGAGGACAAAGCGATGATTGATAAAGCCAAATGCAGCCTTGCGGACGAAACCATCCGGAGCTTTTTGGACGCGATGTCCCGGCTGGGCTATCTGCGGGACGAAATCCTTTCCCTGCTGGCGATCAGGATCAAGGAGGAAAACGGAAATGCCAATCTTTGAATGTAAGAACCTCTCCAAAAGCTATGGAGCGGTTTCCGCCCTGTCAAATGTGAACATCAGCATAGAGCCGGGGCGCATCGTGGGCCTTCTCGGCCCCAACGGCAGCGGCAAAACCACGCTGATCAAGCTGGCTAACGGCCTGCTGACCCCCACGGACGGCCATCTGCTGATCGACGGCGAGGCCCCCGGCCCCAAGACCCGGAAAGTCGTATCGTACCTGCCGGACCGGCTTTGCCTTCCGCCCTGGATGTCCGTGGTTCAGCTTCTGGATTTTTTCTGTGATTTTTATGAAGACTTCGACCGGCAGAAGGCCAGGGATATGCTCAACCGCCTGGGGGTGCCGGAGGTTCAGCGCATCAAAGAAATGTCCAAGGGCACCTGCGAAAAGATGCAGCTCATCCTGGTCATGAGCCGGACCGCCCGCCTTTACCTTCTGGACGAACCGATAGGCGGCGTCGACCCCGCAACCCGCGATTACATTATTAATACCATTATCGGCAACTATAATCCTCAGGCTTCCGTCATTATTTCCACCCATCTCATCGCGGACGTTGAGCAGGCGCTGGACGACGTGATTTTTATCAACAATGGCCAGATCGTGCTCCAATCCTCGGTGGACGATATCCGTGAGAAGAACGGAAAGAGTGTCGACGGCCTGTTCAGGGAGGTATTCAAATGCTAGGAAAGCTCCTTAAACACGAATTTCGCGCCACCGCACGGGTGACGCTGCCGATGTTTGCCGCTTTGCTGGTTCTGGCCGTCCTCGGCAATTTATCCACGCGGATGCTGGAGGCCACCAACGTGGCTCTGCTTAAAATCCTGGGCAGCCTGATAATCGCGGCTTTCGGCGCGGCCCTGTTCGCTGTCTGCATTATGGCCGTCGTGATCATGGTCAAGCGCTTCCACAGCAATCTGCTCACCAACGAGGGTTATTTGATGTTCACGCTGCCGGTTTCCGTCCACAGCCTGGTGTGCTCCAAGATCATCGTCTCCGTCGTCTGGTTCATCGGAACCGGCCTGGCCGTGTTTGTCGCCTTACTTATTGTCACCTTCCGCGTGGAAAACGTGCACAAACTTCTGGCCAGCACCGGAGAATTCTTCAACCTGATCTTTTCACAGTATTCTTTGGACGCCGCGGCCATTTCCCTGGAGCTTCTCGCGATGCTTCTGCTGAGCGGCGCGGCCGTCTGCCTGGTTTTCTACGCCTCGCTTGCCGTCGGATACAGCTTCACAAAAAGCAAGGGGCTGAAGGCCGTGATCTTCTTCTTCGTGTTTCAGTTTGCCACACAGTTTATCGGCACCGGGCTGACAATTCTGATGGGCAGCCACCTTGATTTATATGTCCCCCCGAACGCCGCCTTCCTTTGGCACCTGATCGTGGCCATCATCGTGGCGGCCCTGCTCCTGTACTGCGCAGTATTCTATGTGATCACCACAAGCTTTTTGCAAAAGCGGCTTAATTTGGAATAGCCGAAAAATGGCTGTTTATATCTCAGGTGATTCTGTGATATACTATAGGTACGGAAAGACGCTGAAAGGAAAAAGTAAAAAGCCGGTTAATGGAAAGGAGCTAATACCATGGGCGATTTTTTAGACGGCATTTTTGATCCTGACCGCGGCGGCCGCAATACCGACCGCGCAAGTACTGCCCGCGCAGTGGCGGCGGACTGGATGGAATATCGTGAAATCCCGGAAGACGTCCCGCTGATCTGCGACGCGCCCGACAGTCTCGGGGACTGGGACGACGAGGAATATTGATCAAAAAACAGGCGGGCCGGGCCCGCCTGTTTTTTTCCTCGTGTCCAAACCCCCTTTAGGTGTGGCCGGGCAGTCCCTCAGCCGACAGTTCCGGCTGAAACAGACAAGATCAGAGGTGGTGTATCCGTGCGGACGGAGCAAAGATTGACCCGGGCTTATGAAAATGCCAGGGTCGAGCCTTTCGACAATGATTCAAAATACGTTTTCTTCAGCGATGTCCACAGGGGAACGGGAAGCCTTGCGGACGAATTTACACGAAACCGGATAATCTATCTGCACGCCCTGGAGGATTATTACAAAAAAGGCTTCACCTATGTGGAAGCGGGGGACGGCGACGAGCTATGGGAAAGCCTGGCGTTTGAAAAAAACAAAATCGCGCACTTCGAGGTCTACAAGGCCATGAAGGACTTTTTTGACGACGGCAGGCTGATCATGCTCTACGGCAACCACAACATCTATCTTCGGCACGAAAAATTTGTCAATGCGCATTATCATAGCTATTACGACGAGGCCCAGAGCCGGTATGTGGACCTGTTTGTGGGGCTGGTCCCCTGCGAGGCGCTCCTGCTCAGGCACAAATCCACCGGTCAGGAAATCCTGACCATACACGGCCATCAGGGGGACATATCCAACGATCAGCTCTGGCGGCTGTCCATGTTTTCCATGAAATTCTGGCGGCTTTTTCACTCCGTGGGTATCCAGAACCCGTCCAGCCCCGTAAAAAACGTCAATAAACAGCTCAAAATCGAAAGAAACTATAAAAAATGGATCGCGAAGAATAAACACATGCTCATCTGCGGGCATACCCACCGGTTCAGATTCCCCCGCGCCGGCGAGCTGCCGTATTTCAACACGGGAAGCTGCGTCTATCCCGCCACAATCACCGCTATCGAGCTGGAGGGCGGCTGCGTCTCCCTGGTGCGCTGGCAGGTTTTTGCCAACGACGAAGGCTTTCTGCGGGTTACGAAAATTGTCCTTGCCGGCCCCACGCCCGTCTCGGAATTTGACATCCGGTGATCCGCCGGCCGAAGCGCCCTCTCCCGGAACTAAAAAGCACACAGCCTTTTGGCTGTGTGCTTTCTGTTTGGTTTATTCTTCTGCCGCCGGACATCCGGCCTCATGCTTTACTGTTCTTCGCGCCTTTTTTTCGGTGCTGTGACCCCCAGGATAATCAGTCCGGAGAAGCTGGCGCAGAAGGTGAGCCACAGGACGGGGAGCATGGTGCCGTCTCCGGTCTTGGGGCTGTTGTCCAGGGGGACGTCCCCGTCGGGGATATCCACCTCGCCGCCCTGAGGCGGGGTCTCTTCGGGAATATCGGTGGTCGGCACGTAAACAAAGATGACGTTCTTGTTACTGTTCATGGCGCCGGTCACAGGGTCGCTTCCGTCTCCCAGCACGGAGTAGGCATAGCCCTCGAAGGTTCTGCCGGAGCCGCCGCTGACGTTCTGGGCGTTATAGGTGGTGCCGGCGGCGATGCTGCGGGTTTCGGCCCCGGCCAGGGGAGTGCCGTTATCGTCCACCCAGTTGACGGTCAGGACATAGCCGGTGGTCACGGGAGGATAATAAGGCGTGGTGTAAGAGTAGTTGTAATACAGATGGATCTGATACCGGCTGAGACCCTCCTCGGCCCTTTCCATGGTGAAGACGACGGGCGAGACATTGCCATGGGACGTGTCGTTCACAGAGCCGCTCGTATAGGTGTAGGTGGTGCCGTTATAGGTGCGCCAGAGGGTGGCGTCAATGGAGACCTCGTCGCCGATATTGCCGCTGGTCCAGTCGGAATCGTGATTCTCGTAGCTGGAGACTACGCCGTCTACGGTCTTGGTGTAGTACCGGTAGACGATGTACTCGCAGAGCTCCCGGTGGTTGGTCACCACGGCGTCATAGTCCTGCTCCTCGCCATAGGAAATGCTGACGCTGTAGAGATCCTTGCCGTTGTTCAGCCGGATGGAGCCGGTTTCTCCGCCGACTTCCTTGACGGTGTAGACAATGGTCTGGAAGTTGGCGTTGTAGACCTTCAGGCCCTCAAAGGTGTAAGACCAGTAGTTTTCCTCGCTGAGCACAGCCGTCTTGCCCTCCAGGGGTTCGCCGTCGGCATAGAGCTGGACTGTCACAGGCTCGGGGGCCGCGCCGCCGCTATAGAGCTGCGCTGCCATAAGCTGTGGAGCCGCGCCCTGCCCGGTCCATTCCTTATACACGCTGAAGGTGCCGTTCTCGGGATCGACGATGGTGTTGGTGAAGGTGAAGTTGTTTCCGCTCTGCGTCTCGTCAACGGTATAGGTATTGCCGCCCAGGATAACGCTTCCGCCGGAGGCTCCGCGCTCGGTCACGATGTAAGTATACGGATGGCGGCCGGCGTCGTACTTATCCAGCCCGGTCAGGCTGCCGGTCCAGCTATTGCTGCCCGGCTCAATGGCATTGTCGGCGGTTAGGGTGATGGTGCGGCTGAATCCGGCTTCCACCTCCCCGCCCACGGAGCGGGTGACGTCGAAGTTGACGGACTCGGCGGCGGGGCCGTTCCAGACCTTAGTGGCGGTCACCGTGATGCCGGCCTGGGGCAGGGTGTTGATGATGTTGCTGCCGTTATATGTGACGGTGTAGTTCACATTATCCAGGGTATAGATGCCGCCGCCTGCAATGGGCGCGTCGTTGGCGTCCAGCTCACGGACATAGTAGTTGATGGCGCTGCCGTCCACATTATAGGCGGAAAGGTCGGTGAAGCTGTAGGCCAGGTCTTCGGTGGTCTGTGAATCCATCATCTCAGCGCCCACGAACAGGCCCACATTGACCTCGGCGGTAAAGCCGCCGGCAATCCAGGTCTTGGTGCCGGAGATTGCGGTGCTTCCCGGATTGAAGGTGTTGGTGAAGTGGAAAGTGCCGTTGGTCGAATCGAGGCTGGAGGAATACCGGGCAGCCAGATCGCCGCTCATGGTCTCCTCAACCGTGTAGGTGATGACCCGGCAGCCGCCGTTGGAAAGATCGTACTTGGGCAGGCCCGTGAAGCTGAGGGCGCCGTCCACCAGATCAGCCCCGGTCTTGGTGGCCACGGTGGTGCTGCCGTCTTTCAGGGTGAAGGTCAGGCCCGGACGGTAGTCAGCGCTGCCGCCCTCCCAGGTCTTCACCACGGGGACGCTGACATACGCCTGATCTATGACGTTGGTGAAGGTGACGGTGTTGCCGTCCCACACCGGGCTGGCCGGGGAGCCGCCGTTATAGCCGGTAATCGCACCCTCGCTGGCGGTGTAAGTGATGAGCGAGCCGTTCGCGTAGAGCGGCACGGTGAAAGTCTCGCTGGCGTTGGCACTGGTGGTGAAGATATAGGTCTCCCCGCCGCCGGTTACCGTAATGGTGGTGCTGGCCTCGCGGGTCTCGTCGGACTTGTCGTCCACCCAGTTTTTCACCACGGTGATGGTGGTTTCTCCGCCGTTGAGCGTATTGGTGACGGTGTATCCCTCAATGCTGACCGCGTAATAGGTGCCGTCGTTAATGATCAGCTTTCCGTCTATAGCGCCCTGCTCGGAGAGGGTGTAGTCGATCTCCGCGCCGGAGGCGTTATACTTGGGCAGGCCGGTGAATGTGTGGGTGAGGTCGACGCCTTCCCAGGTGTAGTAGGCGTCTGCGCTCTCGTCGACTTCGGTCGTCTCGGGGTCGTCCTCCACGGCGGGAACGAGGACTGCTTCAAAGGTCTTGGAATAGGTCTGCCCATTGCCGGTGAGAACCAAAGTCACGCTGTCGGGCCGGGTTCCGGCGGCGTTGTCGTCGTCGTCCCAAATTTTTTTAACCGTGATGTCAACCGTCCCGGTCAGTGTGTTGGTGAAGTTGTTGCCATTCTGCGAACCAACGATGGAGGCGTCCCCCGTGGCGGTCTCGGCCACGGTGTAGACGATTTCGTGTCCGTCGGTGTCCAGGGCGTATTTGGGCAGGTTGTTAAAGCTGTAAGCGGTGGCGGAGTAGGTGATCGTGGTCGTATCAACCTCAACATTATCCGCATAGAGGGTGATCGTGGCCGTGGGCGTTCCCTCATAGCCCGCGATGTTCCAGGTTTTGCCGCCGGACACGGAGATATATTCCTGCTCAATGGTGTTGGTGACGGTGAAGCCGCTTACGCTGACATTGAAGTCATTGTCACCCAGCGTAACCGTTCCGGAGGTTTTCTCCTCCCCGTTCACTACCTCGGCCACGGAGTAGGCATACGCAGCGCCGTTGTCGTCATAGGTGGGCACGTTCACGGTGGCGCTCCAGCCGGCCGTGGCGCTGAAAGTAAAGTCCTGATATTTGCTGCCGTTCTGCAGCAGGCGGACAACCACCCCGGTCTTCGCGCTCTCCGGGGCAATCCATGCCTTGCTGACGGTGATGTCCCTGGTCCCGGTTATGACGTTGGTGAGGGTAAAGGTGTTGCCGCTCCGCACAGCGCCGCCCACCTGCTTATAACCGGCGCTCGTCGGCCGCTCCACTACTGTGTAGTTGATGGAGTTGCCGGTATCCACATCGACTGTGGGCAGGGGTTTCGTCGTGGCGCTCCAGCCGGGGCCGGAGATGGTCAGGGTGTCCACGGGATCGCCTGTGGGCTCTTCGTTGCCGCCGAGCCGGTACACATCGACGGTTACGGTCTCCCCGGCGGTTCCGGCGGGCAGCCAGGTCTTTTTGACGGTGAAGGTGGTGTTCTTCGGGTCGCGGGCGTCCGTCACCTTTCCATTCTGGATCAGATCCCCGGACACGGTAACCGCACCATAGCTTACGGTGACGGTGGCGGCGGCGGTATTGATTACGTAATAGGTGGGTTCCGCCGTCTCGCTCAGGGTATAGGAGAAGCCGGAGGGAATCCCGGCGAAGTCTACCGCGCCGTCGATTCCCGAGGTAGCGGAGAGGGTTTTGCTGCCGGCAGCGGGCGTCAGCGTGAATTGCGCCCCGGCCAATGTTTCGTTGTTGACGTTAACCTTCGTAAAGTTCAGGCTGCCCAGATAGCCCTTGACCGACGGCGCGGGGGAGTCCACGGTATGGGCCGCGGCCGTTGCCACATCCGTGAAGGTCAGGCTGGCGGCCGCCAGGGGATAGGTCGTTCCCTGTACAAAGCCGGGCTTCGCATTGTCAAGCCGCACCTGATAGGTCATGGTATAAGCCGTGTATCCGGCGGGGGGATCGGTGTCCGGCGTCACGGGGTTCCAGCCGATCTCCCCGCCTGACTGCGTCGCGCCGTTGGCGTTAATGAAATCGACAAATTTGATGACCCCGCCGTCTTCGTCCTCAACTTCACCCGTCATGGCGTCTACCACCGCCGCGCCCGAGGCTCCGGAGCTGGTGGTCTCATTCAGGATGGCGTCGAAGGCGGCCGTCAGCCCGCCCGAGTTACTCGAGGAATAGACGCCGGTGGCGCCGCAGTCTGTGCTCAGCCATGTAGTAATAAGAACCTGATTGTCGTACGTACCGACAGGCACTGTCGAGCCGCTAATGCCGTAAGCAATGGCATACAGATCCGCCCCGGTGGCGGTCACGGCCGCACAGCCGGACCGGGCATACTCGATTTCTTCTACGCTGGCGCTCGAGCCGCTGTAGTCGTTTGTCTCATCTTCGTAGCTGTTAAGACGATATGTAGGCACGCCGTCGGTGAGCAGGACGCAAAACCGGTTTTCGACGGTTGCGATGTCCGGGTAATCAGTGGTATTCAGCACGGTGGCGGCCCGGCGCATCCCGTAGCCGGTGTTTGTTCCACCATTGGCTGTGAGACCGTTGATGACGCCTGTGACATAAGCGAGCGCCGTCTCGTTGTTGATATTCACCCAGCGCTGATTGCCGTCGGCAGCGCTTAAATCATGTCTGTAGGTGCTGTCTTTCTGGGCAAAGCTGACCAGGGACACCCAACGGTCGCTGGAAACGAAATTCCCGTCGTCGTCCTTGGCGTAGGAATTCAGGAACGCTATGGCCGCCACCTGCGCTGCGTAAAGGCGGGAGGTGGTGCCGGTGCAGACTTCCGCTACATAACTGTGCTCCGCCTGTGTTTTTCCGCAGGCATAACCATCGCAGTATCCGTTATTATTATCATCCCGGAATTCCCACCATGTACTGTCGTCATAGCAATAATAATGCTCTGAGTGGTCACTGTGGTCCAGCTCCTCCCCGCACTCCGAGCAGTACCTCATCGACCCCGAGGTGTCGATCACCAGCGTGGTGGCGGCGTCCGCGTTCTGGACTGTGGTGGTGCCTTCCTTATAAGCCACCTTGACCTCCACGTTGAACAGGTTCTCCGTTCCCGTGGCCGAGACCGTCTTGCTGATAGATACGTCGTAGCTGTCGGAGGTTCCGGCCGTGCCGGCGGCCAGGTAGTAGTTGACGCCGCCGGGGCTGACGACCTGCTTTGCCGTCTGGGTATCAATGTCTGCCTGGCTGGGCGTATCCGCCAGGGCTGTAATGCCGCCCAGGCTTACCGCCATGATCGCCACCAGAACAAGCGCGATCATTTTCCTCAACTTTTTTGTCATGATTACGTTTCCCCTTTCAAATAAGGCTCCCTGACCAATCGGCTTATGACACGTTTTCTTTTTTCTCCGCCTGAAGCGCACCGTCCATGATCATGATAAGCTCCAGTACGCTGCGGAATTGGGATTCCTGCTTTTTATCCAACCAAATAAGATTTCCCTGCCAGCTGGCATTCTGACGAAACATCACGTCCACCCGAAACGTCGCCATAACGGGTTCTCCCGGCTTTGTCTCTCTGGCCTCAGCCGCCTCTTTGACGAAGCCCCGGGGAGCCATTGTCCGCTGGGGTGTGCCGATTTCATCGAACAGTTCGTCCATTGAAAAAATAAGCTGGGTCAGGCTGTCGAACGGGGCGTCCTGCTCGAAATTCGGATTTTGGATGATCCCCCGGGGATTTCTGTTTTCATAAGAGAATATCTTAATGATACAGACACGCGACCCGCATGGAGAAAATCTCACGTTTAGCACTATCTTTACCGCCTTCCGGTTCACATTTTGTCTGTTACGGACCTTATATTGATATCATAAAACGGCGCGGTTACACGGCGGTTACATATGGCCGAAATTCCCATCTTTTCTTGATGAATATGAAATTTATTTTTATCCACAATCCGTTAAAACTGATGCCGGGAGGAAACTCCCATAAACAAAATAAGCTGCAAAGCCCCGGAGCCATATGGCTCCGGGGCTTTGCCGCTTCGGGCGGGGGCGCTATTTCACCGGGGCAAGGATGTCCCGGCTGACGGGGGTATAAAACAGTTCGCAGACCCTTTCCGCATCACGGGTCGTGCCCAGAATCCACATGGTCTTGGTCAGCGCCGCTTCGGTGGTCATGTCGTAAGCTTCCAGAATGCGTGGGTTGCCCCTGAGCACATGGCCGACTTTATAGACGGCAAGATCGCTGCCCTCGTGCTGAACCTGCGTGGTCATCACAATGGTCTTGCCGGCCGCGGCCGCCGCCTCCACCAGCCCGTGCATACCGCCGCCCTGGGGCAGGCCGCCCACGCCGAAGCTTTCGATCACCAGCGCGTCGGAACGATCCAGCATAAAGCGCATAAGCTCCGGGTCCGCGCCGGGTATCAGCTTCAGCAGCCCCACGCGGTCATTGAGGGCGTCGTAAAACACCGGCGTCTCGCGGCATTCCGGCGTGATGTATCGGGTCAGAAGCCTGTCTCGGACAACGGCGATATTGGGATAGTTGATGCTGGAAAAGGCATCAAAGCTCTTTGACCGGGTCTTGCAGGCCCGGGTGCCGATAATCACCCTGCCGTTGAACACAATACAGACGCCATGTATCCCCTCTGCACAGGCGCAGACGAAGCTGTCCGTCAGGTTGACTTTGGAATCCGTGGAATCGAAGCCGATGGGCTTTTGGGCCCCCGTAAGGATAATCGGCTTTGGGCTGCCCTGAATAAGATAGGAAAGCGCGGCGGCGGTATACGCCATGGTGTCCGTACCGTGGCTGATGACAAAGCCGTCGTAGCTCCCGTAGTTTTCCCGGATCGCTCTGGCCATGCCAAGCCAGTGCTCCGGCCCGATGTCGGTGCTGTCCAGGTCGTAAAGCTGGGTACAGCCCGTGTCGCAGAGATCCGCCACCGCGGGGACATAGCGGAGGAGCTGGGCAGGCATCAGCCCCGGAAGCAGGCCCTCCTCACTCATCTCCGAGGCGATTGTCCCCCCGGTTCCTATGAACATTATCCGTTTTCGCACCTAAAATCCCCCCAATATTCTGCATTATACCACATAGTTCCCCGCTTGGATATTTGAATATCGCATGATATAATATCTAAATAACTAAAATCAGTTAGGCCATTGCGCATCCGCCCCCGTCCGGGCGCCGGTGCTTAACCCGATATAAACCGCGGCGCGAAAACGCGCCTCATGTCAAATAAATTTAACGGCAATTCATTATAATAAAATGTAAAATATTTGTTACCCGTATTCATACGGAAAGGGGGGGACATCCTTGGGAGGCAGGAAAACCGTCGTCATCAAGCTGGGCACCAGTTCGCTGACGGAGAAATCCGGAAAGCTCGCGCCGGAAAAGCTGCGGGCTCTGGCAGGCCAGGCCGCGGATCTGCACGACGCGGGGCACCTTGTCATCCTGGTCACCTCCGCAGCCATCGCCGCGGGATACACGCTGCTGGGATATCCCGAACGGCCGTCCACCGTATCCGCGAAGCAGGCTTCGGCCGCCGTCGGCCAGGGGCTTCTCATGGAGGAATATACCCGCGCCCTGGGGGAGCGCGGCATAGTGGCCGCCCAGCTTCTGCTGACCCGGGACGATTTTCGCGACAGGCGGCGCTACGGCAACGCGTGGCGAGCCCTGGAGGTGCTTCTTGACCGGGGGGCGATTCCCGTTATCAATGAAAACGACACCGTATCCATAGCCGAGATTAAACTGGGAGACAACGACATGCTGTCCGCCCAGGTGGCCGCTATGGTTCACGCGGATCTTCTCATTCTGGCCACGGATACGGACGGTCTGTATACCGCCGACCCCCGCTCGGACAGTACCGCGGAGCTGATACCCCTGGTTGAAAGAATTACGCCGGAGCTGGAGTCCATGGCCGGCGGAGCCGGCACCCGGAACAGCACCGGGGGCATGTCCACCAAGCTCGCCGCGGCGAAGCTGGCCACCAGCGCCGGCGTCAAGGTGATCATCTGCGCCTCCGGCCGGGATGGGATCTTTGCCGGGGCCGTCCAGGGCAAGGCTGAAGGAACGTATTTCAAACCCCAAAAATGCATGAAAACACGCCTGCAGTGGCTGGCTTTCTACGCGCCGGCCGCCGGCAGCCTTTTCATCGACGAGGGGGCGGCGGAGGCCCTTTGCAATAACGGGCGCAGCCTGCTGCCCGCCGGCATAAAATGCGCAGAGGGCGGCTTCAAAGCCGGAGACGTGGTGGAAGTGCTTCTCACCGGCGGCAACCGGCACCTTGGCCGCGGCGTCGTGAATTATGACGCAGGGGAGCTGCGTGAAATTCTCGGCCTTCCCTCGACAGAAACGGAAAAACGTTTTCCCGGACGAAGGCCCGAGGCCATACACCGGGACGACTGGGTATATGATGCCGACGAGGAGGATTCGGACTGATGAAAACGCTTATTGAATCGGCAAAAGCCGCCAAAGCGGCGGCCGGAACCGTGGCGCTGCTGGACACCGAAACCAAAAACCGCGCGCTTGACGCCATGGCGGACGCCCTTGCCGCCGGCGCCGGCGAGATCGTGGCAAAAAACGCCCTTGACATGGCCAGGGGCCGTGAAACCGGAATGCCGGAGCCGCTGCTGGACCGGCTGATGCTCAACACGGCTCGCATCCTGGAGATTGCGGAGGGCGTGCGCCAGGTAAAAGACCTGCCGGACCCCATCGGCGAGGTGCTTGAAAAATGGACCCGGCCCAACGGCCTCGTTATCGAGAAGGTGCGGGTGCCCATGGGCGTCATCGGCATCATATACGAGGCAAGGCCCAATGTCACGGCGGACGCCGCCGCCCTTGCCTTCAAGGCCGGCAGCTCCATTTTGCTGCGGGGCAGCGCCTCGGCCTTTGAATCCAACGCCGCCCTGGTCCGGGTTATGCGGGCCGCCCTGGAAAAGGCGGGCGTGACGCCGGACGCCGTCTGTCTTGTGGAAGACACTTCCCGCGAGGCCGTGGATCAGATGCTGAAGCTGCGGGATTACATTGACCTGATCATCCCCAGGGGCGGCGCGTCCCTGATTCGCAACGCCGTGTTAAACGCCACCGTCCCCGTGCTGGAAACCGGCACCGGCAACTGCCACGTCTATATCGACGAATCGGCGGATTACGCCATGGCGGAGGCGATCGTCATAAACGCCAAGACCCAGCGCACCGGCGTGTGCAATGCTATGGAAACCCTGCTGGTGCATGAAAAATGGGCAGAAAAGCACCTGTCGCCCCTTTTGAAGACCATGACCGCAAAAAACGTCGCCCTTCACGGCGACAGGGCCGCCGCTCTTTACTGCGAAGACATGACCCCCGCCACGGAGCGCGACTGGGCCGACGAATATCTCGGCCTGGCCATGGCCGTGGGGATTGTGCCCGACGTCAGGGCGGCCGCGGCCCACATAAACCGCTATGGCACAAAGCATACCGAGTGCATCGTCACCGCTTCGGCGGAAAACGCGGACTTTTTCCGAAAAACGGTGGACGCCGCCGTGGTCAACGTGAACGCCTCCACCCGGTTCACCGACGGTTTCATGTTCGGCTTCGGCGCGGAACTGGGCATCAGCACCCAGAAGCTCCACGCCAGAGGGCCCTTGGGGCTGCGTGAAATCACCAGCTATAAATACCTGGTGACGGGAACCGGCCAGATAAGGACGTGATGAGTATGACTGAAATAAAAGGAAAAATCGCCTTTATCGGCAGCGGCAACATGGCCCGGGCCATTATCGGCGGCCTGGTTCGCGCCGGTTTTCCCGGAGACCGTATTCTTGTAGTCAATCCGGGCAATCCTGCCAGTATGGAAGCCGTCCGGCAGGAATACGGCGCCGTCCCCTCGAATCCGGAGTCCCTTGCCGGGGCGGAGGTGATCGTCATTGCCGTCAAACCCCAGAGCTTTCCGGAAGCCGCGGCGAATTATCGGGCTTTCGCAAATCCGAAGGCGCTGTTTATCTCCATTATGGCGGGACTGTCCAACGCCGCCGTGGAGGACGCCTTCGGCGGCGTGCGCACCGTGCGGGTCATGCCGAACATCGCCCTGGCGGCCGGCTGCGGCGCTTCCGGCTACGCCCCCGGCAAATATGCCACGGAGGCGGACGCCGCGGTTGCCCAGGCTATTTTCTCCGCCGCGGGGCTTGCGGTGCGGGTTCCCGAGGATCGGATTAACGACGTAACCGCGCTGTCCGGCAGCGGGGCGGCGTATATTTACCTTCTCGTTGAAGCCATGCGGGACGCCGCCGTGGAGGAGGGAATGGACCCCGCCGCCGCCGCCGCCCTCGCCGGCCAGACCCTCATCGGCGCGGCAAAACAACTGGAAAGGGAGAACCTCGCGCCGGAGGCGCTTCGAAAACGCATAACCTCCAAGAACGGCACCACGGAGGCAGCAATAGAAAAAATGACGGAATCGGGATTTTTCGAGGCCGTCCAGGCGGGATACCGGGCCAACAAGGCCCGCTCCCGTCAATTATCAGACGAACTCTGCAAAAAATATGAAAGGGGATGACCGAATGACTGAAAAATTATTCAAAAAAGTGATGGTGGCAAACCGCGGAGAAATCACAATCAGAATATTCCGCGCCTGCTACGACCTGGATATACGTACCGTCGCCATATATTCCAAGGAAGACACCATGAGCCTTTTCCGTACAAAGGCGGACGAAGCGTATCTCATTGGCGAAAAAAAGAGCCCTTTGGGCGCTTATCTCGCTATCGACGAAATTATCCCCCTGGCCAAAAGGCGCGGGGTTGAAGCCATCCATCCCGGTTACGGCTTTCTTGCTGAGAATCCGGCCTTTGCCAAAGCCTGCGAGGATGCCGGCATCAAATTTATCGGTCCCCCGTCTTCTGTGCTGGCCAAGATGGGCGACAAGCTGGAAGCTAAAAAAATCGCCGTTTCCTGCGGCGTACCCATTGTCCCCGGCTCCACCGAGCCTTTGGGCGGCGCGGACGAGGCGCTGCAAAAGGCAGAGGAATTCGGTTTCCCCGTTATCCTTAAGGCCGCTGCCGGCGGCGGCGGGCGCGGCATGCGCCTGTGCGAAAAGCCTGAGGACATCGCCCCGGCATTTGAGCTGGTCAAAAACGAGGCCAAAAAAGCCTTCGGCGACGACAGCATCTTCATCGAAAAATATCTGATAGAGCCGAAGCACATCGAGGTTCAGATTCTGGCCGACGAGCACGGCTGCGTCCGGCATCTGGGCGAGCGCGACTGCTCCCTCCAGCGCCGCTATCAGAAGGTGGTGGAATTCGCCCCCGCCTGGAGCGTGCCGCAGGAAATCCGCGAAAAACTTTACGCCGACGCCGTCAGGATCGCCGAGGCCGTGGGCTATGTCAACGCCGGCACCGTGGAGTTCCTTGTGGATAAAAACGGCGGCTACTATTTCATCGAAATGAACCCCCGCATACAGGTTGAGCACACCGTAACCGAGATGGTCACCGGCATCGACCTTGTGCGCGCGCAGCTTCTCATCGCCTCCGGCGTCCCCCTGTCCCATCCCGAGATCGATCTGGGCGACCAGCGCGCTTTGGAAATGAACGGCTACGCCATCCAGTGCCGCGTCACCACGGAGGACCCCGCCAACAACTTCGCGCCGGATAACGGCAAGATCAGCGCCTACCGCTCGGGCGGCGGCTTCGGCGTGCGGCTTGACGGCGGAAACGCCGCGGCAGGCTCCGTCATCTCGCCGTATTATGATTCCCTGCTGGTCAAAGTCACCTGCTGGGACCGCACCTTCGAAGCCACGTGCCGCAAGGCTCGCCGCGCCATAAACGAGGAACATGTCCGGGGCGTCAAAACCAACATTCCCTTTGTCACCAACATCCTGTCCCATCCCACCTTTATCGCCGGGCAGTGCCACACCAGATTCATCGACGCCACGCCGGAGCTTTTCGATATCACCGCCGCAAAGGACCGGGCCACCCGCGTCCTGAAATATATCGCCGGCATCCAGGTTGCCAATCCCGACGCCGAGCGCCGCAAATACGACACGCCGCACTACCCCGAGCCGTCCCGGCCCGTCACGGCCGATATGGGTCTGAAGCACATTCTTGACACCCAGGGGCCGGAGGCCCTGTCAAAATGGGTGCTGGCCCAGAAGAAGCTCCTGGTTACGGACACCACCATGCGCGACGCCCACCAGTCCCTGATTTCCACACGCATGCGCACACGGGATATGCTCAAGGCCGCGGAAGGTACGGCAGATTATCTGGCGGACTGCTTCTCCCTTGAAATGTGGGGCGGCGCCACCTTCGACACCGCTTACCGGTTCCTCTACGAGTCCCCCTGGGAACGGCTGGAAGCCCTCCGCGAAAAAATCCCCAACATCCCCCTGCAAATGCTGCTGCGCGGCTCCAACCTGGTGGGTTACTCCAGCTATCCGGATAATCTTGTCCGGGCCTTCGTCCAGGAAGCCGCCAAATGCGGCATCGACGTCTTCCGCGTGTTCGACTCCCTGAACTGGATACCCAGCATGGAAACCGCCATGGACGAGGTGCTGAAAACCGGAAAGGTCCTTGAGGCCACCATGTGCTACACCGGCGACATCCTTGACCCGAAGCGGGATCGGTATACCCTCAACTATTATGTGGATCTGGCCAAGGCCCTGGAAAAGCGCGGCGCACACACCCTCTGCGTCAAGGACATGTCCGGCCTTCTGAAGCCTTATGGCGCCAAGAAACTGGTCAGCACGCTGAAGCAGGAAATCGGCATCCCCATCCATCTGCATACCCATAACACCACCGACAACCAGATCGCTACCTATATTCTGGCCGCCGAAGCGGGCGTGGATATTGTCGACTGCGCCATAGGGCCCATGTCCAGCCTCACCAGCCAGCCCTCCCTGAACTCGCTGGTGGAATCGCTCCGGGGCAACGAGCGCGACACCGGCCTGGACCCCGACGGCCTCCAGAAGCTGGCCGATTACTGGTCGGACATCCGGATGCGCTACACAGACTTCGACAAGGGCATGACCGTGCCCATGACGGAGATTTACCGTTACGAAATCCCCGGCGGGCAGTATACCAACCTTCAGCCCCAGGTGGAGGCCCTGGGCCTTGGCCACCGCTTCGGCGAGGTCAAGGAAATGTACCGCACCGTCAACGACATGCTGGGCGATATCATTAAAGTGACCCCCTCCTCTAAAATGGTGGGCGATCTGGCGATCTTCATGGTTCAGAACAACCTGACGCCGGATAACATCGTGCAGCGCGGGGAATCCCTGGCTTTCCCGGACTCCGTGGTGAGCTATTTCAACGGCATGATGGGCCAGCCGCCCTGCGGCTTCCCCGAAGGGCTGCAGCGCGTGGTTCTGAAGGGTGAGAAACCCATCACCTGCCGCCCCGGCGAGCTTCTGCCGCCGGTGGACTGGGATAAAATCCGCGAGAAAGTCGGCAATTTCGCGGAGAAACCTTCATGGCGCAGCCTGATCTCCTACGCCATGTACCCCAAGGTCATGGAGGACTTCTTCACCCACCGCAAAGAATACGGTTATATTACGCGCATGGGCAGCCACGTTTTCTTCAACGGCCTGGCCGTGGGCGAAACGACCCAGATCAACATCGAGGACGGCAAGACCCTGGTCATCAAGTATCTGGGACTGGGCGACCGGAACGAGGACGGCACCCGCGCGGTGCAGTTCGAGCTCAACGGTATGCGCCGGGAGGTAAACGTCCCCGATCCCCAGGCTTCCGAAACCAGCAAAAAAATTGTCATGGCCAATCCGGACGACAAGGGCCAGGTAGGCGCTTCGATCCCCGGCATGGTGTCGAAAATCTCCGTTAAGGCCGGCGATACCGTCAAGGAAAACCAGGTGCTGGCCATCATTGAAGCCATGAAGATGGAAACCAGCGTCGTATCAAGAATAAACGGCGTTGTCGACGAACTGTTCATCGAGGCCGGCAATACGGTCAAGTCCGGCGAGCTGCTGATGACCATCAAATGACCATTTCGAAAAATTACCGTTATCCGCGGCTGCCGGAGGCTGGGCGATGAGGCTTTATCTTACCGGCCATGACTGCCGATATGCCGCGGAGCAAACCCTGCTCACCCTTTTCCCGGGGGAAAAGCCCGAATACCCCGGGGGCAAGCCCCAGGGCGACAGATGTGAACTTACCATGCGCCGGGGAGCGGGTTATACCACCTGCTCCTGCCGGCTGATTCAGGGCGGTTTGGTTTATACCGGGCGGGCCGCCGTAAAAAACACTTCGTTTACCGACGATCTTGCGGAAAACCGGCTGAAGCAGAGGATTGTCAAACTGGCCTTTTACCGGGCGGCCCTCCGCTCCGGTGTGCCGGAGCCGGAATGGGGCTCCCTTACCGGGGTGCGCCCGGCAAAGCTGCTGTCGGCCTATTTGAAGAATGCCCGCAGCGAACGGGCCGCGGTTTCCCGCTTTCGCCGGGAATTCGGCGTTTCAGAGGCTCGGGCCGCCCTTTGCCTGGACGCTGCCCGCGCCGCCTCCGCGGCGGAAAAAAGCCTTGGCCCGCTGGATGTGTGCCTTTATATCGGCATCCCTTTCTGCCCGACCCGCTGCGCCTACTGCAGCTTTGTCAGCCAATCCGTAGAAAAAAGCATGAAGCTGATAGACCCCTTCCTGGGAGCGCTGGATAACGACATTGCGGCCACGGCCGAAGCGGTGAAGCGCGCAGGGCTGCGGGTCGTTTCCGTCTATATGGGCGGCGGCACGCCCACCACGCTTTCGGCCCCGCAGCTTGACCGCCTGTGCGGCCGCCTTGCGGGCGCTTTTGATCTTTCCGCCCTGAGGGAATACACCGTTGAAGCCGGTCGGCCGGATACCATTACGCGGGAAAAGCTCCTCGTTCTGCGGGATCATGGCGTCACGCGGATCAGCGTCAATCCCCAGACCATGCAGGACGGCGTCCTGGCGGCTATCGGCCGCCGCCACACGGCTGCGGATATTCTGACGGCCCTGGACACGGCGCGGGCTGTCGGCGGCCTGGCCGTTAACATGGATCTTATCGCCGGACTTCCGGCGGACACCGAAGCCGGCTTTGAAGACAGCCTCAATCAGGTTCTGGCACTTGCGCCGGAGAACATCACCGTCCACACCCTGTCCATAAAGCGGGGGGCGCGCCTGAAAACCCAGGACGGCGGCCTGCCCTGCGCGGAACAGGTCGGGCGGATGCTGGATCAGGCCGGAAACCGGCTGCGGGAGAGCGGCTACGCCCCCTATTACCTATACAGACAAAAGTTCATGTCCGGCGGGTTCGAAAATGTGGGCTGGAGCCTTCCCGGCCGGGAGAACCTTTATAATATCTGTATCATGGAGGAACTGCGGAGCATTATCGCCATGGGCGCCGGAGGCTCCACCAAGCTGGTGGGGCGCGGCGGGCGGATAGAACGCGCCATCGCACCCAAATATCCCCTTGAATATATTGAAAGCGGGGAACGGCTCCGCGCCGCCAAAAAGGAAATCGAGGTGTTCTATCATGGCGTTTGATCTGGCTGAAATCAACTACAGAACCGTGTCCGATCCGGCGGGCTTCATCGCCGAATGCGACGCGGTTTATAATTCACGTATAATACACGCAGCCGACAGGATCGCGGCAAATCTCAAAAGAAGCCAGGTCGTGTTCCTGTCCGGACCCTCCGGCAGCGGCAAAACCACCACCGCCCAGAAGCTCGAGGAGGAGCTTGGCCGCCGCGGCATCCGCACCTACGCCATCAGCATGGATAATTACTTCAGAACCGTCGATCCGGACAAAAGCCCCCGAACGCCGGACGGACAGATGGATTACGAAAGTCCCCTGTGCCTGGACATCGAGTTAATGAGCGAGCACTTCAGGATGCTGGAGAACGGCGAGCGCATCTTTGTGCCGAAATACGAGTTTTCCCGTCAGACGCGTTCCCCGGAGCCGTCAAAATCCATCCGGCTCGGCAAGGATGAAATCGTGATCTTCGAGGGAATCCACGCGCTGAACGACATCATCTCCTCCAAGGACCCGGGCGCCTTCAAGCTTTATATCTCCGCCAGATCCAACGTGGAGTTCGGTCATGTTCTCGCCTTCAAGAGCACATGGACCCGCCTTATCCGGCGCACGGTGCGGGATCATCTTTTCAGGGCTTATGACCCGGCCAAGACCATTGCAATATGGGCAAACGTCCGGCGCGGCGAAAAGCTCAACATCTCCCCTTTTAAAGACAAGGCCGACCTTAAGCTGGACACCTCTCTCGCATACGAGATCCCGGTGATGAATGTTGTGGCCACCAACCTTTTCTCCGCCATCCCCGAGGGGATAGAGCGCTATGAAGAGCTGCGTCAGGTGCTGCCCGCCATCCAGCTCTTCGGCGTGATCGACCAAAGCCTTGTCGCCCCGGATTCCCTGATCCGGGAATTCATCGGCGGCGGCATATACGAACAATAATAAGCCCTATACGCAGCGGCAGCCCCTTGACCTGTGTCAAGGGGCTGTCCGTTTATGCACTGGGCGACGTCTCCGGGGCGTACCCATCCATTATGACAAAATTGTTCTTTCCCGAATTCTTGGCCTTGTACATGGCCTCGTCCGCTTTCTGGAAAAGCTCGTCAAAGGTGATGTCTTCGCCGCTATCGCGAAAAGCGCCGATGCTGCAGGTGATCGCATAGTTCCGCCCTTCCCAGAGTTCGGCGAGCCGCCGCCGGAAATGCAGCAGCTTCCTTTCCGTGTTCTCCTGGGTGATCCCCTGCATGAAAACGATGAATTCATCCCCTCCGAAACGCCCGATCAGATCGTCCGCGGAAAAGACCCGCTGTAAAAGCGCCGCAATACCGGAAATGATCCTGTCCCCCTCAAGATGCCCCCTGGTATCGTTGATTTCCTTAAAATTATCCAAGTCTATCATAAGCAGCGTGGCCGGTTCGGCCTTCACATTTTTCATGCGCGCCGACGCCCGGGCGGCAAAGGCCGTTTTTCCCAGAAGCCCGGTCATGGCATCTGTCGCCGCTTCCTCCCGCGCCTTATCCCTGGCGACCACAAGATCATTCACGTCCATAGCGGAGCCGACCACGCTCACAATGGCTCCGCGCTCGTCCGCCAGGCTTTGATAGGCGAAACGGTACCACCGGAATTCGTCCACAACCATCTTCATCGGAAACTCGCAGGTATCTTTAACGGGGCCCGAGAGCATACGCCGGAACAAGGCGTCGTAGCTGTCCCAAAACTCCGGGAGCAGGGTTTTGCGAAAGCCGCCGCCCCGGTAATAATCACGGCAGAACATCTGTCCCCCCTCTTTACCGTATTCATAATAGGTATAGTCCATCCTGTCGTCACTCAGATCATATTCAAACGCAATCACATTGGCCATGCTCTGCAGCATCCGATATTGGGTCTTCTGCACCCGCAGCTCGGAACGCTCCCGCCGCAATATCCGCATAAACGCAAAAGCACTCAGCAAAAAGCTTATTAGAAAGACGATCAGCAGAACCCGTTCCACAACGGTCTCTGTCCTGTCAATTCCTCCCCGCCAATACACCTGGGTAAAAAAGTAGATGGCGCTGTCGGCAATCACCGTAGCGCAGAGGACGACCGAAAGGATAGAGATCAGACATAAATCCTGTTCACTTTTTTCAGAAATGAATTTCTTCCTGCGTTTCATTGTAAAATCCTTTTTTATCGTTGTTCGCGAAAATCCGGATGAAAAAACGCCGGCAAGCCCTCACGGCCCCTGCCACATCTCATGAAATCTAAAGCGCTCCTATTGTTATTAACTGTCATTATATTACTATTTGTTTTAATTGTCTATCGAAATTTCATTTGATTCTTTATCATTCAGCACTTTTTTATCCCCTTTTTCCGCTGGGGAAGGGGCTTTTCCCGGTTTCCATCCCAAAATACGACAAGAATTCCCTCCCGCACTGAAATTACCGTCTTCCCACCTTCAAAGGCGTTGCTGACGCCCAGCGGGAAATCACAGGTCAGCTCCGCCTCCGCCAGCGGGAACCTCACGCCCGTCTCCCAGACGCCGCGCGCCCTGTCGCCAAGACTGAATACTGAAAACCCGCCGGAATATCCGGAAAATTCAAGCTGCCCGAAGGTGAGGGCCGTCAGCGTAAATTCGTCCCCGAACAAAAACGCCTCCGCCCCGCGGACCGCGGCAAAGCCCAGCGTCTGGACGTTCGCCAGAGTATGATCCAATCTTCCGCCCGTACCGCCGAAAAGCATCAGCCGGCTAAAGCCCATTTCCAGGGCGTGCCGGACGGCCACAAGGGTGTCCGTATCGTCCTTCCTGACCGGGCATACCACCACATTGGGATGCTCGGGCGCGCTGCCCAGGGAATCAAAATCTCCAATGATCAGATCCGGCTCCACGCCGATTTTTTGCAGATGCCGGTATCCGGCGTCCGCCGCGATAATGTAGTCCCCATCCGCCGGCTGAAACCGCTCCGGGAAAAAATCACCGGCGCCGACGATATAACATGCTCTCATAAAACCTTCCTTTCGGGATCTGTCCCATTCGCGCCGTCAATCCGCGGATATGACATCGCTCATCCGTCTTTTCCGGACGGGCGCTTAACGCCCCTTACGCCGCGGGGCGGGGCGCGGCGCATGGCGAACACCGGAAATTCCACGGCAATTTATGATACCACAGTTGTCCCGCGGCTGTCGATTGCCCTGTATCATTATGCCGCCCCTGTCCTGCATTGGCCCATTTCCAAAAGCGGGTTTACATTTTAATCCTTTTTTGCTTTTGCTTGCTAAAATTTGTATCTTTTTTGAATTTTTATGTGGAAAATTCAACAGGAACAATGGTATAATGCTTTTATCGCCCTAATTCGACAAAATGCAGCAGTGCGACATTACCTGCCGAAAGAGGTCAAAGCTTTGCGTTATTATTATGGTTACGCGATCTGCGCGCTTGTGTTTCTGATCATTATTATGGTAAGCTTCTTTTCCGCGCGGCGTTTTCCAAACACCCAAAACCGGGTATTTGCCGTTATTCTCTGGCTTGCCGCAGCCGACTTAACGCTGGATATCATAAGCGCCCTGACCATCGAATATGCGGCGTACACTCCGGCATGGATAAGCTATATCATCACCACGCTGTTCTATTCGCTTCAGGCCGCCTTTCCGACGGTCATGGTTCTCTATTTATTCGTTATAAGGGACGGCTCCCTGAAAAAGAAGAAAAGCCTCCGCCTTCTGATGATCCCCGCCGCGGCCCTTGTGCTGATTGTTCTCACCTCCTATTTTACCCACTGGATCTTCTATATAACTGTGGAGGACGGCGTCATCGCATATGTGCAGGGCCCCTTGTTTAATATGCTCTATGTCAGCAGCGCATTCTACGTGGCGGTAACCCTCTTTCTGACGCTGAGATATCGCCACATCCTTAAAAAAAAGCAATTTGTCTCCATCGTCGCATTCGTCACGGTGGTGATTGCCGCCGCGATCATACAGTTCTTGTATCCCAAATACCTGCTGACCGGCATGGCCATCACCTCCGCCATGATGATGACCTCTTTCACGCTCCAGAATCCGGAGGATATGCTCGACCTGATCTCCGGCGTATTCAACTATTCCGCCATGATGGAATTTCTGGATATTCAAATCTCCGAAGGCCGCCAGCTCTGGCTGATCTCCGCGGACATCGGCGGTCTCCGGCGGGTCAACAGCGCCTTCGGCGTCACCGCCGGCAATACGGTTTTTACAGAGATCGGAAAGTTTTTCAATTCACTGGAGGGCGGTGTCTGGACCTTCCGCATGGTCGGAACGCGGTTCCTTCTGCTTGCCTCAACGGCTGAAAACTTCCGCCTCACCATAGACGCGATAGAAGAACGCTTTAAGGAATCCTGGCATGTTCAGGACAAGAGCGTGTCCCTCTCGGTCACCATCCGCTATTTCAGCGAGTGGAATTTCTTCCAGTCCCCGGAGGATGTGATCAATCTGATTGACATCGCCTATTCCGAGATCGGCGCCGAGGCCTGGGGCATGAAAAAGAGGATCAGCACCGATCTTATGCTCCAGGTAAAGCGGCGCCTGCTTGTAGAAAACGCCATACGGGAATCCCTGAAGTCCGGCAGCGGCTTTTCCCTGAATTTTCAGCCGATCTACAACCCTGCGGGAAAATGCTTTTCCTGCGTGGAGGCGCTCCTTCGCCTGGACAACCCCACCCTGGGGAGCATTCCTCCTTCGGAATTCATCCCCGTGGCGGAAAAAACCGGCATGATTCTCCAGATCGACGAGCTGGTGATAAACAAGGTCTGCGAATTTTATATCCGCAACGAAAAGGATCTCCGGGGAGTTGTCACGCGCCTGAACATCAATTTCTCCGCCGCGGAATTTTTTAAGAATCCGAGCATCAGGATTCACTGGCTCATTCACGATCATCACATCCCGCTGGATCTGATCTGCTTTGAGGTCACGGAGACGGCCGCCACCTCCCATCCGGGCAGCCTTGCCAGCTTCATGAACGAAATGATCGCCCTGGGCTATCATTTCGCCCTTGATGATTTCGGCACGGGCTATGCCAACACCTCCCGGATGGTTCATCTGCCATTTGAGACCGTTAAGCTGGATAAATCCCTGCTCGTACTCGAAGACGAAAAAAGCCGCATCCTCTTTTCCTACATGCTGTCCATGTTCTCAAGGATCGGGACAACCACCATTGTCGAAGGCGTGGAGACCCGGGAGCAGGCCGAACTGGCCTGCTCCCAGGGCGCGGACATGATTCAGGGCTTCTACTACGCCAGACCCATGCCGGAGCAGGACCTGATTGCCTTTCTCCGGGCCGGGGCGACTGAAGACATGTATCTGTCCTGTTAGCTCAGTAAGGAAAAATAACGGCAGCCGACCTTCCGCCCGGCGGGAGACCGACTGCCGTTTCTTCATCCTCACATAAGGCCGCTGGACATGACCAGCCCGTTTACCAGCATATGAAATCCGATGGGAACCCATATGCTTCCGCTTTTTTCATAGCTGTACGCCAGGGCGATGGAAACGGGAATATAATTGACCGCATAGGCGAAATACCGCAAATCCGCATAGACCACCGCGTACTGCCAGACATGGTAAAACGCAAAGAGCGTCACGGAGACAAAATAGGCAAGCACCCGGCTTTTTTGCCGGATTCCTCCGTAGACCAGGCCGCGAAACAGCGGCTCCTCCACCAGGGGCGCCATAAACACCGCCATGGCGAACATGACGTTATACCCCTGTTCGGCCAGATCCATCACGGTCTCGTCGTTGGGCGTCGCCGTGATGTCATAACCCAGCGCAAGGGCGCCAAGCTGCAGGGCGTAGCTCAGGACGATATTCAGCATATAGGCCATGAAAAAGGCCATGACGCAGCGGCTGAGCCCGTCCAAAAGCGTGTTATAATCCCTGCGGAAATACCGCCAAAGGAAAACCAGCATGTAAACGCAGCCCAGAGTGTAATAGAATATGTTCAGAGCCGTTTCCGTCAGACCGGCATCCGGCCAGACCGACATGAGCAGACCCAGCAGCAGAGGGAGCGCCGCCACGTGGAGCGGAAGGTAAATCAGGGCCGCCAGCCGCTCGCCATGGGTCATGGTGCTGCCGAATGTATAAGTTTCGGGAATTTTCTGCCTGTTTTCTTCCATCAGGTCTCCGCTTTCTTTTTTAGCTCATAGAGCAGATTCATGGCCTCAATGGGCGTCATCGTGTCAAGGCTTGCCGCCCTGATCCGCTCCGCCACCTCGGCGCCGGCCACATCCACAAGGCTGATCTGATCCTCCCTGGCCGCGGCCTTTCCGTTCGGCGCGGGGTCTTTTCCGCCCTCCAGCGCCCGAAGGCAGGCCCTCGCCCTTTCCACGACGCTGTCCGGTACCCCGGCCAGCTTCGCCACCTCAATGCCGTAGCTGTCGTCCGCCGCGCCTGGAACAATCTTTCGGAGGAAAATCAGATGCCCGCCCTGTTTCCGGGCCGTGATATTGTAATTTTTAAGTCCCGGTATCCGCCCTTCCAGGGTGGTCAGCTCATGATAGTGGGTGGCGAACATCGTCTTTGCGCCCAGGCGTTTTTTGTCCGCACAATACTCCAGCACGGCCCGGGCAATGGCCATCCCGTCGTAAGTAGAGGTTCCCCGGCCGATCTCGTCCAGGATGATCAGGCTGTTTTTCGTGGCGTGGCGCAGGATTTCGGCAACTTCGGTCATTTCCACCATGAAGGTGCTCTGGCCCCCGGCCAGATCGTCGGACGCGCCGATCCGGGTAAAGACCCTGTCCACAACGCTGATGACCGCGGATCTGGCCGGAACAAAGCTGCCCATCTGCGCCAACAGGACAATAAGGGCCGTCTGGCGCATGTATGTGGACTTTCCGGCCATATTCGGCCCGGTGATGATGGCCGCCCGGTGATCCCCCGTGTTCAGGAAGGTGTCGTTCGGCACGAAAAGGGTATCCTTCCGAGCCTGCTCCACCACAGGATGACGGCCCTCCCGGATGTCAATTGTGCCGGAAAGGTCAATTTCCGGGCAAACATAGCCGTTCCGGACGGCGGTTTCCGCCAGTGAACAAAGAGCGTCCAGCATGGCCACTGCGGCGGATGCGGACTGTATTCTGTCCACCTTTGCGGCCACGCTCTCCCGTACCTCCGTGAAATAGCGGTATTCCAGCTCCGCCACCCGCTCCTTGGCCGTAAGCAGGCTGTTTTCCAGTTCCTTCAGCTCGGGCGTGAAATACCGCTCGCTCCCCACCAGGGTCTGCTTTCGGATATATTCCTCCGGCAGTGGGACGCTGCCGGCGCTGTTGGGAACGTCGATGTAATACCCGAAAACCTTGTTATAGCCCACTTTCAGCTTTTTGATGCCCGTCCGCTCACGCTCACGGGCCTCCAGCTCCGCCACCATTCTGGCGCCGTTGTCCCGGATGTCCCGGTATTTGTCCACGTCTTCGGAATACCCGGCTCTGAGTATCCCGCCCTCCCTTACGGAAAATGGCGGCTCGTCGCAGATCGCCCGGGTGATCTCGCCGCAGACGTCGGAAAGGGTATCCATAGCCCCGATTTCGCGAAGCTGTGCGCAGACCGCGCCCTGAAGCCCGGCGGAAAGCTCAGGCAGCCTTGCGCAGCAGGCGGCAAGGGCTGTCAGATCCCGGCCGTTGGCGGTGCCGTAGACCACCCGCCCGATGAGCCGCTGCATGTCGCAGATGCCACCCAGCAGGCGAATAAGCTCCGGACGCTTCACATTGTCGGAATAAAGCTCCTGCACCGCGGAAAGCCGCCGATTTATCGCCACGGGCGAAAGCAGCGGGCGCTCCACCCAGGCGCGCAGAAGCCGCCCGCCCATGGGGGTTTTCGTCCTATCCAGCACCCAGAGGAGGCTGCCCCGCTTTTCACCCGTGCGGAGATTTTCGGTCAGTTCCAGATTCCTGCGGGTGATATAGTCCAGCTCCATATAGCGCCCGCCCTCGAACACATCCAGGGTGTTGATATGGGAAATGTCGCATTTCTGGGTATCGCCTATATATGACAGCAGCGCGCCGCAGGCCCGGACGGCGGCGGGCGCTTCCCCCAGCCCGAGGGCGTCCGTATCCTGCACGTCGAAGCGCTCGCAGACCCGGGCCGCCCCCGCCATGAAGTCAAACCTGTCCTCGGCCGGCTCGCAGAGGCAGGAAAGCCGTTCTTTCAGAAAAGCCATGACCGTTTCGTTTTCCGCCGCCCCCTGGGACAGCACGGCCTCCCTGGGCATAAAGCGGCCCATCTCGTTGAGGATATGGTTCACCGCGTCGGTTTCGAAGAACGCGGCGCAAAACTCGCCTGTGGACACGTCGCAGAAGGCCGCGGCCCCCGCGTCCATCTCCAGGCAGACGGCGCAGACGTAGTTTGACCGGGAGTCCTCCAGCATGGACGAATCCGTCACCGTGCCGGGAGTGATAACCCGGATGACCTCCCGCTTCACCAGCCCCTTGGCCAGGGCCGGGTCCTCCGTCTGCTCGCAGACGGCCACCTTGTAGCCCTTCGCAATCAGGCGGCCGATATACGCCTCGGCGGAATGGTAGGGAACGCCGCACATGGGTGTCTGCTCCTCCTGGTCTTTGCCCCTGTCCCGGGTGGTCAGGGTCAAATCCAGCTCCTTTGACGCCTTTTTCGCGTCCTCGTCGAACATTTCATAGAAATCGCCGAGACGGAAAAACAGCAGACAGTCGGAATACTGCCGTTTAATGTCGCAATATTGCTGTTTCATCGGTGTCAAATCAGCCATGCACAACTCCCCGCCGCCCCGCCGCCGTTATTCACGCGTTTCTCTCTCATATAATTTCCCCATACAAGGCCCAGGTGCCGGATGAAACGATCCGGGCCGACACAAAACTGCCCACAAGACCGGTATCGCCCCGCAGATGAACCAGCCTGCCGCCGTTGGTGCGGGCGGAAAGGTTGTATTCGCCGCGCTCCGTCTCCCCGTCCACCAGGACACGGAGGGTTTTCCCCTCATACGCCCGGTGCTTTTCGGCGGAAATGGCGTTGGCCGTTTCCACAAGCTTGTCGAACCACGACTGTTTTTCCTCCCGCGTAACGGGGTCGGGCATAGCCGCCGCGGGAGTGCCCACCCGGGGGCTGTAAATAAACGTAAACATAGCGTCGTAGCGCACCTGCTCCACAAGACGGATGGTTTCCTCAAAATCCGCCTCGGTCTCCCCCGGGAATCCGACAATGATGTCCGTGGTGACCACCAGGTCGGGCATATAGCGCCGCGCGCAGGCAATCAGCTCCATGTACTTTGCCCTGTCGTAATGCCGGTTCATGGCCCGGAGCACGCGGTCGCTTCCCGATTGTACCGGAAGATGCAGCTGTTTCGCGCATTTTTCACATTCCGCCATGGTTTTAAAAAGCGTTTCCGTGGCGTCCCTGGGATGGGAGGTCATGAAGCGGATCAGGAAATCCCCCGGAATCGCGTTGATTTGCCGGATCAGGCCGGCAAAATCCACACCGTCCGGCAGATCCCGCCCGTAGGAATTGACATTCTGCCCCAGAAGGGTGATGTCCTTATAGCCCGCGGCCACCAGCTCCCGCGCCTCGGCCACCACGTCCTCCGGCTTCCGGGACCGTTCCCGGCCGCGCACGGAGGGCACGACGCAATATGTGCAGAAATTGTTGCAGCCGTACATGACGGACAGCCAGGCCTTGACCTTTCCGTCCCGGGCGGCGGGCACCCCCTCGGCCACCACGCCTTCGGACGGGCCGCATTGGAAAACCCGCTCCCGATGGGCCCGCGCCCGGTCGTATAATTCCGGAAACCGCCACAACTGATGGGGGCCGAAGGCCAGATCCACCACCCGGAAAGATTTCTTCAGCTTTTCCGCCATGTGGGGCTGCTGGACCATGCAGCCGCAGACCGCCACCACCAGCCTGGGATTTCTTTTCTTGGCATGGACAAGGGCGCCCACGTTGCCCAGCACCCGCATCTCCGCGTGCTCGCGGATCGCGCAGGTGTTGACGACGACAACCTCCGCCGCGTTCTCGTCCCGGGTGAAGCCGAAGCCCATTTCCGCCAGGTATCCCCGCAGCCTTTCGCTGTCCTCCTCGTTCTGCTGGCAGCCGTAAGTATCCACCAGCGCCAGCGGCCTTTCCGGCAGCCCGGCGTTTTCCGCCCTTATCCGGGCGCAGATGTCCCTTTGGCGGGCAATTTCCTTTTCGTCTATTTCCGTGCGTTTATAGGCCATGTTCCATAATCCTTTTCGGTTGCCGGCGGGAAGTATGCCATGCGCCGGCCGACAGTTTTGGTGCGCTTTCTGATATCTTAACATTTAAAGGTGGAAAATTCAACGGCTTTACATTATAATAGGCTTATCCAAAAGAAGGTGAATCCATGCAAAAGATCAACGTTCTCTCCCCATACGTGGCGGATCTGATCGCCGCGGGCGAGGTGGTGGAGCGCCCCGCCTCCGTGGTTAAAGAGCTGTTCGAAAACGCCGCGGATGCCGGGGCAAAAAATCTCACCATTGAAATCCGCTCAGGCGGAACCGAATATATCCGGGTCACGGACGACGGCTGCGGCATGGCCCCGGAGGATGCGGGCGTCGCTTTTCTCCGCCACGCAACTTCAAAGCTGCGGGATGAGCGGGGCCTTGAGGCCATCGGCACGCTGGGCTTCCGGGGCGAGGCCCTGGCCGCCATCGGCGGCGTCTCCCGTATCGAGCTTCTGACCCGGGAGCGCGGCGCCGACACCGGCACCCGCGTCCTGTTGGAGGGGGGCGACATCCTGGAAATGGGGTCATGCGGCTGCCCTGATGGTACGACCATGATCGTGCGCGGGCTTTTCTATAATACCCCCGCCAGGCTCAAATTCATGAAATCGGACAGGAGCGAGGGGGCCGCCTGCGCCGCCGCCGCTTTGCGCTGCGCCCTGGGCCGGCCGGAAATCTCCGTCCGCTGCATAAAAGATAACAAAGAGGAGTTTTTTACGCCGGGGGACGGGCGCGCCGCATCCGGCGTATACAGTCTCCTGGGCCGGGAAACCGCCGGTTCGCTGCTTCCCGTTTCCGTGGCCGACGCCGGTATCGGCGTCTCCGGCTTTGTCTCCTCCCCCGCGGCCGGACGGGGAAACCGCGCCCAGCAGTATTTTTTCTGCAACGGGCGGTACATAAAATCCCAGCTTCTTCAGGCGGCGGTAGAGCAGGCGTATAAAAACACGCTTCTGTCGGGCCGGTTTCCCGCCTGCGTCATCTACCTGACCCTTTCCCCCGGCGCTGTGGACGTAAACGTCCACCCGGCGAAAACCGAGGTGAAGTTCTCCGAGGAAAAACGGGTGTTCGACGCCGTGTATTTCGCCGCCAAAGGCGCGCTGGAACAGGAACCCCCCGCCGGCGTCCCTTCCGAATCCCTCGCGATGGCCGGAGCCCCGGCAAGAAGCCTCCCGCTCCGTCCGGAGTCCGGCGGCGGCGCTCCCATCCGGGAGCCTATGTCCTGCTACCAGACGCGGATGGACATGCCCGCCCGCGTTTACGCCCCCAGGATTCCGCAGCCTTCGGGCGGACTGCCGGTTTACCGGGCCGCCGGCCCTGCTGCCCCCGCCCCGGCGTCTTTACCCACTCCCCGCCCGGAGGAAGACGAGCCGGTACGCCTGATCGGCGAGGCCCTCGGCCTCTATATTCTCGCTGAAAAGGGCGGCGCCCTCATCCTGATCGACAAGCACGCCGCCCATGAACGCATGATCTTCGACAGGCTTCGCGAAAGCGGGAACGAAACCATGTCGCAAACCCTGCTGGAGCCGGTCACTCTGGGCGCGGCGGGCAGGGACGGGGAGCTGATCTTGCAAAATACCGCGCTTTTTTCCGGCTTGGGCTTCGCCCTCGAGGCCTTCGGAGAGGACGCTTTTATCCTGCGCGCCGCGCCCTGGGGCATTGATTCCGCCGACGCCCGGGCCGCGGTGGAGGAAATACTCGATTCCCTGAAAAAAAGCCTCCGTCCCGACCCCCTGGCGGCGCGGGACGAGGCCCTCAAGACCATCGCCTGCAAGGCCGCCATAAAGGCAGGGCGGCGCAGCGAGCCGGCAGAGCTGCAAAAACTCGCCGAGGCGGTTTGCTCCGGCGAGGTGAAATATTGCCCGCACGGCCGTCCCGTCGCCTGGACGCTGACCAGGGCGGATCTGGATAAGGCGTTTAAGCGGATTGTTTAACGGCCCGATATCGGCTATTTGTGATAATAGAGGATGCCCATGCACCACGGGCCGCAGTGGCCGGAAATGACGCAGCCGGAGCGGCTGAAATACACCTGCTCAAAGGGCTGGCAGGAAAGCACCGTTTCCTTGAGCACGGCGCGCATCTCCTCGCTTATGCCGGAATCCGTGATGAAAATTCGCCTGGTATCGATATCGTCCCTGTCCTTAAGCCTGTCCGTGATATACTGTAAAAACGCCTTGTCCAGCTTCCCGCGGTACTTTTTGCCCAAGTCCATCGTTCCGTCGCGCACTTCAATGCAGGGCTTGAGACTCAGCAGGTTCGCCCCCAGGGCGGCCAGAGCGGAGCAGCGCCCGCCCTTGCGGAGATAAATAAGCGTATCCAGCACGAAGCTCACGTCCAGCTTTGTCAGGAGGCTCTCAAGGGCCTTTGCGATATCGGCGGCGTCCATGCCTTTTTCCGCCATCTCCCCGGCGTCCAGCACCAGATGGCCGGTGCCGGTGCTGAGATTGCGGGAATCCACCACCCAGACGTCCCCGACTTCCTGCGCGGCAATGCAGGCGTTGCTGTAAGATGCGGACAGCTCGGAGGAAAGGCTCACGTGAACAATGGCGTCGTATTCCTTTTTCCATTCCGTCCAGGCGTTTACATAGTCCATGATGGTCACGGCGGCGGTTCCGCACAGCTCTCCGGTCCGGGCGGTATAGTCGAAGACCTCCGGCGTTGTGATTTCCTCGCCGTCCTTGAGGGATTCGCCGGCCCGGATGATGTATAGCGGCATAATGCCGATGTCATATTTTTCAATTAATGCCTTCGGCAGATCACAGGTACTGTCTGCGGAGATTTTCACTTTCATCTATCTGCCCCCCGAAGAATATTATTATCAGAATATTTATTATCGGAGTATTTTATCACACACGTTGAAAAAAAGGAAGAGGTGAATGCTATGCCACCGAAAATCGCTGTGGTAACAGGCCCGACCGCCACGGGCAAAACGCGCCTGGGCGCCATGCTGGCCAAAAAACTTGGCGGAGAGGTTGTCTCTGCGGATTCCATGCAGATCTACCGCGGCATGGATATCGGCACCGCGAAGCCCTCCCCGGAGGAAACCCTGGGCGTCCCCCATCATATGATAGATGTTGCCGAGCCCGGCGAGGCGTTTTCCGTCGCCCGGTATATAGACGAGGCCTCGGCCGCCTGCGACGATATCCTTTCCCGAGGCCGGCTGCCCGTGATCGTGGGCGGCACGGGCCTGTATATCGATTCGCTGATCGCCGGGCGTCGCTTTGCCATGCGGGACGACGGCGGTCTGTGCCGGGCCGGGCTTAACGGACGTTATGACGAAATCGGCGGCGAGGCATTGCTGCGGGAGCTTTCCCAGGTTGATCCCGAGAGAGCCGCTAAGCTCCACGCCAGGGATAAAAAGCGCATAGTCCGCGCCTTTGAGGTCTGGCTTCTGACCGGGCGGACCATTACGGAGCATGACGAGGAAACCAGAGCCCTGCCCCCAAAATATGAGGCTGCGGTCATTGCCCTGGACTACGCAGAGCGTAACGATCTGTACGCCCGGATCGAAGCCCGGGTGGACGCCATGGTCCGCGCCGGCCTGTTCGGCGAGGTCCGCGGCCTTCTGGACGCCGGCCTTTCCTCCGACTGCACCGCTATGCAGGCCATCGGCTACAAGGAAGCCGCCGCCGCCCTTCAGGGCGAGATCGACGAGGCCGAGGCTGTGGCGCAAATCAAGCGGGAGAGCCGCCGATACGCCAAGCGGCAGCTGACTTGGCTGCGGGCCAGGCCGGATGTGTTTTGGCTGCGCTGGGAAAAAGAGCCTGATTTTGATTCCGCTCTCCTTAGTTCGACCGATTTCTTGCGCTCGCGCGGTATAGAATAGTTTTGTACAAGACTCGTCCCACGGCGGGTTTTGTACAAATTTACTATTTATCGGAACGGCCGGATATGATATGATAGAATTTCAAAGGCCGCTCCTGCAAGGAGCTAGAGATATGGAAAAAACAAAGAACTTTCAAGACATTTTCCTCAGCCGGGCCCGAGCGGAAAAATATTCCGTCACCATCTTTCTTATGAACGGCTTTCAGTTTCGCGGCGTCGTCCGCGGTTTCGACAATTTCACCGTGGTGATCGACTCGGACGGCAAGCAGCAGCTGATTTACAAACATGCCATTTCAACCATCATCCCGCCCCGCCCCATTGATTTCCGCGAGGAGGGAGCGTCTACATAAACCGATCTGGAGGTGGCCCCTCTGAAAAAGACGAACACAGTCCCGACAATAGCCGCCTTTGTGCTTTTCATTGCAATGGCGGCTTATTTGGGGATAAACCTCTGGAAAGGCACCCGGGATGCCCTGGTAACCTCGCCGGCCGTTAAAACCACGGTGACCGAAACGGCGGAAATCACAGGGATCGCCGTCCGCAGCGAGACCGTGATCGCCTCGGACCGGGCCTATGTATTTGTCACCGCCCAAGACGGCGAGCAGCTTTCCGCCGACTCCGTTATTGCCGCCGCCATGGACAGCGAAGCCGCCCTGGAACGGGCGGGACGCAGGCGCGAGCTGGAAAACGAGATCAGCCACATTGAGACTATCCTTTCGGGCATCACCTCGGCGGACGACCTGACCAAGCGGGATTCCGCCATCCGCACCGCCATGCTTTCCCTTTCGGCCTGCACCGCCACCGGCAATCTCTCTCAGCTGGACAGCGCCTGCGTCGCGCTGACATCGCTGATTTTTTCCGACAGCGCGAGCGTCTCCGAAACCGATCTGGAGGCCCTGAAATTAGAACTCAGAAGCCTTGAAAACAGCGCCTACACGGATTTTGAGGAACTGCTGGCCCCGCAATCCGGCCTTTTCACCACCATTGTGGACGGCCATGAAGCTCTGACGCCGGACATGCTTTCCAATCTCACCACCACGGACATCAAACGCTTTATGTCCGAGCCCGGCAGCATCCCCCAAGGAGCCATCGGCAAGCTGATCACCTCCTTCCGCTGGTATTTCGCCGGCGTGATGGACGATGAGGACGCGGCCAAACTGACCGAAGGCAAAACCGTCACCGTCTCCCTGGGCCGGTACTATGGCGAGAAGGTCTCCATGCGCGTCGAGCACATAAGCACCTCCTCCGGAGGCGAGCGCGCGGTGGTTCTTTCTTCCCTGAATGCCCTTGCCGAAACCCTGGCCATGCGGGAGGCCGCCGCCGAAATCATCAGCTCCGAATACACCGGGCTGCGGGTGCCGACAAAAGCCCTCCACGTGGACGAAAGCGGGAATACCTTCGTCTATGTGATCGCAGCGAACCAAATCGCGGTTAAATCCGTCAAAACCCTGTATCAGGCCGGCGACTATTACCTTGTCGAAATCGAAACGTCGGCGGATGCGCTGCGGGAGGGTGACAAGATTATCGTCAGCAGTAAAACCGTTTACGAGGGTATGATCGTGGAATAGAACAGATCCGTTTCGATACAGAAAGAGAACGGAGGCGCAAGGATATGGGTATTACCGAAAACGTTGCGGCCATCAAAGAAAGGCTGGAGAAAGCCGCCCCCGGGCGGCGCGTCCTTCTGGTAGCCGCAACCAAGATGAACGATGCCGACAGGGTCCGCCAGGCAATTGCCGCCGGCGTGGATGCCTGCGGCGAAAACCGGGTGCAGGAGCTTCTGGAAAAACACGGCCAGGGGGCTTACACCGGCAGGCCGCTGCATTTTATCGGGCATCTGCAGAAAAACAAGGTCAGGCAAATCGTCGGCGTGGCCGACCTGATCGAATCCGCGGACAGCCGGGATCTTTTGCGGCGTATTGATGCACGGGCCGGTGAATTGGGTATCATACAAGATGTGCTGCTGGAAATCAACATCGCCGGGGAGGAGAGCAAGAGCGGCATGGCCCCGGAAGATCTGCCCGGCATTCTGGCATATGCCGCAGGCCTTGGCGCCGTCCGGGTGCGCGGACTTATGTCAATTCCTCCCATATGTGAAGAACCCGGTGGAAACAGGCCGTTTTTTGCCCGGATGAACGAGCTTTTTGTTGACATTGCGGCAAAAAAATACGATAATGTCAGCATGGACTTTTTGTCTATGGGCATGAGCGGCGATTATGAGGACGCAGCCGCCATGGGCGCCAACATTGTCCGGGTAGGTACCGCAATCTTCGGCGCCCGCAGCCGCAGCGCATAACGCCCATCCGGCGGGAACCGCCGCCAGGCAAGCAATCGGAGGAAAACAAATGGGTTTTTTAGATGAAATCAAAAAGCTGACTCAGCCTTTTGAAGACGAAGACGAATTTTTTGACGAGGACGAGACGGCCCGCATCCCTGTGGATAAGGCGCCCGCCCAGGAAAAGAAGAGCTCCTTTTTCTCCGACGGCGGCGACTATGCACCGGCAAAGCCCGCCTTTTCCTCCCGGCGCGACGTCCGGCAGGACCCCGCAAAAGTCGTCAACATCAACGCTGCGGCTCAGCTGAAGGTCGTTCTGGTGAAGCCGGAGCGGTTTGAAGCCGCGGCCGACATTGCCGACCACCTATGCGAAAAGCGCGCGGTCGTCATGAATCTTGAACAGACCAATAAGGATATTGCAAGAAGGCTCATAGACTTTCTCTCCGGCGTGGCATACGCTCAGGATGGCAAGATCAAGCGAATCGCAGCCAACACGTACATCATCACGCCCTATAACGTCGACCTTATGGGCGACCTGATGGGTGAACTGGAAAACACCGGCCTTCGTTTCTGATTGCCGGGCCGACCAAACATAAAATGGCGCCGCAGAGCGCCATACGGAATATTTTGCCACCACAGGGAAGGGGACTTGGATATGACGCCTCAGGATATCAGGGAAAAAACCTTTGAAAAGGCCGTTTTCGGCGGCTACGATATGGGCGGCGTGGACGACTTCATGGAGGAAGCCGCGGCGGAGCTGGACGCCGCCCACAAAGAAATTTATGTGCTGAAAAGCAAAATTAAGGTGCTTGTGGACAAAATTGAAGAATACCGCGCCAGCGAGGACGCCATGCGCCTGACCCTGCTCTCCGCCCAGAAGCTGGGCACTCAGATCGAGTCCGAGGCCAGGGCGAGGGCGGAAAAGACCATCGCGGACGCCGACGCCATCGCCGCGCGGGCCCTTGAAAAGCTGAAGTCCGAGGTCGCACGCGAGGAGGCGAAGCTGATGGAGGCTAAAACCGCCACTGCCAGATTCTTCGAGGACGCCCGCAACCTCTGCAACCGCCAGTTGGATTACCTTGACCGCATTCCCGACATGATCCCCGCCGCCGCAAAAAAGGAGGCGGTGATTGACGACGCCGTCAGGAGTATTGAATCCTCCGTCTCCCGAATATCGGACGAGCCTGTTCCCGAGATAGACATTACCCCCGATCTGGAACCGCCCGCCCCAATTGAGGCCAAGCCTCTTGACGATGTCACCCGCCTGTTTTCCCTTGGCGGAACGCACTGAGTTTACAAATTACGGGGCGGGGCAGCGCAATCGTGCAGCCCCGCCCGTTGTTATAAAGGCGGGTATTCACCCGCCGGCAAAAAAGAGAATAGGAGAAAAAGAAGATGTCTCAGGATTATAATAAAACCGTAAACCTGCCGAAAACTGATTTTCCCATGCGCGCTTCCCTGCCCAAGCGGGAGCCCGACATGCTTAAAAACTGGCACGACATGTCCCTTTACCAGAAAATGCTGGAACGGACGGAGGGCCGCCCCGAATTTATCCTCCACGACGGCCCCCCGTTCTCCAACGGCATGATTCACATGGGCACGGCACTGAATAAATGCATCAAGGATTTTATCACCCGTTACAAGTCCATGTCCGGCTGGAAGGCCATCTATTATCCCGGATGGGACAACCACGGCATGCCCATCGAGTCGGCCATAATCAAGGAACAGAAGCTGAACCACAAGGAAATGTCGATTCCCGAGTTCCGCACCGCCTGCCGCGATTTTGCCGAGCATTTTGTTCAGGTCCAGATGGATCAGTTCAAGCGCTTGGGCGTTCTTGGCGACTGGGAGCATCCTTACCGTACCATGGACTCGAAGTTCGAGGCCGAGGAGATCAAGGTTTTCGGCAAGATGTATGAAAACGGCTATATTTACAGGGGCAAAAAGCCAGTCCACTGGTGCCCCCATGACGAAACCGCCCTGGCCGAGGCGGAGATCGAATACGCCGATGATCCCTGCAAATCCATCTATGTGAAATTCAAAGTCAAGGATGATCTGGGCAAACTGCAGAAATACTGCGACATCTCAAATCTCTATTTTGTGATCTGGACAACCACCACCTGGACGCTGCCCGGCAACCTGGCCATATGCCTCAACGCGGACTTGGACTATGTTCTGGCCAAAGCCCCTTCCGGCGAGGTGTATATCCTTGCCAAAAAGCTGATGGAAAGCGTCGCAAAAGTCGCCGGCATCCCGGAGCTTGAGGTGCTGGCCGAGATGAAAGGCTCCCAGTTCGAGCTGATGACCGCGGCCCACCCCCTGTACGACAGGGACAGCATCGTCCTTCTTGGCGACCACGTCACTTTGGACGCCGGCACCGGATGCGTTCATACCGCCCCCGGCCATGGGCACGAGGACTATGAAATCTGCCGCCAGTACGACGCCGCCGGCAAAACCAACATCGGCCTGATCGTCCCTGTGGACGACCGCGGAAGAATGAACGACCTGTCCGGGAAATACCGCGGGCTAACCACGGACGAGGCCAATGCGGCCATATACGAAGATCTTGTGGCCTGCGGCGCGCTGCTGGGCGCCGAGGATATCATCCACCAGTACGCCCATTGCTGGCGGTGCAAAAGCCCGATCCTTTACCGGGCCACCGACCAGTGGTTCTGCTCGGTGGACGCTTTCAAGGATGAGGCCTGCAGGGCCTGTGACGATGTGGAATGGTTCCCCGAATGGGGCCATGACCGCATGATTTCCATGGTAAAAGAACGCTCCGACTGGTGCATTTCCCGCCAGCGCCGCTGGGGCCTGCCGATCCCCGTTTTTTACTGCGCGGACTGCAAAAAACCCGTCTGTACGCCCGAGACCATCGAATCCGTTTCCCGGATCTTTAAAAAAGACGGCTCAAACGCCTGGTTTGCCCTGGAGGCCAAGGCCCTTCTTCCCGAAGGGTATGTCTGCCCCTTCTGCGGCGGCAGCCATTTCACCAAAGAGGGAGATACGCTGGACGGCTGGTTTGATTCGGGCAGCACCCACTTTGCCTCTATGGAGCTGGACTCCCCGGGCGCCTGGCCCGCCTCCATGTATCTGGAGGGCTACGACCAATTCCGCGGCTGGTTCCAGTCCTCTCTCCTCACCGCCGTGGCCACCAAGGGCGCCGCGCCTTACAAAGCAGTCCTCACCCACGGCTGGACGGTGGACGGGGATGGAAAGGCCATGCATAAATCTCTGGGCAACGGCGTCTACCCGGAAGATATCATCCCCAAGTACGGCGCCGATCTTGTGCGCCTCTGGGCCGCCTCCGCCGACACGCGGATGGACGTGCGCTGCTCGGACTCCATCTTCCGTCAGCTCTCTGAAAAATATCTGAAAATCCGCAATACCGCCCGCTTCATTCTGGGGAACCTGGACGGCTTCGACCCCGATAACCAGGTGGCCTACGAGGATATGCCGGATTTGGACAAATGGGCCCTGGGCCAGCTTTACCGTCTGGTCGAAAAGAGCATCGCCGGGTACGAACGGTATGAATTTTTCGTCGGCACCAGCGCAATTCATAATTTCTGCGTGGTGGATATGTCAAACTTCTACCTGGACGTGATTAAGGACAGGCTCTACTGCGACGGACGGAACAGCCTCTCCCGGCGCAGCGCCCAAACTGCCATTTACCTGATTCTGGACGCCATGGTTCGCCTGCTGGCGCCCCTGCTCTCATTTACCGCCGATGAAATCTGGCAGGCCATGCCCCACGACAGCGCAAAATGCCCTGAGCATGTCATGCTCAACGATATGCCCGCGGCCGACCCCGCATGGAAGCTCTCCGAAGGCGCGCAGGCCCGCTGGCAGCAAATACAGGCGCTCCGGGACGACGTCAATAAGGCCCTTGAGCTGGCCAGGTCGAACAAAACCATAGGCAAGCCGCTGGACGCCAAAATCACCCTCTTTGTCTCTGACGCCGCACGGGATGCGTTTGATCGGATAAAAGACGCCGACCTGGCTGCCATCTGCATCGTATCGGAGCTTGAAGCGGTATACGGCAGCGGGGATGGCTGGAGCGGGGAGAACTTCCCCGGCGTAACCATAAAGGTTGAGGCAAGCGCCCTTCCAAAATGCCCCCGATGCTGGATCCACAGCGCCTCCGTCGGCTCCAGCGAGGAGCATCCCGCGCTCTGCTCCCGCTGCGCGGCCGCGATATAGACTCCGAGGGAGTATAAACAGGAGGATTTCCTATGCTTTATGCAATCGTAGCGCTTCTGGTGCTCATTCTGGATCAGGCCGTCAAATACTGGGCCACCGTAGGCATTGAACTCAACACCGGCTCCACCGCCATCATTCCCGGCGTCATCAGCCTTGTAAACACGCACAACACCGGCGCCGCCTTTGGTTTCCTCCAGACGCATAACGCGCGATGGTTTTTCGTTGCGATCGCCGCCGTCTTTGCCGTTGTGGTGATTCTTGCCCTCTGGAAAAACATTATCCGCGCCCCTTTGGGGCGCTGGAGCGCGGTTCTGGTGATGTCCGGCGCAATCGGAAACTGCATCGACAGAGTGATAAACGGTTATGTCGTGGATATGTTCCGGCTGGATTTTATGAATTTTGCCATTTTTAACGTGGCCGACATTTTTATCACAGTTTGCGGCATCCTGTTCTGCGTTTATATTATCTTCGATGAGGACTTTAAAGGGAAGAGCCCCGCAAGCGCCGGAGCGCCGGATCAATCGCCCCGGGCAGGCGGCAAAAAATCGCTGCCAAAGGGGAAAAAGTCCCCCGCCCCCGGGAAAAACCATAATCCCGGCGTCCAGGCCCGCAAGCCCGCGCCCCAGTCCGGCCGTGATAACTCGACCGCCGGGCCGGCAGCGCCTTCCCCGGAAAACCCATTTTCGGAATGGGAAACCCCGCAAGGGCAAAATCCCGGAGGCAGCCCGGTGAAAAGCACCGTAATCGCCTCCTCCGTTACCTCTCAGGAGGCCGTATCCAAGGAACCGCCCAAGGCCAGACCGGCACAGCCCAAAACAGAATTTTCCCTTGAGGAAATTCTGGCGGAGTACACTTCAAAATGAAGGTTAATCGCATTACAGTCATTGCACAGGAGAGCGGCGAGAGAATCGACGCTCTCCTTGCGCGCAAAATGGACGGGGTTTCCCGGTCTGCCGCCCAGCGCCTGATCGACAGCGGCTTGGTCACCGGAAACGGCGCCCCAATCCGGAAAAACTACAAGGTCCGCGCCGGGGAGCTCTTCGATGTGATCATACGGGAACCCGACGAAGCCCCCTTGGCGGCGCAGGATATCCCGCTGGATATCGTGTATGAGGACGGGGACATTGTCGTGGTCAACAAACCCCGGGGCATGGTAGTGCATCCGGCCCCCGGACATGCGGACGGCACCCTGGTCAACGCTCTGATGCACCACTGCGGGGAAAACCTCTCCAAAATTGGCGGGGAGCGGCGGCCGGGAATCGTCCACCGCATCGACAGGGACACGTCCGGCCTGATTATCGCCGCAAAGAACGATTCCGCCCACATCGCCCTGTCAAAACAGCTTTCCGACCACAGCCTTTCGCGGATCTATGAGGCCATTGTCCTGGGGCATGTCCGCAATGACGCCGGAACGGTTGACATGCCGATCGGCCGGCATCCTACCAACAGAAAAAAAATGGCCGCCGGCCCTGAATATGCCCGGCGCGCCGTGACTCATTATGAAGTAATTGCCCGGTATAACGGTTATACCCACCTCCGCTGCAGGCTTGAAACCGGGCGGACCCATCAAATTCGCGTACACATGGCTTATATTGGCCACCCTGTTCTTGGAGACCCCGTCTACGGTTACGCAAAAAAGCCGGAAAAAGGTCTTGCGGGCCAGTGTCTTCATGCCCGGGAGCTCACGTTTATCCATCCCCGCACCGGCGCCCTGATTCAGCTTTCCTGCGACCTTCCCGCGTACTTTACCGAGGCCCTCAGCCGCCTCGGCCCTCCCGTGAACGGGTAAATCGAAATAGAAAAAGCGCAGCCATAAGGCTGCGCCCTTCTTTGTGTTGGCATCGACCTATTTTCCCGGTCCGTCACCAGACAAGTATCTTCGGCACAGATGAGCTTAACTTCCGTGTTCGGGATGGGAACGGGTGGACCCTCATCGTTATTGACACCAACT
>DIRC01000011.1:6936-8252 GCA_002427465.1 Clostridiales bacterium UBA5446 | reverse complement strand
AAAGAAGTTACCGTCGCTGACTTTATATCAACAACGGTAACTGATTTGGTTGCGGAGGTTCGCAACATATATATCCTACGATTCTTTTCAATTATTCTGAATCCCCGATTCGCTCCACCCGATGACGCTAAAGGTCTATCCCCGCCGCCCCCGGATGACCGCCGCTTTTGCGGAGGCGTATGCGTTCTCCCGCAGCTCTTTCAACTTGGACTCTCTCGTTAGGTTGGTGGCCCGCCCGTTGAAGTATTTAGTATATGTGTCCCGGAACAAGTCCCTTTCCGCCTCGGTCAGATCGTAAGTGACATTGTTATATTGGAAGCTGGCCGGCGTGGTCATGCTGACAAAGTCGCTGTCTTCGGAGCCGATGTAAAGCGATATTAGCCGGTCGGAGATCGTCAGGTATGGCAGCAGCGATTCGCTTTTGACATTTCCGTCCGTGTCGTGGGTCGTGTAGAACGAAGCCACCAGCGCGGTGGTCTGCTTGGACGCGTACCCCTGGCTGTTGACGGCCTTGACCTTCTGATAGGTGGAAACCTGGGTTTTCCCGGCCTCCGGCTCCAAAGCGTCCAGCGCCTTGTAGAGGCTATACGCCTGCTTCTCGGTGATGCTGGCGGAGGAAACATAGGACTGAATTTTTTCTCCATCCGCGGCACTGGGGATTCGCATTTCGCCGCGGGCCTCCATAACCTCGGTTTTTACTTTCTCGGCGGCTGAGGAATAGATACCTGAAACTGCCTTGGCCTTTTCCGCGTCGGTCATGTTTTTATAGGCGGAGGAATTAATGAGCTTCGTAAGCGCATTATACGCATAGTGGCCGCTTGTTTTTTTGTACTGGGTATATTCCTCGGCGGCCATATAGACGCTCCCGCCGTTGTTGGAGAAGTATTTGCGGACCGTAACCGGCGGCAGGACATTGACGCTGTTTTCTTTCGCGTAGTCATTATAGAGCCGCAGAAGTTCCGTTTCCATCGGGGACACGCTGATATCCTTCGCGTAGCCGGGACTGACAAAGTTCTGCAAAACCCGCCCAGCAAGCGATTCGCTTTCCTGCGTCCGGCCCCACTGATCTACATAGGGCTGCTTTGTGCTTGCAAGCCCAGGAATCTTGCCCATCTGCTGCTGAACGAAATATTGAATGTCTGTATTTACCCCGCTCCTCGGGTCGGTGAACGGCGCCCGACGCGTCGGGTCTGTCGTCCGGGCAACCCGGCCGCCGATGGTGGGTACCGCTTGGCCCAGATAACTCATAGCCGCCTGCATGATCCCAAAATAGATCAGGTTTTCGTCCTGCTGCTTTGCGTAGGCGAACCCTTCCA
>DIRC01000011.1:0-6778 GCA_002427465.1 Clostridiales bacterium UBA5446 | reverse complement strand
GTAGGCGAACCCTTCCACGAAATCATTCAGCGAGGAAAGCATGGAGGTTTCCAGCAGCGGGCCGGTCACGTCTGTGCCAACCTTGAGCGCGGATTCCAGAGTCACTCCGTCGCTGCTCTCATCAGCTAGAAGATTATACAGGGCGGCGCCCATAAACAGCGGCATGGCGGCCGGGGCCAGCCAGTCAATGGTGTAGCTCTTTCCGCCCACGTTAATAGCGTATTTCTGATGCCCTTGTGTTTCTCTGAGAGCGTCTTCCTTGTCATCCCCGGAACCGCCAACCGAAAGCAACCCCTGCGAGGCGAGAAAGACCCCAAGCCCGAACAGCGCCGAGCCTGCGAATCCCTCCGAAAGATTGTCTATGTATTCCGCCGCAGTTATCTCACCCTTCGAGAGACGGAAGCTATCAACGCCGATCGTTTTTGCCAGTCCAATCGGGCTGTATTCGACGCCCCGCACAAGGATGTTCGCGGGCGTCCTACGGAACGGAATGATCCCCTCCCCGGCGAGTTGTAGTCCTTTCAAGACCGAATTTTTAGTTTTTCCCCTTCCAAAGGAGGCAATTGCATCCGAGAAGGTATTGGAATCCCGATAGGCCGCTTTCTGCGCCTCAAGAATAGCGAACGACCTTGCCCTGTCCATAAGCCCGCTGTCGGCGGTCTGGAAGGTTTCCCCGTTGGCCTTGAGATATCCGGCCAGCGCCTTAATGTACGCCGGGCGGGATACCCACATATCTTCTGTTTCCAGCGCCTCCGTGTTAAATGTGCGTATCCCTTCAAGGGCCTTGTTCTTAAAGATGGTGCGATAGTCGTTAATCTTGTTCTTGGCCTCGTCGTATTTGCCGACCTTATAAATCTCGTCCGACCATTTTGCATAGTCGGCGGCGGCGTCCTTCATGAGCTTCTGGTCGTTGGCGTCATTCTTGTGGAGCGCCGCCGCCCGGGTCTGCTCAAAGCCGGTGCCGCCCGCCTTTTTGATGATCACGTTCGCCCCGGTCTGAACGGATGCGGAGAGGGCGTTTTTCACGGCGCGGGTTCCGGCAAAGGCATAGTTGCCCACGATATTTTTAATATGTGTCACCGGGTTAAACAGCATGGCCGTATAGCGCCAGGCATTCCACTTGTCCGCGAACGTGGACGGAACCTGAGACGCGATCTGCTGATAGATTCCGGTCAGGGCTTCTTTCGCGGCGGTGTCATCCTTCGCGTTCAGCGCGTCAAGGTATTTCTGAGCCAGCGCATCGTCAATCTTGAGATCGGGAGCCTTTTCCCCGTATTTATTCCTCAGCTCGTCATGTAAATTCTGAACGCTCCGCTGCACCGCGTAAAGCTGCGACTCGGGTGACAATTTCTTCAGCAGCCGCACGGCCTGTGTGGATTGAGCGCCGGAGCGCACCGACTTTACAAGATCAGTCAGGATCTCCACCGCCGCCTTTGCGTTTCCAGCATTCGCGGCGTTGTTGTAGAGCGTCCATCCAAGGGCGGTCAGATCCTTGCCGACCTTTCCTCCACGCACGTCGGACGTCCAGTCTGTCAGCGCCGTATCCCATCCCTTATCCCGGATTGTCTTCTCCGCAGCCTCAAGGGCGGCTTTGTCGGTGGCCTTTTGATAGGAAAACAAGTCTCCCAGCGTCGCGGCCTCAATCTTCTCCGCCGTCTCATTGGGCGTCACGGGAGCTTCGTAGGCAGTCCGGACGGTCTGCGATACCCTGTTATCGGGAGCAGTCTGCGCCGGGATGCGCTCTCCTGTGACGCGCTCTGCGCTGTGCGGCCCCTCGCCCTCCGGGATCGAGCCGTACTGGTCTACAAGCGCGCCGAGCTGATCAAACCCCGCCGTCGCAGCACCCACGCCGGACGGCAGCGAATCATTTGCCGCGTTCTGAGCATAATCTGAATTGACAACACCGTTTGTAGGGTTTATAATGGTGGTGTCAAGGTGCGTCTCCCTATTCCCGAGTTGGTGGCTTCGGTCATCGCGCGGTGCGGGGGGCGCACCTTCCTCAATTATATTTGTTGCGTAATACAGCTTATTCCCTTCCGGGGTAACGTTTACGCGCATTTTTGCGACCCCAGGCTTATCCCCTACCAACGTTCCTGTTTCGAAACTGTCTGTCCTTACGATATCGTTAGTATTTTTCGTGCTGGGTTCACTCGCCATGTATTTGGCGTTTTCAACGACATCATTAAGCCGCTCAAGCACCGCCAGCGTTTCAGCCGAAACCGGCTGACGAGCAATTATTTCTCCGATTCCTTTCGAACCGATCCCGATCTCATAGGCCAGTTTATTTGCAACGGTATTGGCGTTGGCAAACTTTTGGCCCATAAAAAGATTTTTAAGGATTCGTTTATATTTCTTCTTCGCATCCGCATTGCTCAACCCGTCAACGTATGCGGAAATCTCATCAACCTTTGACTGGGGAACTTCCACGACTTTATATTCCGCACCGTCAACACGCATAGGTAACCCTTGGGCCTCGGCCACTGCTGACTGTTCGGGCAACAGCACCGCCGCCTCGGTTGAGGTGGTATTTTTTTGTGCAACCGGGCTTCCGCCTCCCATAATCCGCGCACCCAGCGTACCGGGTGCAAATATGGGATTTCCCTGAGTCTGTGTCGCCGCCGCGTCTGGGACATTCATCCCCGCCGCCTTCTGGGGGCTTGCAAGCCTGGTTGCCGCGTCGCCGGAGGATTCCCGCAGCGCCTTGGGCACATCACCCACGCCGCCCGCCAGGCCCAACACGCCACCCACAAGAGCCTGAGACAGCATGTCCGACCAATACGTCTTGTCGCCGTACTGCTTCAACGCGGATTGGTCGTAGGTCATGGTCTGCAAAACGGGGTTCACCAGCGCGGAGATTGCTTCCTCTCCGCCCTCCGAAGCGGCGGAGGCCAGCGCCTTGAGAGCCGCCTGCCCTGCTTCCGTCTTCGCCAGATTTTTGATCGTGCCCTCGATCACATCATCCAGAGAGCCTTCCCCGAACTTTTTGAACGGCGTAGAGACGTTGGCAATTTTCTCCGTCAGCATTTCTACAGCGGCAGAGCCGAGTCCGAATATAAACTGCTGTTCCGCTGTGGCCCCTCCCTGACGGGCCTGCTGCGCCCCGGAGCCGAAGGAGCGGATGCCCATCGGCAGAAGGGCGGAGCCGCCGGTCAATGCGGCGAGGCCGATGTCCCCGGCCATTTGCGTCCCGGCGATCCCGGCGTCCACCAGCAGGGAGCCGCCAAGACCAAGGCCGTCCTTCGCCATGACGGTATGTTCAGACGCTTGCTGCGAAAACTCGTCCGCTTTTTCGTAGGTGTGCGCGGAAAAGCCCCGCCGTTTTTCATCCAGCGGATCAGCGATATTCCGCTTCACCCAGTCCGATACGGCATTGCTCCCCATCATGTCTGGTGTGGTCATATAGATGGAATCAGAGTCGGCATTGTCTCCCAGCGCCGCCAGCAATCCGGCGCTTTCCAACCCCGCGGACAGCGCCGAATTCCCGGCGGCCCCCAGGACATTCCCCACGCGGGAAAGCTCCGTGGCGTCCTTGCCCTCCTGGGTATTCAGCCACGCATAAGACCCGGCGTTCGCCGCATCAAGCCAGCGATTCCCAGTGCTCTTCGGCAGGTTGGCTTTTCCTACGCCCTGCGTCGCTTTCAGCGCATTGGCAGCCGCCGTGTTTGCCGCCTTGACTTCGTCGTTCTTCTGCGAAAGAACCGTGCGCAGGGCATATCCGGCGGAGCCACCGGCGGCCTTTGCGCTCGGGGCAATTCAACCCTATCTCACATTGGGATGATATCACATGGCGGGATCGATGTCAATCACTTTTCGAGATGTTATCAAAAATAACCTTGCATCCTATCTCTTTAAGTGATAATCTCAAGACGCAGATGGGGGGAATTAAGATGTTACGATTAAAAGAGTTGAGGGAAAGCCGCCATATCTCGCAAAAAGAGCTTTCTTCAAAGTTTGGATACGCTCAAAATACTTTGAGCAATTGGGAAAACGGTAACCGAGAGCCCGACTTCGATACGGCGCAGAAACTGGCGGATTTCTTTGGCGTTACCGTTGATTACCTCCTGGGGCGCACAGATGAAATCCGGGCATCTTCGGGTGATATCCTCCGCATACCCGTGTACGGGACGATCCCCGCCGGGATTCCAATGGAAGCAATTGAGTACATTCTGGATATTGTAGAAGCCCCTGCCGATTGGAGCAGAGGCGGAAAAGAGTACTTTGCTTTGCGGGTAAAAGGAGACAGCATGTCTCCGATCTATCTCGACGGCGATACAATAATATTTATGAAAACGCCCTGCTGCGACAGCGGCAAGGACTGCTGCGTCATGGTGAATGGCTCGGACGCTACGTTCAAGCGGGTTTTTATCAATGAGAGGGGCATAACCCTCCAACCGCTGAATCCCGCCTATGAGCCGCGTTTTTTCACCAATGAAGAGGCCGCGGAACTTCCCGTGAAAATATTAGGTGTGGTTAAAGAGCTGCGGCGCGGGCTGTAGAAATAAATTATAGGCACGGGATCAAGAATAGAATCGTGGAGGCTGTTTCTATGAAAAAACTCATCGTAATCTGCATAACCGCGATAATCTGCATATCAATTGTAGCATTTCCCTACTACTATAAAACTTTTGTCTCGAAAGAGCCGTTACAAACATCAAACTCCGCACCATCCGCGGAAGAAAGCTTAGTCTATCAAGGAAGTAGATATACGTCTTTGGGAGAATTGGGCGATACTGCGAATCGTCTGATAGTGGATCAGAAAACCGGGAAGATTTATTGTCTAAAGGTATCAAGATTAAGCTCAAGTATCAACAGTGAGTTTGTTTTCGACTTGGTTTACGCCGCGAAAATTGACTGAGGCTCTCGGCGGAGACGGAAACTCCCATGACGGGAGTAATTTGATGAAATGCAGAAAGAGCATGAAGCGCTGCCGCGCTGACCGACGGGGAAATATGTAAAAGAAGCTGCGAATTGAGCCATCCACATTGGGGAATCGGGCGTAAAATGAAGGATATAGACGAGAACACGAAAAAATCTATTAAAACAACTATATATTTTGTCCTCGGTACGGTCATGTTGATATTACTCCTCGACAATTACTCAGATAAAAAACAAGAAGCTTACGAGCGGGAAATCAACGCGACTTTTGAGGAAGGCTATGAGTCTGGCTATGAGGACGGGTACGAAATCGGCTATCACGAAGGTTATAACAGTGGTTATTCCGAGTGCTATGACAGCTACCATTGATAATAATGAACTTGAGAGCTATGAAGCGGTCAACTGAGCCGGAGCATGGCGGGCCCCCTAGCTGGACAGATAAGTAGGAAGGAACATATGGATATTACAGCAGTAATATATGCCCGCTTTTCATCGGATAAGCAAACGGAACTTAGTATTGAGGCCCAAGAACGGGCCTGCCGTGAGTATGCCGTGGATAAGGACATGACCATTTCTAAGGTCTATGTCGATGAAGCGATCAGCGGCAAAGGATCGAAAACAGCGGCACGTACTCAATATCAGAAGATGCTCCGAGATGCAGAAAAAAAGCAATTTGATGTTGTCCTGATCCACAAGTACGACCGGATTGCCCGCAATGTAGGGGAACACGTTAACCTCGAAATGAAGCTAAACGGCCTCGGAATACGGCTGATTGCCACAGCTCAGGACTTCGGAAGCTCCAAAGAGTCCAAAATCATGAAAACCATGATGTGGGCACTTTCGGAGTATTATATTGATAACCTGAGTGAGGAAGTCCAAAAAGGCCACAAAGAAATTGCATTGCAGGGGTTGCATAACGGGGGATACGCCCCATTTGGGTATAACACCATAAACCAGGAATATGAGATCAATGAACGGGAGGCTGAGTTTGTGCGAAAGGCGTTTGACTGCGCCATCCACAAACAAGGGTTTTCTGCATTGCTGAAAGAAATGTCGGATGCCGGCATAACAGGCAAGCGCGGTAAGCCGATCAAATATACGCAGATATATGAGATTCTCCGGAATGAAAAATATACCGGGACGTATCTTTACAGTCCGGCAGAAGAAAAAAACCGGGGGAAACGACGCTCCAAACCGCATGCGATCAGAATAGAAAACGCCCTGCCGAAAATCATCGACAGGGCGATCTTTGAGGAGGTGCAAAATATCATGGATGAAAGAAAACATGCCGGCAGGCCATCGGAATACCTTTGTAGAGGATTAGTTTACTGTGGGAACTGCGGCGCAAAAATGTATGGTTCCACTACTGAAAGAAAAGGACATGAATACAGAATATATTCCTGTGCGGACAGGTGCGGAATAGGAACTATACGAATGGACGATGTTGACAACACAGTTCAAAACTACCTGAAAGAGCTTCTGTCTCCAGATAACCTGGAGGCTGTAAACCGGGCGCTGCAAAATTATGCCAAGAGTGAGAAAGAGCGCATTGCCGAGTTTAACGCATCCATTCGCAAACAGCTAAATGAGCACCAGAATCAAATTGACAATTATATGAATACGCTTGGGAGCGGCGCCCTTCCCAGCGAGGTCATAGCAGATATCGGAAACAAAATCGTTGAACTGAAATCCGAACAGAAAAGATTGTCGGAACTCCCGATCCCCAAAGACTACAGCGCGAAGCAAATTATGTCCTGGCTGGAAAGCCTCCGTAACAGCACCGACGAACGTAAAACCGTAGAACTGCTGGTGGAGCGCATAGACGCGACTAAGACCGAGGTTCGCGTCACATCAACGCTTGCCTCGGTCTTAGGAAATCTTGGCGCATTGCCGCAGAAAAGAT
>DIRC01000040.1:6878-13201 GCA_002427465.1 Clostridiales bacterium UBA5446 | reverse complement strand
GCAAGCGCAGGGGCATCATCCGAAAGGCCGAAGAGAATGACCATCATCTTGTTGTAATATACGTATCTCTCGCGCGGGAACATTTGCCGCAGCGTGCGCGGCATATCATCCTTGACATAGTTTGTCCCCTGGAAGAACCGCGGCTTCACCGCCGCGATGCACATGCGGCTCGGGAATTTCATTTCCCCGGCGTATATACGCGCGTTTATCTGCTCCGACGGTATCCCGCGGAAAATGTCAATAAGCAGATTATCATAAAGCCCGTTCTTCACGCTGTCCGCATTTATGTTTTTCGGCATGAACTCCGTCGCCGCATAGCTGATGTACGACAGCACATCTCCGCAGTACGTGCTGAAGTTCTCTTCTTTCTGAAGCATGAACACATATCCGTAAAGCTCTCCGTTAATACGTATCCGCTTGGCAAGGTAATAGAGCTGATTATCCTTGCAGTGGCGCAGCAGCGGGCCGTCGTTCTGCTCGTCGCCATGCTGCGCGCTCACATTATATATGTGCTTTATAAAAAACGGCGGGCAGAAGCCACGCTCTATGCTCTCTATCCAGAGCGAGTCGTTGAGCGTGAACGGATGCGAGTGCGTGATAATCTTGCCGCTCATGTCGATTATGGTGATGTTTATGTTCAGCTCCTTCGCCATCGCATCCACGATCGCGTCCAGCCCCTTGCCATACATGATCATTTCCATCATGCGCATCCGCAGGCTCTGGGACTTGTATTCATGGCGCAGTAGCTCCTCGGCAGCCGCCACCGCATCAGTCAGTTCATCCGGTTTGAACTCCGCCCAGCTGCACTGAGCCGCATTGAGTTTGTCGGAACTGTCTCCGCTCCACAAAAGGTATTCTCCAAGCGCGCCGGTGTTCACGCCGCACAAATCATCAGACCACGTCAACGCATCTTCACCGGGTACTTTCCTGGCATCCGCCTTATCAATGTAATACACATTGCCGTCTTTCACAATTTGCTTTGACAAAACGCTATATTTCTCAGCCAATTCACTCAGCAATTCAGAAAATTTCATATTGTCACCTCGTTAACTATATTATGCCCTGCGCACAAAGATTTCAAGAACTTTTTGTGTTTCAGGTTTGTCGCACAATATTGCAGCATTGTTTGTGCGGCGCGCACATTTACAGATCGGCCTCCTGATGATATTTTTTTAACAACATGCAGTACAAAACAAAAAAGCGAAATTTCAGGAGGTAAACATGAAATACGAAAAGCTTTTTGAAAAAGGTAAGATCGGCAAGCTCACGCTGAAGAACCGCATAGTCATGACACCGATGGGCACCGGTTTTGCCGCAGCATCCGGCGAAGCATCCGAGGAGATCACCAAGTTCTACGAGGAACGCGCAAAGGGCGGCGTCGGCCTCATCATCTGCGAGGTGTGCCGTGTCGATGAGCTGTCCGGCATTGCTCAGCCCTGCCAGCTCCGCGCGACCGACATGAATGTCATCCCGAGCTTCACCCGTATGGTCGACAGGATCCACGCATACGACACAAAGGTATTCATGCAGCTGCACCATCCCGGCAACGAGGCCTTCCCCATCACGCTGCACGGTAATCCCGTCATCGGCCCGTCTCCCGTGATGTGCAAGACCGTCGGCGTTGTTCCGAAGGAAATGACCACCGCCGAGGTCGAGGCTATGGTTAAGAACTATGTCAAGGCCGCTGTCATCGCAAAGACCGCCGGCTTCGACGGCGTCGAGATTCACGCGGCGCACGGCTACCTCGTCAACCAGTTCATGAGTCCGCACACCAACCACCGCACCGACAAGTACGGCGGAGACTTCTTCAACAGGATGCGCTTCATTTCCGAGATCATCATCAGCATCCGCTTTGCCTGCGGCGCTGACTTCCCCATTTCCGTGCGTATGAACGGCTCTGACTTCTGGGATGATGGCAACGATGAGAAGGAATGCCAGCACATCGCCCGCTATCTCGAGTCGCTCGGCGTTGCATCCCTCAATGTCTCCAGCGGCTCCTATGAGTCCGGCTGGTCGATCATCGAGCCCTACCCCTATCAGGAAGGCTGGAAGAAGCATCTTGCAAAGGGCATCAAGGAATGCGTACATATCCCCGTCATCGCCGTCAATACCGTCAAGCACCCGGCTCATGCTGAGGCTATGCTTGAAGAGGGCGTGTCCGACTTCGTCGGCGTTGCGCGCGGCAACCTCTGCGATCCGGAATTCGGCAACAAGGCAAAGCGCGGTGACGATGCTCGTGTGCGCAAGTGCATCGGCTGCATGAACTGCTTCAAGCAGGGTGGCCTCGGTCGCGCGATAGAGTGCGCAGTCAACCCCGTGCTCGGCCGCGAGACCTACCGCGGAGACGACAAGCTCATCAAGAACGGCGACGGCAGGACCGTTGCAGTCATCGGCGCAGGCCCCTCCGGTCTGCAGGCTGCCATTACTCTTGCAAAGCGCGGCTTCAAGGTCGTTGTGTTTGAAAAGTCCGACCGCATCGGCGGTAACATGAACCTCGCTGCTGTTCCTCCCTGCAAGGGGCTTATCAGCGAGTTCATCGAAACTCTCGGTATTGAGGCCGCAGACCTCGGCATTGATATCCGTCTCAACACTCCCGGCACCGTCGAGGCTGCAAAGGCAGTCGGCGCAGTCGGCGTGGTCATCGCGGCAGGCGGCATCGATATAATCCCGCAGGTCGACGGCATTGACAAGGCATACACCTACAGACAGGTCCTCAAGAACGAGGTCGAGCTCAAGGGCAAGAAGATCGCCGTTATCGGCGGCGGCCTCACCGGTCTTGAGACCGCGGAATACCTCAGTGATTTTGACAATGAGGTCTCCGTTATAGAGATGGCTCCCGCTGTCGGCACCGCAATGTACCGCAGTGTTACCGACGCAGTTGTCGGCCACATCGCCAAGAACGGCGGCCATATAATGACCGGCACGATGTTCAAGGCCGTCGGCGACGGATTCGTCACTCTCAACAGCCTTGCGACCGGTTATGATACCGACGCTCTCTTTGACGCATGTGTTATCGCAATGGGCGTAAAGCCCAACGATGCGATCGTGGCCGAGTTTGAAGCCGCATTTGATAAGGTCGCAGTTGTCGGCGATACAGTCGAGCCCGGCAACATCGCAGACGCGACCCACTCCGGTCTCAACAAAGCGTTCGTATTTTAAGTGCTGGTGCAGCAGGAAAGGAGTATCACAATGAAAGAATTCAAGGATAAAGTCATAGTTGTCACCGGCGGTGCGCGCGGCATAGGCAAGGCCATTGCCGTCGAAGGCGCAAAGCGCGGCATGAACGTCGTCCTCAACGACATAGACCCTCTGGTCTGCGAGACCGCAAAGGAGATCGAAGCAATGGGCGTGAAGTGCGTCGCCCAGAACGCCGATATCTCCATCTACGAGAACATCGAAGCTCTTCTCAAGCTCACTCTTGATAATTTCGGCCATGTCGACATTCTCGTCAACAACGCCGGCTGCGCCGTCTCCGGTGCGATCTGGAAGCTGCCCAAGCGCGATATTGACTGGATAACCGAGCTCAACTTCCTCAGCCATCTCTACGGCATGAAGATATTCCTGCCTCAGATGATCGCTCAGGGCACTCCCTGCGAGATCGTCAACGTCGAATCCACCGCCGGTCTTATGACCTCCGGCAAGGCAACGATGTACCACGCGACGAAGGCCGCCGGTGTTGCGACCTCCGAGAGCGTATACATCGCGATGAAAGAGAACAACTACCCCATCAATGTCCACTGCCTCGTTCCCGCGTATGTCAAGACCACCATCCACCTTGCCGACCTGCACCGCCCCGAGCGCTTTGCCATCAACGACGATCCTTACTATACCAGCGAGGAGTACAAGGCCGGTCAGCTCCGCGGTACGCGCGGCGCCATGAGCGGCATCCCCGATTGGTATGTCGGCGAGTGCGTCTTCACCGCCATTGAGGATGAGAAGTTCTATATCTTCCCTCACCCCGAGTCTCAGGTCGTTGCACAGCCGCGCGTCCAGCGCCTTGCATCCGGCATCAATCCCAAGACCTGATCGTACAGCATAAATCAAAGTGCCGCGTAAAAGCGGCACTTTGATAAAACATGAAATTCATATTCAGAAAGGCGGTAAATCTATGTTCACAAACTACGAAAACGCTAAAGTAGTCATCACCGGCGGCGCCAACGGCATCGGCAAGACCCTCGCTCTCGGCTTTGCCAAGCGCGGTTCCGATGTTGCGATAATAGACATCCACGGCGATGAGGCCGAAGCCGTCGCAAAAGAGATACGCGGCATGGGCCGTAAGTCCTTCGCAATGCAGGCTGACGTTTCCGTCCTTGACGAGTGCAAAGCGATCCTTGATAAGACGATGGCCGAGTTCGGCCGCTGCGATGTGCTCGTAAATAACGCGGGCGTCACCGCGCTCTCCGATGTTGAGCATATCCCGGAGAAAGACATACGCTGGGTCTATGAGACTAACGTATACTCGCACTGGTTTATGATGCAGAACTTTCTCCCGCAGATGCGCAGCCAGAAATCACACTGCCAGATAATCAACGTCTGCTCCATAGCCGGCCTCATTTCCATGAACGGTGCTCCCGCGTATTTCAGCTCCAAGCATGCCGCGGTCGCACTCTCCGAGTGCGTGTATAAGCAGCTCAAGGCAGACAAGGCCGATATAGACGTGTCCATCTTCTGCCCCGGCTATATAAACACCGAGATGCACCTGACCGACCGCCATCGTCCCGAGCGCTTCGCCATCCATGACGATGAGCCGTATTACCACACCGAGGAGTACGCAAAGTTTGTCGCGTTCAACAAGTATCTGCTTGAAAACGGCGCTGATGTAAATGTGGCTGTGGAGACGATCTTCAAAGCACTTGAGAAGGAGCAGTTCTATATTCTCGATACGCCGAAGTATGAGCGCCTGCTCTGCGAGCAGGGCGTCTTTGAAGCGGAGAAGATCCGTCCAGTCGACTATTACACACTGAACTGAATATCAAAATCTGAATAAACACGAGGAGAATTTACAATGGAAGAAAAAATCGGCAAGAAATTTTTGCTCTATTTCCGCCTCGCGCTTCTCTGCTGGATCCTCATTGCAAACGCGATCCTGCACATCATCGGTTTTTCCTACGGCTGGCTGATCTTCATCAGCAACATCATGCTCTTCACCCTTGAGGGCGATGTCAAGGAGCGCTTTCTCACCGTTGAGATAGGCGGCCTTGTCGGACTCGTGTTCACTGTGCTCGCAATGCTCGCCATCTCCGCCCTGACTCCGATCGTCGGCGATCTCTTTGGTCTGCTTATCCCGCTCGCCGCTGTTCTCGCGCTGCTCATCCTCGGCCACCCCTATGCCCCCAAGGTGCTCAACAATGTCGGCTTTGCATATCTCACCTGCGCCTGCATAGATACCGCTTCATTTGCAAGCAACATCGGGCTGTTCATCCTCGTCTTCGTCGTCGGCTCGCTGGTGTTCAACGGCGTGTGCGTTCTGCTCATGAAGCCGATGAAGGCGCTCGCCGTCAAGAGTGTGACGAAAGCCGCAAGCAACGCATAAAGCAAATTTCACAGCATTGTTATATTTCGTAACAGGCAGCCGTCGCAAGCGGCTGCCTGTTACGTTTTGGGGATAAATCAAGTTTGCATGGCTTGCAGTTTCATGCTCTGTTCAGCTCTTCCGCCAGCCTCCGCACGATTTGCTCATGCGCGGCTTTGTCCCGCGCTGTATCGTCCTCCGCAAGCGCATCGTCGCGCATACGTTCTGCCTCGCGCGCCCAGACTTCAAAATCCGGCTTGGACATCTTACCTTTGCTCACACGGGCAAAGTATTTTTTATACGCTCGCTGGTGAATCTTCCAAATGTCGTTGGTTCCGGATATGCCGGGAAACGAAACGCGGTCTTGTTTTCAGCCATAGAGCATCACATGGACTATTTGCTGTTTTTGGATGACGATGAATATCCTATGGCTGTCACCAACACAAAGGGTACTTGCCTGTGGAGCGGTCAACGTGTATTTTTGTCACACTTGAAAGAAATCGTCCATGCTGACTTGACGAACGGATATCACTGCGGATATATTTCGCCAATTCCACAGATTATCTTCAATGAACAGCTTCGCGAAAAAGATTTTAGAGTGTTTATCAAAGCAATCAGTAACGATATTATCACGTGGGAAAGCATCAGCAATCTGATGCGTACAGGGGGCGTCACATATGCTTCGACAGACATATTACAACAAGAAAAAGCAGAGAAAGTGCCTTGGGAAAACAATTGCCGGTTTATTTCCGGTGCCAACTTGTGTATCAATTTGAAAGAGCCCTTGCGAACCCTACCCTTTTATAACCCT
>DIRC01000040.1:0-6729 GCA_002427465.1 Clostridiales bacterium UBA5446 | reverse complement strand
CCCTACCCTTTTATAACCCTCCGGGAGCTCGAGGTGAAGACACCTTCCTGTCTACAATGTTGGAGAATCGAAAGGTTGTCAAAATCCCTTGCTACACATTCCACGATGGTTTTTCTTATTATTCGCACATATTGGACGGAGCGCTGCCGATTCACTTGAAGCAGATTGCCGCTGATTCTCCGAAAATCATTACCCGTTTTGTTAACGCCTGTATCGGTTGGGTGCGCTACAAGCCGCTTCTGCTGTATATTACACAACCAGAAGAATATGAGGAACGGACACAACTCATTCGCGCTGCATTAAGGGAAAGTGTACCGGCTTTCATAAACCACTTTCAGGATGATCGGTTTTCAGAGATTCCAAAAGAGTTTGAAAAATATAGCAAAAACGTAAAAAGGCACCACGCACAATACATGTTAACACAAGTCACATGGGAAAAGATTATCTGTTTTCTGAGACAGAGCGATTAACTCTTTAGCTCCTGAAAGCCAACCGACTACCAGCTATGCCCCCTGCTCATCATGTCTTGACGACACCATTTATATTGTTCTCTTAACTTAACCGCAGGGGTGTTATTTATGATAATCAATCTGACGTTGACGTGCGGAGTTCCCGGGTTACATCGTAACTTAGACGATACCGAAGCTGTACAAGTTTTACGCGATGTGGCTGCTTTAAAAGTTGATACTGATGATGAAGAGTTGGCATCAGAATTCTTGTCCCATTTTATTGCGATAAACGGTGTGGATACCAATACTGTTCCAGAAAAAGGGAGCATAAATTCAAGCAGGCACCGAAAACTAATCAGCATTATTGCTCGTTAGCGATACCCTGCTCGTTAACGAAAGCTCGCCGACGGCAGAAAATGGTGCATTGTATCAAAGTAGTGCAGGAAACACAAGGGAAAACCCTGCAACTTCAATGGTTGCAGGGTTTTTTGTATGTATATTTTATCAACTTTTTATCAACTTTTTTGTATTAATACGCCCTCTTAATTCTGCACTTTAATATTTTTGCCTCTTCTTCCGCTTGTCTTTTAGAATAATTGATGAGATCCTCTTCGAATGTATCCACGTTGATTAGCCATCGGCTATCTATCTTCAAACAAGGAAATCCATTTTTTGTTAGCATTCTTATGGTGCGCTCACCTATCATTGTTTGGGGATTTTTATCTTTTATATATTTAGCTGCCTTAGCTGCAACCATCCAGTTTACCACTATATCCCTCCTGTCAGCTTAAATTGTTTTTGTGTCAAGGTTACCTGTTCGTACTTCCAAACCCGCCGGTCCTTACATCGTTGGTATCATCATCACCAACTCTGAAAAACGAAAGGATGATTCCTTGCATAAAGGCATCGCCCTTATTAATTTTCACCCTCTTGTTGCCGTTGTTACAGAGCTTAACATGGATATTTCCTTCATTTGCGGCAAAGAAATAATCACTGTCAATGATCCCTGTTGAGTTGGCAAGCTGAAGTTTATATTTAAAACCAAGCCCGCTACGCGGGAAACAAGCAAGAAATTTATTACTGTCTAATTCTATCCGAATCCCAGTGGGAAACTTAATATCTTCTCCTGGCTCTAACGTGAAGCCGAAGGGAGCATAGAAATCATACCCAGCAGAACCAAATGTGGCACGCCTAGGAAGTATGATAGCTGTCTGCATTTGTAGGCAGCTTTTTTAAAAAACTTTGTAACGAAATCATATTTCATTAGTTAGTGAGGTGAAAGGAGGATTTGACTTTGGAATTTGAACAAGTATATAAATTGTATTTCAAAGATGTATATACATTTCTATATGGTTTATCACAAAATAAAGCCGTTGCCGAAGATATTACACAAGACACATTTTTAAAAGCAATAAAGAACATTCATACATTTGACGGACAAAAAGATATTAAAGCATGGCTTTTTACCATAGCACGAAACACATATTATACAGAGTATAATCGCCAAAAGATTTTCTCACCTTACGACCTTGAGGACAATGTGGATGGTAAAACCAATGTTTTGGATAATTTGATATTAAAAGAACAATCTATTTTGATATTAAAAATTTTGCACAATATGAGTGAATCATATAAAGAAGTTTTTATGTTAAGATTTTTCGGCGGTTTATCTTTTTACAAAATCAGCTTAATTTTTACTAAAACTGAAAGTTGGGCGAGGGTTACTTATTACCGAGCTAAAAAACAAATATTAGAACAAATGGAGGGCAATCATAGTGAATAAAATAAACTGCAACATTGTAAAGGATATTTTGCCTTTATATGTTGATAACATTGTCAGCGAAGACACAAAGAAACTTGTTGAAGAACATCTGCTAAATTGTAATGACTGTAAAAAAGAACTTTCATTATTAAAATCCGATTTAGAAACACCTACGGTTGTTATAACCGAAAAAGATGATATAGCATTTCTGAAAAAAATAGGTTTAGATATAAAGAAAAAACGAGTACTTATTGCAATGCTCTCAGCAACCATTTCAGCCATCGTTGTAATATTATCATTTGCATATCTAACAGCACCTGAATATATACCCTATACTCAATCATCTGAGATTATTACTGCAGATGAGAATAATGGCAGTGTGACGCTTTCTTTTGTAGGAGAATATGAACTAACACAAAGGGAGCAAGGAATATATAATATTAGTATTTATAATACAGCATGGAATGAAATTACTGGCGCTACAAAATCTCAAACCATTACAGTAAACCCGAATAATGAAGAAGTGAACACGATTTATTATGTGTCTAACGGAGGACAAGAGGATAAAGTAATATATGGTAAAAATTCAATTTCTAATGGCGGCGTTATGACCTTGCCACGATTGTTTTTGAATTACTATATTAAACTTGACATGTTAATTGCATTTGTTTTGGTAATATTCTTTCTGATATTCAGAAAGAAAGAAAAGGTTAAAGATATCATAGTAAAGATTCTATTTGTTCCTGTTTCTTACTTTGTAAGTCATGTTATGATTACAGGATTTAATGCTACCTCATACTCAGCAACTCGTGATTTTTATTTGATTTTGCTTTTATTAATACCTATTTATTCTCTATTTTATATTTTGTATAAAAAGGGACATTCGAAATTTAGGCACTAACTATTATGAGCATAATCCATGGTGCGCAATAGTTTGATTCTAGCGTTTTCAATGGGTGCATGGTTTTTACGTATCCCGTAAGTATTCGACAGCCGGAGATAAAAAGACAGTCGTCAGCATTTTCAAAATAACCATTTTGCTAACGGAAATGCTAACGTGAAGCCGGGGGTAATCCCCCCAGCTTTCTTCTACGCCCCCTTGGGAAGCTCCTTAGGTGCATTTGTATTAGGCCATTATAATACAGGGGCCGCGGTAAACCAAAAACAGCCGTCCGAGATTTGTTCGGAGGGCTGCTTCTGGTTTTAATACTGTTATGCCGACATTTCTGAACTCCGTGCGGCATTGGTGGAGGAAACTAGCGCATGATGATGAGGGCGTCCGCCGGGGTGAGGCCCTTCTCATAGAGGAATACAGGGTTGATGTCCAGCTCGGCCAGGCTCTCCTTGTGCGCAACGGCGAACTTCGAGACCGAGACAATTGCCTCGGCCAGTGCGTCAATGTCGAGAGGCGCGTTACCGCGGTAGCCGGAGAGGAGCTTCACGCTCTTTAAGGTGCCGATCATTGAGAGGGCCTCCTTTTTGGATACAGGCGCGGGGCAAAGAGCCACGTCTCCAAAGACCTCTACGAAGACGCCGCCCATGCCGACAAGGACGCAGGGCCCGAACTGCTTGTCCGAACTCACGCCGATGATCATCTCCGTGCCCGCGGGGGCCATGGCGGTGACATAGACGCCTCCGATGCGAGCTTGGGGCGCCTTCTCTTTCGCGTTGCCCAGAATGGTGTTGTAAGCCGCGCGGACAGAAGCTTCGTCCTTGACGTTGATCTTGACGCCGCCGATGTCGGACTTATGCAGGATGTCCACAGAGTCGATCTTCATGACCACGGGGTATCCGACGGATTCTGCAAGGGTCACGGCCTCGTCCTCCGTGGTGGCGATGCCGCCGCTGGGGGCGGGGAAGCCATATTCGGCGAGGAGTTTTCTGCTCTCAAACTCGCTGTAGGCGCCCTTGCCGGTGCTGATGATACTCTCGGGCACGGCCATGTCGAGGTCGTGGTCGGCGGGGTCATACTTGATGAAGTCGGCAAGATAGCGCAGGATCTGGAATGCGTATACCGTAGCCGGCAGTATATACACGCCATTTTCTATAAGGGCGTTGAAATACTCCTCATTTCTAGTGTTCTCCGCAAAGGAAACAACGACTATGGGCTTCGCATCCGGGGCCTGTGAGGCTTTCATTATGCCTCCTGCCATTTTGTGGTAGGTGGGGTCGGCGATCTCCTGCAGGAAATTGAGGCCAATACAGACGAGGCCGATGTTGGGATCGGCTGCGACGGTCAGCACGCCTTCGGCGAAAAGGTCCTCATCATAGGAGAGGGTGGCGGTCATATCTAGCGGGTTTGCAGGCGTCGCATAGAACGGTAACAGCTCCCGCAGTTTCGCGAGCGTCTCTTCGCTGAAGTCGGGATACTCGATGCCCATCAACTCACCCACATCCGCGCAGGTGCCGGTCTCACCGCCGGAGAGGCACATTGAGGCGACGGTGGGCTGGTCGGGCAGTTTTTTGAGAGTCGCAAAGAGCATAGATGCGGCGATAAGCTCCTCAATATCGTTCACGCGGATGACGCCGAACTTCTTGAAGATGGCGTCATAGACCTTATCCGCCCCGGCCAGGCTGCCGGTGTGGGAGGCGGCAAGGCGCATCCCCTTCGCGCTCCGGCCGGTCTTCAACACAACAACCGGCTTACGCTTCAGCGCGGCCTTCCTCAAGGCGGCAATGAGCTTCTTAGGGTTCTTCGAGCCCTCAAGATAGACGGCGACGACCTTCGTGTTCTCGTCGTCTACCATGTAGTCGATATAGTCCTCCATCTGGATTACGGCGCTGTTCCCGGAGGAGATGGCGTAAGAAAATTTGGTGCTCGGATTCTCCATCATCGTTATGCAGATCTGCCCGCTTTGGGAGGCGAGACCTACAGAACCTTTTCTGTCCCTGTCCGGCGTGATGAAGGCGAAGGCGTGGGTGCTGTTCACGTAGTTAATGAATCCGCCGCAGTTCGGGCCCATGATGGGCATGTCTAGCTCCCTTGCGAGGGCGACGAGGCTCTCCTGAGCGGCCCTGCCCTCGGCGGTGCCGACCTCGGAGTAGCCGCTCGCATAGACGATTGCGGCGCGTGCGCCCGCTGTGTGGGCCTCACGCAGCATGGTCTCAATGGTATTCCTCGGCGTGCAGACGATGACCAGGTCAACCTGGCGCGGCAGCGCAGCCACGGAGGGATAGCACTTCACGCCGAGGACGGTCTCCCGCCTCGGGTTTACAAAGAAGTATTGATCCTCATCCATATACTTTATTATATTGCGGCAGGTGTCCGCGCCAAAACCATCCTTTTCACTCGCGCCGATGACGCAGATGCCGTTGGGGTTTAAGAGTTTCTGTAAATTCATCTGGTGCCGTTCCTCCTGTGTAGTGTGAAATTTCTGTGCCGTCGACTGACCTTAGTCCTGCTGCCGGGTTTTTGAGGCCCGGCAGCAGCGTGCAAAGGAAGGAGAATAAAGAAAAAAGAGAGTATCAGATTAGTGGATGTGTGTACGAATGATAGCTTAGTCCAAGCCCACTCCGTTGCGTACAACCCAGCATTCCTTGTATCTGCCTTCATAACAGGCGATGCCATTGGTTATGGATATTTCGGCAATGAGATCCATGGATTTATCGGACAGGTAGCCGCTGTGCGGATTTATGATCACATTGTCACGGTTGATGAGCGGGCAGTTTGTGATATACTCCGCGTCCGGGGCCTCGGATTCCAGCATGTCGATGCCGGCGCCGCGCACAAGACCTTCGTCCAGCGCCCAGGCCAGATCCACCTCTGAAATCATCGGGCCGCGGCCTTCGTTTATGACATAAGGCCGTTTCTTCATCTTTTTAAAGGCTTCTTTGTTGAACATATGCACGTTGTCGTCTGTTAGATTCATATGAATCGAGACGACGTCGGCCTCTGCCAGAGCGGTATCGAAGTCGACGAGGGTCGCATCCACTTCATCGGCCAGTTCCTTCGGAATGAAGGGATCATATGCCAAAATCTTCATACCCAGGCCCTTGCCGGCGATACGGGCAACATGACGACCGATGCGGCCCAAGCCGATAACCGACATTGTTTGACCCTCAATGCGCTGGGGATTAGCGTAGATATATGGATCCCAAACCTTGTCCACCTGTACAGAGCGGTTGTAGATCAACGTGCGGCGTTGAAGGTTCATCATCATGGCGATGGCATTCTCGGCGGTCTCCTGCGTACAGTAATCGAGGATCGAAGCCACCGCTATGCCCTTTTCAGCCGCGTAATCCAAGTCCACCTCGTTGTAACCGGTAGACTGGAAGGAGATTACCTTACATTTTTTAAGTGCGTCTATTTTCTCTTTATCAAAATATACATAGCCGTTTACGATGATATCGGCATCCTCAATGTCCTTAAAAAACTGTGTGTTATCACCTTCTGGGTCAAATTTCGTGATAACGACTTCAGTGCCCTCAGGGATGTACTTCCTCTCATCCAAATGCTGATTACAAATGGTTAATGGATTTTCAGTGAATACTAATTTCATTTATGGCACTCCTTTCAAA
>DIRC01000062.1 GCA_002427465.1 Clostridiales bacterium UBA5446 | reverse complement strand
TCCTCATGGACCTGCCTCATGGTAAGGCCGAGGACGGCGCAGACGGTGTTGAAGCCGCTGTTGGCGGCCGCCTTTTTCCAGAGAGCCGGGCGAACGTCGTCCAGATACTCGGGGTTAAGGCCGCCCTTCGCGAAGCAGTCCACGATGTACTTGCAGGCTTTCGCGGCTAGCTCGCCGCCATAAACGGGGCCGATGTACATATTTGTGATGCCCTGCGCGGGCTTGGAGACACATACGCCGGGAGACTCAAGGACGGTACCCAGACGGCCGCATCCGCAGCCGATCTGGTTTTCGGGGACAAACTGGGCGAGGTCAAGGTCGTTGCCGAGCCCATTCTGCAAAGAGACGACGGCGGTCTTTTCGGTGATGCAGGATGCGGCGCCCTGCATGGCGGAATGGGTGTGGGTGGATTTAACAAGCACGATGAGAATATCGCAGGGGCCAACCTCATCCGCGGAATACGCGGTGTGGAAGCCTTTTAAAAGCGACTCTCCGTCGGGATCTTTGAGCAGAAGCCCGTTGTCGCGGATAGCGTCCATATGAGCCTTATTCAGGTCAACCAACCATATATCGTCAGCGCCGCCCTTCATAAGATAAGAGGCAAACACGCTTCCGGTGGCTCCACAGCCGAGAACACAGATTTTCATATTTTTGATCACTTCTTTCGCTTTTTAAGGCTGTTAGCAGATCGCCAAGCCAAGCAGATATCCTACGGACATGGTGAGTATGGCATGGAGCAGAGCGGTGAGCAGGCCCCACTTCATCATGGACTTGGAATCGACCCATCCGGAACCGTAAACGACAGCGGCGGTGGGAGAAGCAGGAGGCGCGCTCCAACCGTTGTCGGCGGCGCCAGTTATAAGAACCGCCACGATGATGGCGCTGATCTGACCGCCATATACACCAAGAGCAAGAGGCATTGCAACAGCCATCATGACAGAGACTGTAACAGCGTTAGAGACGAAGCTTGTCATTAACTCAGTTAACACTACAAGGATAAGCAGGAACATATACGGACTGATGTTGGAGAAAACGGGTGAAAGGGTTGCTGACATCCATGCGGAAATGCCGATGTCAGCATTGCCCATGAAGGAGCCGAGACCCATGATAGCTGCGATGAACATGAAAGACGGCCAGTTGACGGACTTGACAGCCTCACTCCAATCCAGGATCTTTTCGCCGTCGACTTTGATGAAGTTCATAAGGAACAGCGCAGCGAGAGGAGGCAGGCAGTTGTTGATCTTGTTGAAGAATGCCGCACTCGCGGGCCATACATATTTGCTGAGGCCGGGCATCATCCACAGAATGACGCAGATGATGTAGAAAACAACAGACCACTTTTCTTTCTTGGTCATGGTGCCGACACTTTCCCTAAGAACATCATAATTGACATTCTTAAGCATGGATACGTCGGGGTGCCAAAGGAATTTGACCATAATAACAAATGCGATACATGCTATGATGGTAAGAGGGGTCGCGATTGCGCAGTAGGTAAAGAAATCCAGGGGCGCGCCGGCAAAGGATTCATAGAAAGAGAAGCCCTGAAGGGTGGTCGCGTGGGAAATGGGGTTGGCCGAGTTGGATATAAGTCCGGTAACAAGCGTGCCCAGAAGCAGAACGACAGCAATGGGGGCCTTGTCCTCCTTCTTGACTCCGACGCTCTCAAGCATCTCCACCGCGATCGGCAGCATTACGAATATCGTTGCGGCAGTAGACAGAACGAAGTTGAGGACATAGTTTGCCGCGAAAAACATGATCACAGTCCACCATGGACTTTTGCGCGAAAGATTGTTTGTAAGGAACCAGACCGCAATTCTTCGTGCCGCGCCGCTCTTGGTAAGGCTGGCCGCGAGCATCATGCAGAACATCAGGAATACGACAGTGTTGTTGCCGAAGGTGGCCGCAGTGACTTTCGCGGCGGTGAGGCCGTCCACGGTCATCAAGGCGAAGACGACCAGCATGCTGGTGAACCCGGTGCCCCAGCTCAAAAAGAGTATGATGGCGCCAACCAGAATGCCGAGTATCTGCAATCCGGCCTGGCTGAGCCCTGCGGGGGGAGTGATATAGTGTGTTGTGAACATTAAAAGTAAGGCGATGACAAGCAATATCCATTTACTCGCCGATGTTTTTTTTGCTTCCATTTCCCAATCTCTCCTTTTGTAATATAGGTTTCCATGTCAACTTGCTCGAATGCCAGCCGCGATTATTGTGGGTATTACACAAATTGCACCATTGTCTTTGCCCAACAGACGTACAATTTATATCAGTAGAATAACCGCGGCGGGGGAAATGTGTCAAAATATGTCCGGTAGGGTGGTATGTGTTCTTTGATAAGGACATTTTCAGGTATTTTGTTCTTTGGACGTCTGGAAAGGAGGGAGTAGCATTAAAAAATAATGTTAATTGACATATCGCGCAAAAATTTGTAGACTATCTTTGTAAACTATCTACATCAATAGCTGCGGCGGCGGCACATGCGGAGGTGCGGGAATGAGAACTTCTAAATATGAAAAGAGCATAAATGAGCTTCGAGAGAAAAATCCGTTCATTTCAAACACCGAGCTGGTATATATGGTGCTGAGAGACAACATTGTGGACCACAGGATCGCTCCCGGGCAAAAGCTCAATCAGGAACAGATAGCTGTGGAAATGAACGTTAGCCGCACGCCGGTGCGGGATGCGTTCGCCGCGCTCGAGAAAGAGGGCTTCCTTGAAAAGGGTGTCCAGGGCTATACCGTATATGAAATGCAGCCCGGTGATTACGTAGCGCTTCTCGAAGTGCGGATAGCACTTGAAAAGTTGGCGGCCAGGCTGGCCTGCTCGCAAATGCTGGGTTCGGAAAGGAGTCTCGTGGAGAAAAACCTTGCGGATACGGAGGTGCTGATGGCCAAGGGGATTGGCAGGGCCTGGGACGAAGACATCAATATAATAAATGAATCCCAGGCGAAGCAATTATTTCATGCGCTGGGGGAGAAGGACCACGAATTCCACATAATTATAATGAACGCCGCCCACAATCAATATCTGGTGGAATCCTATATGCATATCGACCCAAAGATACACTTTTTCAGGTTTTCGGCCCTGAACGCCGGCGCTTGCCAGAACATGCTTGAGCGGCACAAAAAAATATATGACGCCATACGCCAGCGGGACGAGGATCTGGCGGAGCGGCGCATGGAAAAACATTTGATGCTGACAGTCTCCAGGGCGATGCGATACTGATGCACATCGAATTATATACAAACTTCGAGAGCTTTGCACAGAATTTTGTGCAAAGCTCTCGTTTTGGTTTGAAATTCGACACACGGTAAAAAGCCAATTATAGTGAAAATGTAAAGTCCATCGGAAACGCCCATTCCGACGGCAAAGCAAATATCCGGAGGCAGTAGGATGCAGCCAGCCGCGCTTTGTACGCCCCTCCGGTAAAGAAGGAGAGTTCGATTGTACAAAATACTTGTTATCAATACCGGCTCCACTTCCACTAAGCTCGCTGTTTTCGTCGATGGAAATAATACTCTTGAGGAGAACATCGTCCATTCGGCGGAGGAACTGGAGCATTGCGCAACGCTTCTTGACCAATACCCAATCAGGCGGGACGCCATTCTGCGGTTCCTTAATAATAACGGGGTAAGCGCCAAGAATTTCGATGCCGTCGCCGCCAGAGGCGGTACCTTCGGCTATGCCAAGGGAGGCGCCTATCTGGTGGAAGAAAACCTTCTGGAAGCCTGCCGGCACCCAGTAACGAACCACCCTTCCAACCTGTCCGCCATCATTGCGGACGACATAGCAAAGACTGCTGGCTGCAAGGCCTATATCTATGACGCTGTCTGTGTCAATGAGGTCCGGGATATCGCCAGGACTACCGGACTCGCCGAGATTAAAAGACGCCCCTTCTCCCATGTGCTGAACACCCGCGCCACCGCAAAGGACGTAGCTGCTTCCCTTGGAAAAAGGTATGAGGACATGAACTTCATAGTGGCACACATGGGGGGCGGTATCAGCATTAACCTCCATGAGCACGGGCGAATCATCGATCTATGCAGCGACGACGAAGGTCCCATGTCCCCGGAGCGAGCGGGAAAGCTCAATGGCAAAGCCTATGTGGATCTCTGCTACTCCGGCAAATACACTAAGGACGAAATGATGAAACACATCAAGGGCCGGGGGGGACTTGTTTCCCACTTGGGTACCAGCAGCCTTATTGATGTGGAAAGTATGATAGACGGCGGCAACGAACACGCGGATTTCATTCTGAATGTCATGGCCTATCAGATCGCCAAGGAGATCGGCGCTCTTGCAACTGTTGTCAGGGGCTGCGTGGACAGCATTATCCTCACCGGCGGCTGTGCCTATTCAAAGAGGCTCACAGAGAAAATAAAGGTGAGTGTGTCCTTTTTGGCCCCGGTGACCGTAGTGCCAGGGGCAAAGGAGATGGAGGCGCTGGCCGAGGGTATAACGAGGGTGCTCGACGGCGAGGAAGGCTTCCATATCTACGAAAAAGCGTAAGGAGAATACCAGATGTACGCACAATTTAATGACATTGTAAAAGCCGCCTGCGCAAGGAAGCCCAAGCGTACCATTGCCATCGCGGCCGCTGCCGATAATAAGATGATACATGCGGCCCAGGCGGTCACTGATCTGGACCTTTGCGATGTTATTCTCGTTGGCGATGAGGACAGGATACGGGAGCTTGCCGCTAAAGACGGATTTCCCATTGAAAAGGCCGAGATCGTCGACGAGAAGGACGATAAGAAAGTTGGGATTCGGGCAGTGGAGCTTGTCAGTTTGGGAAGGGCTGATGTTTTCGTAAAAGGCAAGATGAACACCAGCGATTTTCTTCGCGCCGTTCTCAACAAGGAGGTCGGACTTCGCACCGGCCGGCAGCTCAATGTTCTCACATGCTATGACGTGCCCGGCGAAAAGAAGCTCTTTTTCATTACCGACGGCGGCATGACCGTTGCGCCCTCCCTGGAGGACAAGGTGGAGATACTGAAAAATGCCGTACCCGTGCTGCACAACATGGGTATCAAGGAGCCGAAGATTGCCATACTGACCGCCAATGAGAAGGTCGATCCTAAAATACCCGCCACGGCAGACGCGGCGGCGCTCTGCAAAATGGCTGAGCGCGGCGAGCTGCCCCGGGGCATTTACGAAGGCCCCATCGCCTTTGATGTCGCGATGCGCCCGGATGCGGCAGCGGAAAAAGGGCTGAACAGCCGTGTCAGCGGCGATGTGGATCTATTTCTCGTACCAAATATCGAGACCGGCAACTGCATGGGTAAAGCCATAGGCTACTTCGGCAAGGGCCAGACCGCGGGCATTGTGATCGGAGCGGCAGCTCCTGTGGTCATGTCGTCACGCGCCGCTTCCATCGAGGGCAAAGTTACGTCGATAGCGTGGGCCATCCTGGCCTGCGGCGAATAAACAAAGAAACGGAGGAATTATTATGAGCAAGGCTAAAGTGAACCCCGAGAACTGCAAGGCCTGCGGACTATGCATGGAAAATTGCGCAAAAAAAGCCATATCCATGACAAATGAGATAAACTCCAGAGGCTACAAGCATATAACCGTTGATGAGGAAAAATGCATTGGGTGCGGCATCTGCTACATCATTTGCCCCGATGCCGTTTTCACGATCACGGGCGATTGAGGAGGAATAGAAATGGGTGACATGGTAAAAGGCAACATCGCGATGGCCGAGGCCGCGATGAGAGCCGGAGCTGAAATATATGCCGGATATCCGATAACTCCCTCAACGGAGACTATGGAATACCTTTCCGGTCGTATGCCGGAGCTGGGGAGGACCTTTATTCAGGCCGAAAGCGAACTGGCGGGCATCAACATAGTCATGGGCGTCTCCGCCTGCGGACACAGGGTGCTGACTGCCTCTTCGGGGCCGGGCATCTCGCTCAAGCAGGAAGGCATTTCTTACATGAACCAGATGAACTTCCCGGCGGTTATTCTTAACGTTGTCCGCTGGGGCAACGGCCTCGGAGCCCTCAACGGCGCCCAAACCGATTACCACAGGGAGACCCGCGGCGGCGGCAACGGCGACTATCGCAACATCATTCTCTGCCCCAGCACGATCCAGGAGGGCGTTGACCTGATGTATGAGGCCTTCGACATTGCCGAAAAGTACCGCTGCATTGTGGAGATCATGACCGAGAGCGGCCTGGGCCAGATGATGGAGCCCTGCGATTATCCTGAGTTTCGCGAAATAAAGAGATGCGACTGGGGCCTGGACGGTACCTACAAGGTCCGGCGCGGCGACTTCCTTGGCCGGGATCTGCAGAAGGAATCCGACGTCTATATAGCAAAGGTTCGCGCAATGCGCGAGAACGAGCAGCGCTGGGAGGCTCTTTATACAGAGGACGCGGAGTATGTGTTCGTAGCCTTTGGGCTGCCCGGACGGGCCGTGGAGGGCATTGTGCAGGAGCTTCGCGCCAATGGCGAGAAGGTCGGCTTCATCCGTCCCATCACCGCATGGCCTTATCCCGAAAAGGCATTCGCGGAGCTGGCCGCAAAGAACAAAAACCTCAAGGGCTTCATTTCCGTGGAGACCAACGGTGAGGGTCAGATGGTTGATGACGTGGCCCTTTATGCCAAAAGGTACGGCATGGGTTCTGTTCCCGTCTATGCGTTAGCCTATGTATGTGATATTCCCAAGGACGACACGCTCAAGGCCGACTTTGCCAGGATCAAAGACGGCGAGATAAAGGAGGTCTACTGATATGGCTATCGAAAAAAAAGCTCCGGAGCTTATGAATTATTCCTTGTTCTGCGGTGGCTGCGGTCATGGTGTGCTTCTGCGCCTTATCTGCGAGTGTCTTGAGGAATACGGCCTTGATAAAAAGACCATCGCGGCAATTGGCGTGGGCTGCAGCTGCCACCTGAAGAGCGGTATCAGCATCGATTTGATCCAGTCTCCCCACGGCAGGGCCGCCGCAGTTGCCACCGGCATTCGCAGAGCTGAGCCGGACAAGTTCGTGTTCACCTATCAGGGCGATGGCGACGCTTATAATATTGGTATCGCGGAAACCCTGAACGCGGCCTACAGGAACGAAAACATTTGCGTTTTCACCGTCAACAACGGCAACTTCGGCATGACCGGAGGCCAGATGTCTTGGACCACCATGCCCGGACAGAAGACTGCCACATCCCCCTCGGGCCGCAATTGCGATCTTACCGGTATCCCCATAAAAGTGCCGGAGCTCATCGCATACAGCTTTACTCCGGCCTATGTTGCGCGCGGAGCCGTCACCACCCCGGCAGAGATCAACAAGCTTAAGGGTTATATAAAGAACGCTTTCGAGGCGCAGCTCAACAACGAGGGATACTCTATGGTAGAGATCATGTGCTCCTGCCCAACCAACTGGAATCTCCCTCCCATCGCAGCCAGGCAGCGTCTGATAGACGAGGTCATTCCATACTATGGCTTGGGTGAAATCAAAAAGAGGGGAGTATAAAGATGAGAGAAATAGTTTTTGCCGGTTTCGGCGGACAGGGCGTCCTGACTGCGGGCCTCATCGTTTCACAGATAGCCCTTTATAAAGGCGTCAACGCCACCTGGATGCCGGCCTACGGCGCGGCCCAGCGGGGCGGTACTGCCAACTGCACAGTCAAATACGGTGCGGAGAAGATTTATAACGTGGGCCAGCAGAAGCCCGATCTGGTGCTGGCCATGAATACCCCCTCTTTCAAAAAGTTCGTAACCATGGTAAAGCCCGGCGGCACCATTCTTGTGAATGCCGACATGATGACAGCCGACACCAACGTGCGCGATGACATCAGGGTTGTCAGCATCCACTGCAATGAGCTTGCGGAGCAGGTCAAGAACCCCAAGGGCGCCAATATTGTCATGATTGGTGTCATCACCAAGCTCTTGGGTGACTTTTCTCACGACGAGGGCCGGGATGGCATGAACGATATGTTCCGCAAGAAAGGAAAGAGCAAGTTCGAAGAAAAGAACGTTGCCGCCTTTGAGGCTGGCTACAATGCCATTTGAGGGGAGCGAGCCATGAGAATAAGCTATGAACAGGAAATGAAGCTCTGCAAGGCGCTTTTGCACACGCAGGGTATGAACGCCGCGGACGCGGAGTTGCTGGGATTATCCGTGGCTCACTCTGACTTTACCGGTATCTATTCCCACGGTCTGTCAAGGTTTGCGAATTACCTCAAGCGCTTTGATAACGGCGCTATGAAGGCTAACGCCGACATCACCATAACAACGGACACGGGATCAACCGTGGCGTTCGACTGCGACAACGGCTGCGGCGTCATAGCCATGAGCCGGGTCTATGAGCAGATGGTAGATCGTGCCCATAAGTATGGCATCGTCATTGCCACGGGCCGCAGGGCCTCCAACATTGGCTGCGGCAGCTTTTTCGCTCACAGAGCGGCCAAAGATAACCTTATCGCCATGTTCTGCTGCAACACTGTCCGCTGTGTCGCGCCATATGGCGGAGCCGACAGCCTTCTGGGCACCAACCCTATCGTCGTAGCGGCACCGGCCGGCAAGGAACTTCCGCTGATTCTGGATATCTCCACTACCATAACTGCCATGGGTAAGATTCAGGCAGCCGCCAGAGAAGGTAAACCCATCCCCGCTGGTTGGGCTCTGGATGCGGACGGAAAGCCTACCACCGACTCTCAGGCTGCGAAGACCGTCGTTCCCATTGCCGGCCCCAAGGGTTACGGTCTGGCCGTAATGGTCGAGATGTTCTCCGCCTTGCTGGCCCAGGCCAGTTTTGGCGCTGGCGTAGGATTTCCCAATAAAGGTGAGCCGGAGAACACCGGTTTTGCTATGATCATCATCGACGTGGAGAAATTCATGCCAATAGAACAGTTCAAGGCCACGACGGACGAGTACATTCGCTCCATCAAGAGCAGCCGCAAAGCTGAAGGCGTGAATGAGATATATCTGCCCGGCGAGCTTGAGTTCAAGAAGTACGAAGAATACATGAAGACCGGCTACGAGGTCAGCGAGGCGCTGGGCGCGGAGCTTGCCGGATATGCCGTACAGTTTGGCGCCGTCCCGGAGGGGACTGGTTTTGAGGACTTTGTAAACGGATTGTAAGCCCAAAGTCTTCGCAAGCAACAACAAAATGCAGACCCATACAATTCACTTTTTTCTTCCTTTTTACATAAGTGTCGGCTGCCCGAATTTATTCGGACAGCCGATTCTTATATATAGCCTCAATTTCACCGATAGTCTTCTATGCAGAGTCCGTTTCATAGGCTGGGAAGCGCGTCTGTAGCATAATCGGACAGGGATAGGGAAAACTTAGGGAAGATAAGTCTGGGAAGGGTTGTGTATGTCGGCATGAATACGGCAATCGGCCGGAGCATTCCACGCAAGGAGGCCTGGGACAAGGTAACGGGAAGGGCGAAATACACCGAGGATTCCAAGACGGCAGGCGTGCTTTCCGCCCGGCTTCTTACCAGCACAATGGCTCACGCCGTCATTCGCCGGATTGACATTACAAAGGCGCTGGCGGTAAAGGGAGTTAAATCGGTGCTGATCGGAGCGGAATTCCCGGAACTCTTCGGCCCGCTGCTGCTGGATCGCCCCGCCCTGGCCCGGGATGTGGTGCGCTACGCGGGCGAACCGGTAGCGCTGGTGGTGGCAGAGGATGAACCGACTGCCGAACAAGCCGTGAGGCTGATTGAGGTGGCCTATGAGCCGCTGCCGGTTGTGCTGACCCCTTCCGAGGCGCTGGCGGAAGGCGCAGTGTTGCTCCATAGTCAGGCAGGCGGCTATCAAAAGATCATGACCGATGTTTATCCGGAAGACGGAACCAATATTGCCAGCCGCTACCGTATGGAAAAGGGAAGCGCCCAGAAAGCCTTCGGCCGATGTGACGAGATCATACAGCGGCGATTTTTTTTACCCCCATCCGATCATCTCGCCATGGAGGTGCGCTGCACCCGGGCTGAAATTTCCGCGGAGGGAAAGGTATCGATTACCACATCGTCGCAAGCGCCGTATACGGTGAGAAAGCAGCTTTCGGATGCTTTTGCGATCCCATCCGGCAAAATACAGGTAAACGTCCCACTTGTAGGGGGAGGCTTCGGCGGGAAAGCGGCCGTATCCCTTGAAATACTTGCGTTTTTAGCGTCACGAAGCGTTGGCGGAAGAGCGGTTAATCTGACCATTTCCAGGGAGCAGGATATGGCCTCGGCGCCCTGCCGCATCGGTCTGGAGGCGGACATTAAGCTCGGCGTGAGCAAAGACGGAACGATTCAGGCCGCCCGGATGACCTGTTGGCTGGACTGCGGCGCGTATACCGATATTGCCCCCTATATGACCAAAGCGATAGCGGTGGATTGTACCGGGCCATACCATATTGAGCATCTTTCCTGCGAAGCGCTGTGCGTGTATACCAACCACACCTATGCTACCTCATATCGAAGTTTCGCCCATGAATCATGTACATTTTGCGTGGAGCGCGTCATGGATATGGCAGCCCGCAAATGCGGGATCGATCCGCTTAAATTCCGGATTCAGAACGCGATCCGGCCAGGAAACCTGACTCCCTCCCGGGTGTTGTGCACCAGCAGCCTCATGGGGGATCTGACAGCTTGTTTAAACAAGGTGAAACCCCTGTCCGAATGGGACGGCGGCGGCCCGGTGACGATAAAACGGGATATCGTGCGCGCGAAAGGCGCAGCCTGCTTCTGGAAAACCGAAAATCCCCCGACGGATGCGATTTCCGGCGCGATGATTACCTTTAATCCCGACGGAAGCGTCAATCTGAACACGGGTGTTGTGGAAATGGGGTCGGGAGGGCAAACCAATCTGGCCCAAATTTTGGCCGAGAGATTGCGTATACCGCCCGAGCAGGTTCATGTTGTAATGCCGGTGGATACACGGACCGCGCCAGAGCATTGGAAAACGGTGGCCAGCCTCACGGAATATATGGCGGGCCACGCGGTGCTTCGGGCGGCGGATGACGCCATAAGTCAGCTTCGCAGCAACGGCGCCCAGGCTTTCGGATGCGCGCCTGAAGAAATTGAGATTGCCGGCGGGCGAGTCTTTTCCAAAAAAAATCCGGCGCAGTTTATCGCCTTTAAAGATATTGTCCAGGGATACCAATCGGCAGCGGGGGAGTCTATTGGAGAACCTGTGCTGGGCCGCGGCGGCTTCATGCTAAAGGGACTCAGCAAGCTTGACCCCAAGACCGGTCAGGGAAAAACAGGCCCGGCCTGGACGTTGGGGGCGCAGGTTGTTGAGGTGGAGGCAAACCTGAAAACCTTTTCATACCGCATTATTTCCGCCTCAACCGTGATGGATGTGGGCAAGGTGATTAATCCCGAGCTGATGCGGGCCGTAACCGCCGGAGGCATGGCGATGGGCATAAGCATGGCCAGCCGCGAGGCGTTTCTCTATAACGCGCTGGGCATACCCCTGACGCCGAACCTGCGCACATATAAGCTGCTGCATATCGGTCAGGAGCCGGATTACCGGGTAGATTTTGTGGAAACACCCGAAACCGATTCCCCATATGGCGTGCGCAGCTATTCGGAGCACGGCATTATCGGCATGCCGGCGGCTTTGGGCAACGCACTGTCCGCGGCGTTTGGAAAAGAATTATTGTTCCTGCCTCTTACGCCGGAACGCATCTGGAAAGCTGAAAAGGAGGGCGGCAATGATTCCATTTGATTTTATTTACTGCCGGCCTGACAGCCTGACGGAAGCCTTGGACACGTACCGACAGTTGGAGGCTGAGGGAAAAAGTCCGGTTTATTATTCCGGGGGAAGCGAAATCATTACCCTGTGCAGGGCCGGCGGCATCCGGCCGGGGGCCGTTGTCGATATTAAGCGCATTCCGGATTGCCTGTGCCTGTTCCCCGATGACCAGGGGCTTAATCTTGGCTCGGCATGTACCTTGAATCAGATTAAGGAATCAAAGCATTTTCCGCTGCTTGGCACGGTCTGCGGGAGAATTGCAGACCACACCAATCAATGCCGAATCACTTTGGGCGGGAATTTATGCGGAAGCATTATTTACCGGGAAACAAGCCTGCCCCTTCTGCTCTCGGATGCAAAAATGACAGTATTTGGCGCCGATGGCCTGCGTACCATAGCCTTTAAGGATGCCTTTCCGGGAAGAATGCATCTTAGGCCGGGCGAGCTGATTGTGCAGATTCATGTTCCGAGCCGAGCATTGCGTGCGCCCAGCTCTCATGTGAAACGAACGCAGAATGAGAAAATAGATTATCCGCTGGTTGGGGTGGCGGCCATCTGGCAGGACAATGTGCTGAAAATCGCATTTTCAGGCGTTTGTGCGCATCCATTTCGCAGCCCCCGGATGGAAGCCGTATTAAACGATCACGGCCCGTCCTGCGCGGCGCGGGCCGACAAGGCGGTGTCTCTTTTGCCAAAGCCGGCTTACAGCGATGTGAGAGGCTCCGCTGAATATCGGGTGTTTGTTCTTAGGAATACGCTGGAGGCGCTTTTGGAGGATTGGGAAAATGGTCAGATATGAGAGGAAAACCGTTGTCTGTCTCCATGTCAACGGCAGCCGGCACGAGCTGGCGGTGCGCCCGTCTGATTTACTGCTTGATGTGCTGAGGGATCAGCTTGGCCTGACCGCGGCAAAGCCCGGATGCAAAAACGGGGACTGCGGCGCCTGCACGGTTATGATGGACGGCTGGCCCGTGAAATCCTGCCTTGTTCTGGCTGTTGAGGCGGAAGGGCACGAGATTTTAACGGTAGAGGGCCTGGGTGGAACCGCGGCGGTTCAAAAGGCCTTTGTGGACGCTAATGCGTTTCAGTGCGGGTACTGCACATCCGGTTTTTTAATGGTTTGCCATGCCCTCCGAACGCAGCATCCCGTGATGCCGGAGGAATATACGGTGGAGGAATGGCTCCAGTCCAATATTTGCCGCTGCACCAGTTATGAGGAAATCCGTAAAGCCGTGGATATAATGTATGGCGGCGGCGGGGGCTAGAAGGGGAGAGCGCATTGCGGCAGAATAAAAAAGGGTGTTGTCCCCATACTAAACCTGTCTATGATCGAAACAATCCGGGGAACGGAGTCCTTCCCGACAGAATGGCAGGCTTGTATACTCAAAGGAGAAGCTATGTTTAATTTTTTCAAAAAACAGCGCAAACGAAGAACTCAGGTTATGGAATCAGGTATTGAGAAATGGAACGGCACCCTTGAGGAGCAAAAAATCCAGCCACCGCTGGAAGGCAGCATTGCCGCATGCAAACAGATTTTTTCCGATATGGACATTATCCGGTACAGGATATTGGAAACCGGGGGGGATACGCCGCGCCGGTACTTCCTTGTCTTCTGCGACGGGCTGGTCAATTCGGAAATCATTAATGACAATATCGTCAAACCCCTGATGCTTTTTACGCCCGCCGAAAGCGGCGAGACGATGGACATGCTGCTGGCGGAGGTGATTCAGGTAGGGGAGGCCGCCACGGCTGATACCTTCAGGGACGTGGTGGAAAGCGTCACCGCCGGCGACACCGTTCTGTTTGCCGAGGGATGCAGTCAGGCTGCAATTCTGAACACTAAAAATCTTGCCCTGCGCTCTATTGAGGAGCCGGACAACGAAAAGGTGCTTGGCGGCCCGCGGGAAGGCTTTACGGAATCCCTGATGCGGAATCTTTCACAGGTTGTCCGGCGGGTCCACACCAGCGAGTTTAAAATCAAAATGCTCACCCTGGGCAGGCGTACCCAGACCCCGGTTTGCGTGTGCTATTTTGACAGCCTGGCGGACAAGTCCATTCTTGAAGAGCTTTTTCGGCGGCTTAATAAGATCGACATTGACGGTATGCTTGACGCAAACTACATTACGGAGCTGATTCGGGACCACCAATACAGTCCCTTCCGCACGACGGGCTATACCGAACGGCCGGATGTTATCATAGCCAAACTTTTGGAAGGACGCATTGCCATATTTGTGGACGGCTCACCCATGGTGATGACGATCCCCTATCTTTTTATTGAAAATTTTCAGAGCAACGAGGACTATTATTTCAACTTTTTCTATACTTCCTTTGCGCGGGTTCTGCGCATCTGCGCCTTTGTACTCACAGTGGCAGTTCCTGGGCTGTATATTGCCGTTGTCGCGTTTCACCAGGAAATGATGCCGCTGCAGCTGCTGGTCCGAGTTGCCCTTGAGCGCCAGAGCGTGCCTCTGCCCGCCGCCGTGGAGGCAATGGTTATGCTGCTGGTGTTCGATGTGCTTCGTGAAACGGGTATCCGAATGCCGTCAAACATCGGCCAGGCCCTGAGTATTGTGGGAGCGCTGGTCATCGGCCAGGCCGCAGTTGAGGCCAGCCTGGTTGCCGCGCCAATGATTATTGTCGTGGCCGCCACGGGCATTACCAGCCTTTTGGTGACGAAGCTCAATGCGCCCATTATTTTTTGTCGCTTTTTGCTTTTGGTTTCGGCCTCAGCCTTTGGTTTTTTTGGCCTCACCATCGGCGTTTCCCTGATGATTATCCACATTAATAACCTGACATCATTTGGTGTGGAGCAGACGGCCCTGTCGGGCAGTCTCCGTTTCCAGGATATCAAGGATATTTTCATTCGGGCACCCTGGGCTGAGATGATTCAGCGCCCGGCACGTCTGACCGGGGACAAAACGCGTCAGGCAGGGGGGGACGGCAATGGTTAAGCGCCTGCTGGCCTGCCTGCTGGGCGTCGCCATTGCCCTTCCGCTAACCGGCTGCTGGAATTACGAAGGCCTCGACCAGCTTGATATTGTGGTGGGGATTGGCGTTGACTACGATAAGGAAAACCGCTTATTTAATGTCAGCTACGATATTGCCGATCTGGCAGGCGCGGAGAAAAAAGACGGGATTTCAAGCAAAATGATTCACGCACAGGGCAAGACCCTGGCTGATGCCGCCGCAAACGCAAAGCGAAACGAGGCGAACAGGCTTTTTTTCGGCACAGCCCATGTGCTGGTTCTCAACCAGCAGCTTGTCCGGGAAATGGGGATTCTGGCCATTACCGAGACGCTTTTGCGGGAAGGGGAGTACAGGGAAACCATGTACGTAGTTATTTCCCAAGAAAAAACGGCCGCGGAGATTTTAGAACGCCCGGAGGAAATGTCCAGCATTATGTCGGTAACCCTGCTTGATATCATCAGTGAGGACAAGGACGTTACCGGAACCTCCCTGGACACTCAGTTATATCAAGTCTATAATGTGCTGAATTCAACGCGAAAATCGATTCTTCTTCCGGTGCTTCGCAGGGTGAAACGCGGGGAAAATATTGTTCCGGATATTAACGGTATGGCCGTCATCAGGGGAGAAATGCTGGTGGGCTTTTTATCCCCGGAGCAGTCCAGATATGCGCTGTTCGTTGAAGACAAGTTGGACGGCGGCGTTATTACGCTTTCCCTGTCGGATACGCCGACAAACGATCTGGCTATGAAAATCTTCTCAAACAAAACAAAAAAGTCCTATACCTATGAGGAGAACAAGATCACCGTTAA
>DIRC01000012.1 GCA_002427465.1 Clostridiales bacterium UBA5446 | reverse complement strand
AATAAGAAGCCGTTTTTTCTTTTCTATTTTACGAAAAGAATCGCTGGCTCGGCTGAGCATCGATTTGATTTGATTGGCCAACACCAGTTCCTGCCTTTTCTATTCTTGCAGCATAATGCGATATGGAGGGTTCGCCTGATTCCAGCCCGGGAGACCTGGGTTAACGTTCCGAAAAACAAAGCGGATCTCCCATATTATGACAATAACTCCAAAAATATGATAAATTTCGATAAATTTCCAATTGCACAAGATGTACAATATAATATTAATTTCTAAAAATCAATTCACATTTTGAACAGATATGGTTATAAATATGAGCATATACTTAAGAAAAAAGACTAATATGTAACTTTTGTTTATTACTTTTGGTTCCGTGCATTTCCAAATCGCAAAATTAAATTTAAACTTTTGTTAATTTTCTCTAAGTTTCATCCGATAAATAGTGTGAAGAAAAGATTTGCGTGTGCACACAAAGCGTCTTGGATTCAGAATAGCGGCCGGCACGGACGCCGGCTTAAATGCATCAAGGAGGAATATCCCATGCGCATCAACACCAACCTTACCGCAATGAACACCTATACCCAATACACCAAGAACAACAATAAAATTGCCAGCGCCGTCGAAAAGCTTTCTTCCGGCTATTCCATCAACTCTGCGGCCGACAACGCCGCAGGTCTCGCCATTTCCGAGAAAATGCGCGCCCAAATCCGCGGCCTCGATCAGGCTTCCGCCAACTCCCAGGACGCCATCTCTCTGGTTCAGACCGCCGAAGGCAACCTCTCGGAGTCAACCGAGATCCTTCAGAGGATGCGCGAGCTGGCCGTGCAGTCCTCCTCCGATACCAACAACGACGACATCGACCGCACCGCCCTGCAGGATGAGTTCGAGCAACTTCAGTCGGAGCTGGACGACATCGCCGGCAACGCCTCTTTCAACAAGAAAAGCCTTCTGGACGGCTCGCTGGCCCAGAAGCGCGCAAAGCTGTCGAATGTCATTCTCGCCCAATCCGGTCTGTCCGTGGAGGTGGGCAACGCCGCCGCCGGCAGCTATGCCTTCAGCGTCAGCGTCCAGCAGGAAAGCGCGGCCATCTCCGGAAAAGCGTCCACCTTCACCGCCACCAGCTCCTCCGATTCGTTTGCAGTGGGGTCCGTATCCAATTCAGTCGGCGAGTCTTCCCTGGCAAACGGCAACTATACCGTGGACGCCACCTATGACGAGGCAAACAATCAGATGGTCTTCTCCGCCAAGGGCGACAACGGCCAGATCTTTAAGGCGATCCTGAGCGAAAGCCAGCTGGCGGACGCTTACGGCGAGGGCGGAACCAAATCCGCGACACTGAACTTTACAAACGGCGATGCCGCGGCGTTTTCCTTTACGCTGACCACAACCAGCTCCACCGCTTACGATACCACCAACGGCTCCACCATGGGCACCCTGGCCGACGATATTTCCGACGCGCTGAAGCTCTCCGCCACCGGCGGCGTGGACGCCCAGGAAGCCACCTACGGCGTGTATGCGAATCTGACCGGCGCAAAATCCGTCAAGCTGGAGGCCGGTATGGATTCCGTTACCTTCTCCAACGGCGCCAAGGTCAATTTCAATGAGTTGACGACTTCCAGCGTCAGCACCGCGAACAAAGCGGAAATGACCGATATTGCCCTTACGGGCGACAGCGAAGCCAAAATCGCTGCGGGCGGCAAATACGGAAATCTGAAGGCCGCGGATAATTCGACCCTGACCAACGGCACTATCGCAATCGCCGCCGACGGCACCGACGGCTTGAAAGCAACCATTGACGGCGCTTCGTTTTACTGCAACTTTGACGCCGATACATATGCGCAGATCAACACGGACTCCGACGGCGGAAAAACTTCTACGCTGACCTTCAAGGACGCTGCCGGAAACGACGCTTTCACCATCGACCTGACCCTTGCCGCGAAAACCGACGGTACGGATACGGGCATAGACGCGGCGGGCCTGGCCAAGCTGGCAAGCGTTGTATCCGCCGGCAGCGGCGACATCACCCACGCCGGCGAACACACCTTTGACGCCACTTTCGGCACCACCGGCTCCTCTTTCGACGTAACCAGCAAGACCGGCAGCGGCCTGACCTTCCAGGTGGGCGCCAACGAGGGCGACGAGATGACCATCTACATCGACGAGATGAACGCCAACTATCTTGGGGTTGCCTCGTCCTCCGTCGCCACCCAGAGCGCGGCTTCCGCATCCATCAACGCCGTGGATGACGCCATCAACCAGGTTTCCTCCCAGCGCGCTTACCTTGGCGCCATCCAGAACCGGCTGGATCATAAGATCGCCAATCTGGACACTTCCTCCGAGAATCTGACCAGCGCCGAGAGCCAGATCCGCGACGTGGATATGGCGAAGGAAATGACTACCTTCACCAACGCGAACATTTTGCAGCAGGCAGCCACCGCCATGCTGGCCCAGGCCAATTCCCTGCCCCAGAACGTCCTTTCTCTTCTGGGCTGATAGTCTGCGTACATTCCCCGGCAAAAGCAAAACCCATACGGAAAAAGCCCGGCTGGCCCGGGCCTTTTTCTGTATTTAATCATGCCTTTTTAAAAGCGGGAAAGAAGCCTCTTGGCTTCTTTCCCGCTTTTAATGATATATTTAATGTATATCCGGAATGCCGTAAAGGGGGTGCGTTTACGATATCCCGTTCACGTCGAGTATCAGATAAATGGACCCGTCGCCCATAACGGCGCACCCACCGATTCCCGTCAGCGGCAGCGCGCATTTTTTCAGATATCCCGGAAGGTTTTTCATTACCACCTGATATTCCCCTTCAAGCCGGTCGAAAAAAACACAATATTCCTCCCGCTCCGAAGCAATATGCAGAATCATCCCCCGGCTCAGCTCGGTGACCCCGCCGTCGATATGGAAATATTGGTTCAGGCGGACAAGCCGGCAGCATTTGCCCTTAAGCATTATCATTTCGTTCCCAAAGGAATCCTTGAAGACGTCTCCGGGCTCCGGTTTGACCACCGCCCTTACGGAGACTGTCGGAACGATAAAGCCCATTTCTCCAATCGTGAACTTCATGCCGTCCACAATTGTCAGGGTCAGCGGTATCCTTATCCTGTACGCGGTTCCTTTCCCCTGCAGGCTCTCCACGGATATCGAGCCGCCGATGCTGCCGATGTTTTTTCTGACCACATCCATCCCCACGCCGCGGCCGGAATACTCCGTCACCTGCTCCTTGGTGGAAAACCCCGGCTGAAAGATCATCGCGAAAACATCCTGATCCGGGATCTCCCCGTCAATTTCGGTCAGCATCCCCTTTTCAAGGGCTTTTTTCAATATGGCGTCCCGCTGGAGTCCCCTCCCGTCGTCGGAAACGGATACGATCACATCGCCGCCTGTTGTACGGGCCGCTATCGTGATCCTGCCGCGTGCCGGTTTTCCTTGAGCCTGTCTGGTTTCAGCGTCTTCAATGCCGTGATCAATCGCGTTTCGGATGATATGCAAAAGGGGGTCCGACAAATGATCGATGACGTTTTTATCCACCTCCGTATCCTCCCCCGCAAGGACGAGGTCGATCTCCTTATTGAATTTGCGGCTCATATCCCGAACCAGCCTGCGCATTTTCTGAAACAGCGTGGACACCGGGACCATGCGGATGTTCATCACAACATCCTGCAGCTCGTTGACGCGCGCATTCAGCTGCCGGGCGGCGGCGTCAAAGCCGTCGTGGGGCGTCCGGCCGAAATTCGCGTGGCTGAAAACCATGGACTGGGCCGTGACGATCTCCCCGACAATATTGAGCAGCTTGTCAAGCTTGTTAACGTTAACGCTGATAAAGTTTTGCCTCGCAATGGTTTCAGGGCCTGATTCTTCCGCCCGTCCCCCATCCGGAGCGCCCTTATCCTTCGCGGCCGGGGCCTGGCGCATAGCTTCCGGCAGCTCCCCCCCGTCCGCCTCGATGGGCAGAAGGCTATAGCTTTTCATGAACAGCGTGGTTTCAATCAGGCTTTTCAGCTTGTCGGGGTTCTCATTCGTCTGAACATAAAGGCAAAGGCCATTGCTTCTGATCATTTCAGAAGCCGAGTCGGCGTCCGTATCCTCCGGAACCGTCGCGATATTCCGGCAGATGCCCTTCAGGCTCTGAACCACGCCGAAGGCGCGCAGCCCTTCCATCTGGCATCCGTCCTCAAAGAAGAGCTTCACCTTATAATACGGGGCGTCTTTCCCTTCCCGCGCGTCCCCCTTAAGCCGCTCGAGGTGTGCGAGCACCCGCCCTTCAAGAGCCGTGGCGTCGCCGTCCGGGGGCCGTTTTTCCTGCAGCTTTGCCAGTTCGCCGTTAAAAAATGATACCGCATCAAAGGTCAGATCAAATATCACCGGCCAATGCGCATCCGAAGCCCCATTGTCCCGAACCTGGGAAAACATGTCCTCCAGGATATGGGCAAGCTTTGTCATCTCATCAAACGCCATCATGGATGACGAGCCCTTTATGGTATGCATGACCCGGAAGATCTCGTTTATCTGATCCCCGCTGAGTCTTTTATGCCTTTCCCCCGCAAGCAGCGTATCCGTCAGCGACTGCAGCAGCTGCTGGGTTTCATCAATATATGCCTCGCGCATGGATTCGTCCGTATTCACGGCAACACCCCCACTCCTGATTCCTTTAGCGGCCTGACGCCGTTCATGCCAGCCTGTCTATCGCCGACAGAATACCTTCTTCTTTGAACGGTTTGACGATAAACCCTTTTGCCCCGCTGACAATCGCTTCCCTGACCATGGTCTCCTGTCCCATGGCCGAAACCATGATCACCCTGGCCCCGGGGTCCATGCGGATTATCTCCTTAAGGGCGGAGAGCCCGTCCAGCTCAGGCATCGTGATATCCATTGTTACAATATCCGGCCCTAGCTCCTTGTACCTTTCAATGGCCGCCCTGCCGTTTTCCGCTTCGCCAATCACAACGTGCGGGCTTTTTTTGAGCATATTTTTGATGGTTAACCGCATGAACGCCGCATCGTCAACGATCATGATTTTTGACATTTTTTGAACCCCCCATTTATTACATCCGCCCGGCAGAATCAAATGCTTTTTTCCGGCCCGTCTGCCATCCTCACGGTGAGATTGCCGGTCTCAAGGTCGAAATATATGGTGCGCCCTTTATTTCCTCCGGTATCCTGGGCTACAAGCTGTATCCCAAGGTTCCTGAGGGTCTGCCGGCAGCTTTCCACATTTCTGAGGCCGATTGCCTCCCCCGCCGACGCGAACATCGCCGCCCCACCGGCGATTTTAGCCTTCATCCGGCGCTTTGACGCGCCCTGGGCCACCATCTCGTCCACCAGATCGCTTATGCCGGAGTCCGCGAATTTGGTCCGAATGTGGTTCCCCGCCGCAAAGTCCGCATAAATGGGCAGCAGAATGTGAATCAGCCCGCCAATGCGGGCGGCGGGATCGTATAATGCCACTCCCACGCACGACCCCAGCCCAATGGCGCAAAGCTGGTCGGGCGACCGGGCTATCTTCATTCCGGCTATACCCACCTGATAACTATTGCGCATCATTGCGCAATCCCGGCAGCGTGATTTTTCCGCATGAATATACATGCGACAGGGACGGCAGGCCGACGCCCGCCCGTTTATTTTCAGTATCCAGTCCGACGTTCAAGGGCGCACCTCCCGCTTACCGCATGCCAGGGTCAAAATACTTCCCGTCTATTATTTCGACACTTTTATACAATTACTTAATTTTCCGTCGGCTAAATCAACGATATCGGCGTTCGGCCGGGATTCCGCGCCTTCCGCATGATTTCACCGTTTTCCCCTCGCATTCGATATTTTAAAAAAACTGTCTTTTGGCTGAATTTGTCGAAAATCCTTCCGATAAACATAACACAGGGCAATCCCCCTTCCCCGATAAATGAAATGCGCCCGGCCGTGCCATAAACGTCCAAACGCCCATAAAGCCGCGTGGAGTTTGATTGATAAGGGAGCCGATACGATGTCAAGCATAGATTCCGCCTACAGCAGCAGCTCACGGGTCACCGGAATTTTCTCGAATCTGGATACCGACGCGCTCGTGGAAAAAATGTGTGCCGGCCAGCAATCAAAAATTGATAAGCAGGGGCAGAAACTGACCACCTGCGAATGGTACACGGAGGCGTTAGGCGAGGTCGGCGGCGCCGTTAAGGAATTTTCGAATACCTACTGCAGTGTTCTTGGGGATTCCAGCATGATAAAAGCCGGCACTTATTATTCCTACAGCGTCTCTGCCGACAGCGACGGCGACGCCGTCGCCCTGACCCCCTCCGGCTCGGCCCTGGCCGGGAATTATTCCGTGAAGGTCATTCAGCTGGCGGAAAACGCGAATCTCTCAAGCGCGGGCAAGGTCTCGTCCGACGGCGCTGAAATCTCCGCCAACAATACCGCGACCCTGGCCGAGCTTTCTTTCGCCAACGCGCTGGAATTTGGCGGCGACAACTGCATTTCATTCGAAATTAACGGCGCCGCGTTTAAATTCTCCCGGGATACCGCCCTGCAGACGGTAATCAATACGATCAATAACAACCGGGACGCCAATGTCACCATGAAGTACAGCCGCCTCACCGATACTTTCACCATCACCGCCGATTCCGGCGGCGCGGACAGCCGGGTGAGCATCAAAAACATCGCCGGCAATGCGTTCGGCGACAACAGCGCTTTTATGATCAGGGAAGGCACGGTGGAAAACGGCCGCAGCTCGAAAGCCGAGATCAACGGCGCCGCCGTGACCCGGGACAGCAATGAATACACCATTGACGGCATGACCTTTGCGCTGAAAACCGTCACCGAGGGCACCGGCGAAGAAACCGTCAATTTCCGCGTGGACCGCGACTATGGCGCAACCGCCAACGCCATCACCGACTTTGTGGGCGCCTTGAACACGCTTCTGACAAAACTTGGCGGCAATGTTTCAGCCAAAGATTATTCCACGAAATATCCGCCGCTCACAGATGCGCAAAAAGAGGATATGTCGGAAAAAGAAATCGAAAAGTGGGAGGCCAAATCCAAAAGCGGCATTCTTCATCAGGACGCCGATATCAAAAAGCTGGTCTCGGAAATTAAGAACGCCTTTTTTTCCGCCGCCGGCGGGACCGGGCAGGCTTCCCCCTCCATCGGCATCTCAGGCGGCAGCTATTACGGCGCCGACAGCGGCCTTCTTGTGATTGACGCCGACACGCTGACCGCGTCACTCAAAACCAATCCCGAAATGGTTATCAGCATGTTCATCGGCGGCGGCGGCAGCTCCGCAACTCCGGACATGGGAATTGTTTATAAAGTCAGAGCCGCTCTGGGGACATACCAGAAGGCCGCGGACGAATCAGTGAAGCAGACCGCCCTTAAAATCGGCGGCACGGAGGACGAAATCGATAAGCTTGAGGAACGGCTCGACGCGCTGGCGGAAAGCTACTATCAAAAATTCTCCGCCATGGAAACCGCCCTGGCTACCCTCAACTCCCAGTCGTCGTATATCAGCCAGCTCTTTTCCTGACACGGTCCGATCAAAACCAATCGCGAGGTGAAAAGGTGGATTACAGAAAAAATACGCTCAAAAACGAATACTTGAAGCAAAGCGTCATGACTTCGGACCCCGCCGGGCTGATCGTCATGCTCTTTGACGCATGCATCAAAAATCTCAGGCTTGCGGAAATCTGTCTTCAGGAGTGCGGAGATCTCCCCGGCGCCAACACGCATTTCCTAAAGTCCCAGAAAATCATCATGGAGCTGGTCAATTGTCTGGATACGCGCGTGGAGCTGTCCGAGTCCCTTATCCGGATCTACGATTATCTGCTGTTCGCCATGCGTGATATGAACGCAAGAAAGGATCTTTCCCAGCTTCCGGGGGTTTTGGAGATTCTGACCGCCTTCCGGGATACCTGGGAACAGGTTAAAGCCGGGGGCTGCCCCCTCGCCGCCGAGGTGATCTGATATGCCTGATAACCGAAGCAGCCCCGGGGAACTGATCGCGGCTCTGAAGGAAATGCTCAAGGCCGGCGGCGCGCTTTTTCGTTTTACCCGGGATCAATACGGCGTGCTGACGGGAGACGACGAGTCCGGCATCATGGAAGCCTTGGGCGAACGGGAGCAAATCATTGCCGTACTCATGAACCTGGACAATAAAATTGATTCTCTCCTCGAGGAGGCCGGGCTGCGCCGGGATGCCCTGCCGCCGGATGCGGAAGCCCTCCGCCTGGACATCCGATCGGCCCTGGGCGCAGTAACCGAAATCGACATCGCAGTCATCACGCACATCAGCGGCCGGCTTCAGAAGTATAAAGACCTGACCATAAAGGCCCGGAACCAAAGGCATATTTCCGCATATCTCAAAAGCGACATAGCCTATCGGGAAAACAGCCTTGATCTGAGGCAATGACTGCCGGAAACGGAGGACGCCCGTGGATATACAGAAAATAAGAAAAGCGGACGGGGTATCGTCACATGGCGTGGGGCCTATGGGAAGCGGTTCGGGCGGCCAAACGTCGCGGGGCTTTCAAAACGCTTTCCATGAGCAGTTTAAAAAGCATTACAGCGCGCGCGCCTGCGCCTTGTTTGACGAAATCCGCGCCCAGGCGCCGAAAATTGCCGAGCGCGCGGATATCGGCGCTTTTGAAAGATACCGCGGGCTCATCCGCGACCTTCTGAACGAAGTGGTGAACAACGCCTACCTGACAAAATCCGAGCGCATCCTGGATAGTTCCGGAAGGCACCGTATTTATACAACAATGAAAATCGTCGACAGCAAGCTCGACAGCCTGGCTTCGGATCTCCTGGACAAAAACGGCAGCCAGATCGGCTGGCTCTCCCGTATCGACGAAATCCGCGGCTTGGTTATGGATCTGTTTTACTGAAAACCGGCGCCGATGGGGCCGCGTCGGGCGGCGGCCCGACCGGACTTGAAAGGCGGCCTCAAAAATTATGTGCACGGAGGTATGCGACAATGGCTGAATTCACAGATGTGATATCCGAATCCGGGGAAGACACCCAGACCGGAAGATTTCTGACCTTCGTCCTCGGCGATGAAACTTATGGCATCCAGATCGGATGCGTGACCGAGATCGTCGGAATGCAGGCGATAACGGAAATCCCGGAAATGCCCGATTACATCAAGGGCCTTATTAACCTGCGCGGCATCATCATCCCCCTGCTGGATCTTCGATTGAGATTTGGCAAGCCGTCCAGGCCGTACGACGACAGAACCTGCATTATCGTCATTGATTTCAACGGCATGCCCGTCGGCCTGATCGTGGACAGCGTTTCGGAGGTTCTTACGATCCCCTCCGAGGATATTGTTGCGCTTCCGGCTTTGGGCAGCGGGTTAAAAAACGGATATGTCCGGAGCATCGGCAAGCTGGGGGGCTGCGTCGTGCTGCTTCTGGACTGCGCACAGCTGCTGTCCAGCGATGACGTTGGCAGCCTGAACGCCCTATAATCCTTAGATCCGTCAATACATAACAGGGGGAAAAGAATATGGCATGGTTCACGAATTTAAAAATTTTCAAGAAGTTAATCCTGGGGTTCCTGATCGCCGCGCTCATCACCGCCAGCGTCAGCGCCGTCGGTTTTAGCAGCCTCAACAGTATCCGGCAGGCCGAAAAAGACCTGTATGAAAAAGATGTCCTGGGCCTGGAATACGCGGGCAGCGCCGGGGTTACCTTTCAGCAGATGAGGTACACCAGCCTGAAACTCGCCCACACCGATCCCGGCGATATGTCCGCCATCAAAAGCGGCGTTGACGAAATCGGCATTTATATTGAGGAGATTAACGACTTGCTGGCCAAGTGCGACTCCGCGATAACCAACGAGAGCATCAGGGCCCTGCTGACCACCATCCAGGCCGACTGGAAAGAATACTCTTCCGCCATGACAGAAGATAACAATGAACGGCTAAGCGGCAGCCAGGTTGGGGTAGACGCCCGCGTGGCTGATCTGGGCACCAGCCTGAAGGATGATTTCCTGTCGCTTTTTGAAATGATTGCGCAATGGGCGGAGCAGCAGGCCTCGGAAAATATCCATCAGGCGCAGGTATCGGCCAATCTGATGGTGGCGATCGCCGTGGCCTCCGTTGTGATCTCCATGCTGCTCGGGTTCTATATTGCCCGCGGCATTGGGCGTCCCCTGGCCCTGCTTACGAAAGTGGCCGATGCGCTGGCGGTGGGTGATGTCGGTATCGAAAAAACCTTCACAAAAAATGACCGGATGCTTCTTCAGAGAAAAGACGAGGTGGGCGACCTTTCAAATGCCCTTCAGCGCCTGATCGACACCGCAAAGGCACAGTCCGCCGCCGCCCTTCAGGTCGCTGCCGGTGACCTGACAACCGTGATCGACGTGCGCTGCGATGAGGATCTTCTCGGCAAAAGCCTCGCCGAAATCGTGAGTAAGCAAAATGATCTGTTGGGCAGCATAGCGGCGGCCGCGGAACAGGTCGCCTTAGGATCGGGCCAGGTTTCCAACTCCAGCATGTCCCTTTCACAGGGCGCCACCGAGCAGGCCAGCACCGTTCAGCAACTGACCGCTTCTGTGGAGGAGATATCCTCCCAGACGAACCTGAACGCACAAAACGCCGACGAAGCCAGCGGCTTCGCCCTGACCGCCAAATCCAACGCCAATACGGGCAACAGCCAGATGAAGGAAATGCTTTCTGCCATGGATGCGATCAACACAGCCTCCGGCAGCATCTATAAGATCATCAAAGTCATTGAGGACATTGCGTTCCAGACCAATATCCTTGCTCTGAACGCCGCGGTGGAAGCTGCCCGGGCCGGCCAGCACGGCAAGGGATTTGCCGTCGTAGCTGAGGAGGTCCGGACCCTGGCGGCCCGCTCGTCCAAGGCCGCCAGCGAAACGACGGAGCTGATCGAGGATTCCATCAGAAAAGTGGACGCCGGAACGAAGATCGCAAAGGAGACCGCCGAAGCCCTGAACCAAATCGTACATGAGGTTGAAAATATGGCGGGGCTGGTGGACTCCATCGCCCGGGCCTCAAAAGAGCAGGCCCTCGGCATCGAACAGATCAATCAGGGCATTATCGAGGTCTCTCAAGTGGTACAGACCAACGCGGCCACAGCCGAGGAAGGCGCGGCGGCAAGCGAGGAACTTTCGGAGCAGGCTGCGCATCTAAAAACCATCGTCGGTGTGTTCAAGCTGAAAACCGCCGCCGGCGCGTCATTGGAGGCCGGGGTCAAAACCGCCGGTCAGGACCACCCCCTGCCCGCCGCCCCCGCCGGAAAAATCCCCGCAAAAACCGCGTCCGGTCACGGCAGCTTCGGCAAGTATTAAAGGAAAGACGCGCTTAGGGGGGAAAAGACGGATTTCCTCCCTAAGCGTATCAAATAGGTGAATTTTGTGATCCAGATAACTCAAAATGAATTCGACCGCCTGGCAAAACATATCCACTCGAATTACGGGATACAATTAAAAAATGAGAAAAAGGCGCTGGTAATCGGCAGGCTTCAGAATGTCCTGACCCAGATGAACTTCAATAGCTTTTCCGAATACTGCGACTATGTTCTGGCCGACAAAACCGGTGAAGCCGCGGTGACCCTGATGAACAGGATCACCACGAACCATACTTTTTTCATGCGGGAGCCGGATCATTTCGATTATTTCAGAGATGCGGTCCTGCCGTATCTGAAAGGCGCCTCCGCCGACAGGGATCTGCGCATCTGGAGCGCAGGGTGCTCCAGCGGCGAGGAGCCGTACACCATCGCAATGATTATCGACACGTTTTTCGGCAGGGAAAAGCCCCTCTGGGATACGAAGCTTCTTGCAACCGACATTTCGGAAAAGATGCTGGACAAGGCCCGGGCCGGCGTATATCCCAACAGTGGAATCGCGGCGCTGCCCTATAACTGGAAGCTGAGTTATTTCCGCCCCCGGGACAGCGCCAGCAGCGCCGTCAGGGACCAGATCAGGCAAGAGGTCATTTTCCGGCGGTTTAACCT
>DIRC01000025.1:20129-26428 GCA_002427465.1 Clostridiales bacterium UBA5446 | reverse complement strand
CGGGTCACGCCAATGATTTCGTCCTTGATCTGCGCCTTTGTCATGAAAATATGCGCGTCGTCCTGGGTGAAGCACCTGACACGGAAAAGCCCGTGGAGCGCACCCGACAGCTCATGCCGGTGCACGATTCCCAACTCCGCCACACGCAGGGGGAGATCCCGATACGAATGCGGCTCAACCTTATAGGCCAGCATCCCACCCGGGCAGTTCATCGGCTTCACGGCATAGTCTTCGCCGTCGATAACGGTGGTATACATATTATCCTTATAATGATCCCAATGACCCGAGCGGTGCCAGAGTTCCTGATTGAGTATGAGGGGCGTCGAAATCTCCACATAGTTGTAGCGCCGGTGGACTTCCCGCCAATACTCGATAAGCGTGTTTTTAAGGATCATACCATTCGGCAGGAAAAACGGAAAGCCCGGCCCCTCGTCCATGAGCGCAAAAAGCCCCAGTTCCTTTCCCAGCTTGCGGTGATCGCGCTTCTTCGCCTCTTCAATGCGGGCCAGATAGGCGTCCAGATCCTCTTTCTTCATAAAGCACGTGCCGTAAATGCGCTGAAGCATTTTTCGGCTGGAATCCCCGCGCCAATATGCGCCCGTGCAGTTAAGCAGCTTGAAGGCATTGGCTTTTACCCGGCCGGTGGTATCCAGGTGCGGCCCGGCACAAAGGTCGGTGAACTCCCCCTGCCTGTAAAAGCTGATGACCGCATCCTCGGGAAGATCCCTGATCAGCTCCGCCTTATAAGGCTCGCCCTGCCCGAGCACAAAATCAATCGCCTCCGCCCTGGGCAGCTCAAAACGCTCCAGCGGCAGCTTTTCCTTGCAGATCCGCTTCATTTCCTCCTCAAGCTTCTCAAGGATCTCCGGCGTGAAAACCGTCTCGGAATCCAGGTCATAATAGAAGCCGTCCTCAATGGCGGGACCAATTGCCAGCTTGGTATCGGGATAGAGGCGCTTGACCGCCTGGGCAAGAATATGGCTGGTGGTATGCCTGTAAGCCTGCTTATATTCTTTATTTTCAAAGGTGAATTTATTTTCGTCCATATATTTTCCCTCAGTCTGTTAATGTATGTTGTCTTCCGTCTAGACGTTAAACCGTATATTTGTCACATCGCCGTCCTGCATGACATATTCCTTGCCTTCGGAACGCAAAAGGCCCTTTTCTTTGGCTGAGGCAATGCTGCCGCAGGCCGCCAGATCCGAAAAGGCGACGATCTCCGCCCGGATAAAGCCCCGCTCCAAATCGGAATGGATTTTGCCGGCGGCCTTCGGAGCCTTTGTACCCTTCCGGATCGTCCAGGCCCGAACCTCGTCCTTGCCGGCCGTGAGAAAGGAGATGTAGCCCAGAAGCTCGTAGGAGCATTTGACGAGCTGCGAAAGACCCCGTTCAGCTATTCCCAGGTCCTCCAGAAACTCCTTCTGCTCCTCCCGGGGCAGGTCGTTGATGTCCGCCTCCAGCCGGGCGCAGACGGGCATTACCTTCGCCCCCTGGGCTTCGGCCAGGGCCATCAGCGCCTTAAACTCCGGGTTTTGATCCTTGGCGGCATAGCCGTCCTCGTCCAGATTCGCCGCGTAAATCACGGGCTTTATTGACAAAAGGCCGCCGTCGGAAATGAGGGCCAGTTCCTCCGGCTGGAAGTCAAACGCCCGGGCGGGCTTGCCGTCCGAGAGATGGGCAATCAGTCTTTCCAGGAATTCGGCCTCCTGCTTAACCTTTTTATCCCCGCTTTTCGCCGCTTTTTTTGCCCGCTCCGCACGGCGCTCCATAAGTTCAATATCCGCGAGGATCAACTCAAGCTCCAGGGCCTCGGCGTCGCGGGCGGCGTCCATCGGTTCCGTGAACAGGCCGTCGTTGTCAAAGCAGCGCACGACCTCCAAAAGGGCGTCGGTCTGCCGTATGGCGGCAAGAAATCCATTTCCAAGCCCTTCGCCCCGGGACGCGCCCTTGGCCAGGCCGGCAATATCGACAAACTCTATGGTCGCCGGCGTATATTTTTTTGGCTCGTACACAGCGGCCAGCCAATCCAGCCGCTCGTCGGGCACCTGTACAATCCCGACATTTGGGGTCACCGAAGTAAAGGCATAGGCGGATGTTGCCGCCTTCTCACCCGTCAGGGCGTTGAAAAGCGTTGTCTTTCCCACGTTAGGCAGGCCGACTATTCCCAACTTCATATTTCCACCTTCAATCCATTCGCGCCGACCGGCGCACGTTTCATTTATTTTCTGATCCGGAAAACCGGTTTTCAGCTTGTTTAATGCGTTTCGGACCGATAAATGGGACTCAGTCCCGGTTGGCCTCCTGCCCCGGCGGCAGCTCGCCGTGCTCGCAGAAATAATGGAAGTCCTCGCCGGACATGGTCTCGTTTTTAAGCAGATAATCCGCCACGCCGTGAAGGGTGCCCTCATGCTCGCGAAGCAGCTTTTCACACAGCGCGCTGGCCTCGTCAAAAATCCGCTTGACTTCCTCGTCGATGATGGCCGCGGTTTCCTCGGAGTAGCTCTTGGTCGTTCCAAAGTCCCTGCCGATAAAAATGCTGTGCTGGGAAGTGTCGAAAGAGATCGGCCCCAGCTTGTCGCTCATGCCGTAAACCATGACCATCTTGCGCGCGATGGACGTGGCCTGCTGAATATCGCCTGACGCCCCGTTGGAAATATCGTCCAGGAACAGCCTTTCCGCCATACGCCCGCCCAGGGACATGGTGATCTGCTCAAACATCTCGCTTTTAGAACTGTAGTTTTCCTTATCCTCCTGCGGGCGGAAAATCGTCATGCCGCCTGTGGGGCCCCGTGGGATGATGGTAATATAATGGACGGGATCGGTATGCTTCAGGTATTTTCCGACCACAGCATGACCCGCCTCATGATAAGCGGTCAGCTTTTTCGCCTTATCGCTCATCACTTTGCTTTTTTTCTCCGGTCCGGCAATGACCTTGAGGATCGATTCGTCAATCTCGCTCTGGGTGATATACCGCCTGCCGTTGCGCACCGCCAGAAGAGCGGCCTCGTTAATCAGGTTCTCAAGGTCTGCCCCGGTGAAGCCCGGCGTTCCCTTGGCTATGCTGGAGAGATCAACGTCGTCACCCAGCGGCTTTCCTCTGGCGTGAACCTTCAGGATGGCTTCCCGTCCCTTGATATCCGGCATACCCACATATACGCGCCGGTCAAACCGGCCGGGACGCAGGAGCGCGCTGTCGAGAATATCCGCCCTGTTGGTGGCGGCGATCACAATCACGCCCTCGTTATTGGAAAAGCCGTCCATCTCCACCAGCAGCTGGTTGAGGGTCTGCTCCCTTTCGTCGTGGCCGCCGCCCAGGCCGGAGCCTCTCTGACGCCCAACGGCGTCAATCTCGTCGATAAAGATAATCGCCGGGGCCACTTTTTTGGCCTGATCAAAGAGGTCACGGACGCGGGAAGCGCCGACGCCCACATACAGCTCGACAAAATCCGAGCCAGATATAGACAAAAACTGTACCCCCGCTTCGCCGGCCACAGCCTTTGCGATAAGCGTCTTGCCCGTACCCGGAGGGCCTACCAGCAGCACGCCCTTGGGAATACGCGCGCCCATTTCGGTATATGCCTTGGGATTTTTCAGGAAGGATACCACTTCCTCCAGCTCGGCCTTTTCCTCGTCCGCTCCGGCTACGTCAGCGAAAGTGACCTTTTTCTTTTCTTCGCTGCCGAGGCGCGTGCGGGCTTTTCCGAATTTGCCGACGCCCGGCGCTCCGCCGCCGGACTTGGTCATCATATAATACCAGAGGACGCCGAAAATCACGATCACCAAAAGGTACGGAATAAAACTGAGCCACCAGGGGGCCACCCAGCCTTCCTTGAGATCGTAATCGGTTAGGATACCGGCCTCTCGCTGCGCTTTGATCAGCTCGCCCAGATCCTCCCTGAACCAATCGACGTCAAACAGATCGTAGGTTACGACGTTCTCACCCTCCGGCTTATCCCGGAGCGTCAGAACAAGATCGTTGCCCGTAAGCGTGAAGGACTCTACCTTTTCCTGCTCAAAAAGCTCGACAATGTCCGAATAGACATATGACGCAATATTGTCCGGCGATGTCATGGTGAAAACCGTGGCAAGCAGGATAATCATAATAAGCATATAAAAGCCGAGGTCTCGCGCTCTGTTCTTTTGAGGTTTCAAGCAATCAACACATCCTTTGCGGGTAAATGAATTATTCCGAATAAACCTCGGGTTTCAGAATTCCGATATAGGGAAGATTCCGGTACTTTTCATCGTAATCAAGACCGTAGCCCACAACGAATGCGTCTTCCACCTCGAACCCGACATAATCCGCCTTGATATCGGCCTTGCGGCGCGCTGGCTTATCCAGCAAGGTGACGAGTGTGATTGAAGCCGGGTTCCTTCCGGAAAGATATTTCACAAGATAGCTGAGGGTCATGCCGCTGTCCAGGATATCCTCCACGATGATCACATGCCGCCCCTCCACGTCCTGGCTGAGGTCCTTGTTTATTTTCACGGCGCCGGTGGTTATGGTGCCGGAGCCGTATGAGGAAACGGCCATAAAATCCATGGTACAGAGAATATCTACATTGCGCATCAGATCTGCCATAAAGACGAAGCAGCCCTTTAAAACGCCTACAAATATCGGGTTTTTATCCTTATATTTCTCTGTGATTTCCGCGCCCATCTCTACGATTCTGTTGCTGATTTGTTCCCGCGTGAGTAAAACGGCCTGCATATCCTCAGTCATTATGTGCTTTCTCCCACTCTTTTAATAAGTCCAGCCTCAACACCGTATCTCCCGGACCGGCGGCGCATCGTTCGGCAACGCCGAACCCGTAAACCGCCGTCACGCCTTTGGCGTCCCGGAAAACCGGCGTCAGCATACGCTGGAGGCGATCCATTTTTTTCTCGGTAAAAAGGTCTGATATTTTTTTTGTGCAGCCCCGCCCGGCAAGCCTGATTTTGTCGCCGTCCCTGCGGGGCGTGCAGGACATAATACCACAAATATTCTCATAATTAAAGAACAAAGTGTTTAATGAACTGTGAACTTCGGGACAATCCGGCACGATCTGTGACCGGATCACCAAACCCGCTTCGGGTATAGCCACACTCGAGCCGGGCTGAATCGCCCGCTCTGAAATCACGGCCGGCATTTCCTCACCAAACCGCAGCCTGCCCTGATCCCTGACGACCCGCATCCCCGGGATATCCGCATACCCCAGCCCTTCCCCGAGGGCGAGCGCCATAACGGCGTCCACATGCTGCTGCCCGCAGCCTTTTGCCATAAGGCGCACAACCCGGGAAGATACCGGCCCCGGCAGACCGGCAAGCTCCTTTGCCGGAAGGGTTCCGTCCATCAGGTTCTCGTCCAGAAAGGCGCGGGCCAGGGATTCCAGATAGGCCTCGTCCTCGCGGATCAGATGTGCGCATCGGGCGGCATTGCGTGAAAATTCCGCGTTCACACTCCGGAGGGCAGGCACCGCATAGCGCCGCACCCGGTTGCGCGCATAGTCGTCCGAGGCGTTGGAGCTGTCCGTCACATGGGCGATTTTACGTTTTTCCAGATAGGCTTCCACTTCGTCCCGGCCGGTCATGAGCATAGGGCGTATCAGCCGGCCGCGCACCGGCGGTATGCCGCACATACCGCGCAGCCCCGCCCCCCGGGCAAGATTCAGGAGCAGGGTTTCCGCGTTGTCGTCGGCGGTATGCGCCGTGGCGATCCGGTCTGCCCCAAGGGCGTCCGCGGCCCGCTCAAGAAAGCCGTATCTCAGCATTCTGGCAGCCTCCTCAATTCCCATGGTGCCCTCCTTTGCCCAGGCCGCAGCGTCCCCCCGCCCGGAAAGAAAAGCCACCCCCAGCTCCCGGCATAGCTTTTCACAAAACGCCTCGTCCCTGTCGGATTCCGCCCCGCGGAGGCAATGGTTATAGTGAGCCGCACAAACGGAAAACCCACGCTGCCGGGACATCTCCAGAAGCCGGTTCAGGAGATACACGGAGTCCGCCCCGCCGGACACGGCGCAAAGCACCCTGCATCCGGGCGGCAGCATATTATATTTTTCGATAAAAACAATATCCAAAGAAGCTTTCCTATCCGTTTATTCATCGCGGTGCTTTTCCATTGACGCAAAAGTCGTATATTCCGGCATCCACATCAGCGGGAAGGTTCCTGTCTCGCCCCGCCGGTTCTTCAGAATGATCGCCTCGGCCTCGTTGGGATTTTCATATTCCTTATCATAATACCCTTCCCGGTATAAGCCTATGACAACATCCGCATCCTGCTCTATCGCGCCGGACTCCCGCAGATCCGAGAGCATCGGCCGCTT
>DIRC01000025.1:12755-19848 GCA_002427465.1 Clostridiales bacterium UBA5446 | reverse complement strand
GAAACGGCCTGGGTCCGGCTCTCCCCGGACCAGGAATGCCCGCTTCCCGCCGACTGCATCAGCTGCAGGTAGTCCACAACAACCAGGCCCAGATCCTGTATCCGCCTGCATTGCGCGTTCATATCCGCCACCGAAAGGGTAGGATTGTCGTCTATCCTGATGTCCGTCGCGCTTATGACCGCGGCGGCCGCGGCAACCCGGCGCCATTCGTCCTGACTCAGCCTTCCGGTCTGGAGCTTCCGGCTGTCGATAAGCCCTTCCCCCGCCAGCAGCCTGGTCACAAGCTGTTCCCGTGTCATTTCCAGCGAAAAAACCGCAACGGTCTTTTTCGTCGTCTTGCCCACATGCAGGGCAATGTTCAGCGCGATGCTGGTTTTACCCATGCCCGGGCGGGAGGCCACGAGGATAAAATCTCCGCCGCCCATTCCCAGGATGATCCGGTCCAGATCGACAAGCCCGGTTGACAGGCCCTGGATGCTGCTGTCTGAAGCCGCCGCCTCGGAAAGCTGGCTATAAACATTCTGCACCACCATGGACACCGGCATCAGCCCGCCCACGTTTCTGTCCTGCCTCAGGGCGTATACTTTGCGCTCGGCCGCTTCCAGCATGGCCTCCGCCCCTCCGGCCCCCTCGAACACCATGGCGTTAATTTCGTCCGCAGCCCGGCTGAGATTCCGAAGCAGCGCCCGGTCCCTGACGATCGCGGCGTATTCCAGCACGTTCGCCGCCGTGGGCGTGACGGCCATCAGTTCCATAATATACCGCTGAGACGTATCCTCGCGGTATATGCCGCGCACCTTCATCTGGTTGAGCACAGTTACAGGGTCAATTATCTGGCTGTAAGAGAACATGCTGAGGATGGTCTCAAATATCTCTTTATTGGTCTCGATATAAAAATCCGCTGCCTTCACCTTGTCGATGACCTCGGCTATACAGCCGGGGTCTATCAGCATGGAGCCGATGACAGCCTGCTCCGCAGGCGCCGAATGGGGCGCCTGCCTGCCCAGCAGTTCTTCCATTGGGGAAACTCCTTTAATTGCGGCGCGGGGAAAAAGAAATCCGTCCCGCGGCAGCGCGTTTTGTTATTTCTGCTCGGTTACCAGAACGTTGATCGTTCCGGTGACCTCAAACCCCAGTTTGGCTTTAACTTCGTAGCTTCCATACTGCTTGATCGGCTCGGCCTGGACGATCTTGTTTTTTTCGATCTCTATACCATGCTGCTCCCGCAGGGCGTCCGATATCTCCTGGCTCGTCACGGCGCCGAACAGACGCCCCCCCTGGCCTGCCTTGGCGGTCAGGCGGACTACCACGCCCTCCAGCCGCTTGCCGTTGGCCTCCGCCTGGGCCTTTTCCTTTGCAAGCTGTGACGCTTTTGCCTTTTCCTTCAGCTTCAGGGTGTTGATATTATCCGCGCTGGCTTCCGACGCCAGCTTTCTGGGAATCAGATAGTTTCTGGCATAGCCGTCGGAAACTTCCTTCAGCTCGCCTTTTTTGCCCTGTCCCCTGACGTCTTCATTAAAGATAACCTTCATTGCCATTTTCCTTCCTATTCATCGAGATACTCGTCAATTGCTTCGAAAAGCCGGTTAACCGCGTCACGGAGAGGGATGTCCTTCACCTGGGCTGCCGCCGCGCTGCGGTTACCACCGCCTCCCATTTTTTCCATGATCATCTGGACATTCACGTCGCCAATGGAGCGCGCGGAAACGTTGGCGCCGCCATCCTCCGTGGGGCTGACCACAAAGGACACTTCCACATCTGAGATATTGAGAAGCTCATCCGCGGCCTGGGCAGCCACAATACGGTCCTGTGGCTCCTCCGGAACCGCAACCGCGATATTACCGCGATAGAGCCTTGCGCTTTGAAGAATCTTATAGCGGGCCACCGTGCTGTCCATGTCGTTTTGCAGAAGCTTCTTTACCTCTGTGGTATCCGCACCCATCCGCCGCAAGAACGCCGCGGCTTCAAAAGTGCGCTCCCCGGTTCTGATGGTAAAATTCTTGGTGTCCAGCACGATGCCGGCGAGCACGGCCTCGGACTCGCAGCGCAAAATGTCGGCAGGCTCCACAATCTCCTGCAGCACCTCGCTCATCAGCTCGCACACCGACGAGGCAAATGGCTCATGAAATGTCAGATCCGCTTTCTGGATATAGGTAGCGGCCCTTCTGTGATGGTCGATGACCGCAACCCTGTTGCAGGTTTGCAGCAGGCTGTTATCCTCCACCTGCTCCGGGCGGTTAGTATCCACAACCACCAGCAGCGAGCGGCTGTCCGCCATAAGCATGGCCTCCTGTGGAGAGATAAAGGCCCCGGCATATTCAGGCTCCTGCTCCAGCCGGCTGATCAGCGCTTCAGAGGCGTTCTGCTGCCTATCAATGACAATTCTGCATTGCCTGCCTTTATTCCGGGCAATGCAGCATACGGCCACCGAGCCGCCCACAGAATCCAGGTCGGCATGCTTATGCCCCATAACGAATACCCGGGAGGCGTCCGCAATCAGTTCTGCCAGCGCGTTAGCCATCACCCGGGATTTGACCTTCGTCCTCGTCTCAATTTCGTTGCCGCGTCCTCCGTAAAACACGAAGTTGAAGCGGTTTTTCACCACGGCCTGGTCACCCCCCCGGGAGAGGGCCATCTCCACAGCCAGGGTGCTGAACTGCAGATTCTCTCCGAATCCCGTTCCGCCATGGCCTATGCCGATGCTGATCGTGGCATGGATTCCCGCGGGGCTTACCACTTTGCGTACGTTCTCCAGCACGGAAAATTTCTCTTCCGCGAACTTCTGCAGCCATCGCTCCTCAAAAATGAAAAGGTAGCGGTCGCGGTCATACCGGCGCACGATGGCGTCCTTGCCCTCGCACCATTGGGTGATGATGTCCTCCACGGCGTCGCGCATCTCATTTTTGACTCTGTCCGGCTTGTTTTTCACCATCTCATCGTAATTATCGATGACGATCGTCGCCACAACGGGACGTGAACTTTCATACTCCAGCTTGACATCGTCGTATTCGGTGACATCCACCCAATACGTGATCCCCATAAATCCGCGGCTTTCCCCGCCTTCCTCCGTGTCCGGGCGGATAATGTTGCCGTGTATCCTGTATTTTCTTCCCCCCACGGCCAGAAGCCCCGGATACTGGTTTTTTCCCTCCAAAAGCCATTTGCCCGAGAAGGAGGGGGACAGCTCATCCATCCGCGCCTCGGAGCGGGAGGCAGCCCAGCCGCAGATATCAAAGAAGATTTGGTTTGCCCATACCACGCGCAGATCGTTCAGGGAAAACACCGCGATCGGCAGGGGGAAGAACAGCAGCGTATTGTTTTTGGCCGTTTCGGCGTCGTAGGTCACCGATTCGATATACGCAATCAGCTCCCTGTGTTTTTTCCGGGCCACAAAAAGGGAGTATATCATAAGGAGCAGTATGACCCCGCCTTCTACAAGTGCCAGGATATACTGCTCGAAAAACAGAGAAGCTGCGGCGAACGCCACCAGGAAAAACAAATACATCCTGACGTTCGGCTCAACTATCCTCTGCAGCTTTTTATTCATGCTCCCACTCCCATCGAAACGCGCAACCCTTTGATTTAGATAATTATTATAACAAATATGGATAAGGTTGACAACATCAAAAACGTATTGTGTCAAATAATAAGAACATGAAAGCTGTAATAATGGCGGGCGGCGAAGGAAAACGCCTAAAGCCCGTAACCGGTACACTGCCGAAACCCATGGTGCCGTTTTTGGGCAAGCCCCTTATGGAACGCATAATCGAACTGCTCCGCAGCGCGGGCATTTCGGAAATATGCGCGGCGCTCGGATACAACCCCCAGCCTATCACAGACTATTTTGGAGATGGCTCGCAGTTTGGCGTCCACATGGAATACCGCTATGAGGACGTGCCTCTCGGAACTGCCGGAGGCGTGAAAAACTGTGAAGATTTTTATGGAACGGAGGACTTCATCGTCATCAGCGGAGACGCGGCCTGCGATTTTGATCTGCGCCGCGTCATCAGCGAACACCTTGGAAGCAGATCCGCGGTAACCCTGGCGCTCTATGAGTGCCCCGATCCCCTTTCGTACGGCCTTGTCATTCCCGAGCCGGGCGGCGCGGTGCGCTGTTTCATTGAGAAGCCGGCATGGGACCGGGTCGTGACAAATCTGGTAAACACCGGCATATATATGGTCTCCCCGGAGGCCATGTCCCTGGTGCCGAAGGACAAGCCTTTTGACTTTGCAAAGGACCTGTTTCCGCTTCTTATTGACAGGGATTCCGGCATCCGCGGCGTCATAACGGACGGATACTGGTGCGATATCGGCACGCCCCGGGCCTATTACCAGTGCTGCATCGACGCGCTGGACGGCCTGCTGCGCCTGCCGGATATCGAAACCGGCGCCGCCCCTGCCCCGCAGCCCCGGCAGCGGCCGCAGCTCCATGGGAACTCACGCTGCATCCGCCGCATAGCATGCCGCGACAGGGCCCGGCTCATGCGCGCGGTATCGGAATGCATGCTGGAATTCGGCGCGGATTTTTCAGAGGGGCTTACCCTGGGCGGCGAACACTGCGGCCTGCGCGTCTCCCCCTCGGACTGCGAGTCCGAAATTGTGGTGGAAGCCGCCTCAGAAACCCCGGAATTTTCCAGGGAGCTGGCCTTCACCATGGCGCGACTGGCGGAGGAACTGGAGAAAGGCTCCTCTTTTACCCCGCCGCCGGAAAAGTAATGCGGCCGCTAAGGGCCGGACAGAACCAAGACCCGCCTTCACGGCGGGTCTTTTCCGTTAGTATTGAAAATTGTGGGCTTTTTCAAGGATCATGTCCTTGACCTTGAGAAGCCTGACTTTTGTGGCGTTTTCGTTCTCCGACAGCTTCATGGAGATATAGCGGATGTTCGACTCCAGCTCCGGTATCATCACATATTCCAGCGCATTGACCCGGCGCCTGGTTTTTTCGATCTCCTCAGCCAGCAGCTGCATGGTCTTTTCAACCTGGGCCAGCTCCAGCATATCCCTGAAAACCTGCGCAAGTTTCTCAAGAGCGTCGTCCAGTTCACCCGACGTGAAGGCGAAGCCATAGGGATATATCTCGGCAGGGTCGCTGTTCTCCGTCTTAAAATCGTATACCGGCACATTCACGCTCATGATGTTTTTAAAGGTCATGTCCAGCGCCACGCGCTGGCGCGGATACAGCAGCGCCTGCTCAAGCATCTCCGGCGACATGATGGCGCTGGCCACGGTCAGCGAGGCGAAAGCCGCGGTCATGCCCTCCTCCACCTGGGTGCGCAGCGCCTTGTTGCGGCGCACAACATCAAGAAACTGGCGCATAAGCTCGTCACGCTTATCCTTCAGGAGCTTATGGCCCCGGCGCGCCGTCTTCAGCCGTCCCTTGAGCTGATTCAGGACCATTCTGGTCGGGGTTATTGCGGCAGTTGCCATGGTATCACCTTACTCTTCCGCCGGCAGATATTTTTCGATATATTCCGGCTTGATGCGCTTAAGCTCGGCACGCGGAAGTATCTTGAGCAGCTCCCAGCCCAAATCCAGTGTTTCCTCAATGGTCCGGTTCGTGTCGTTGCCCTGGCTGATATAGCGCTTTTCAAACTCCTCCGCGAAGCGGGCAAAAAGCTTGTCGTCATCCGTGAGGGCGGCCTCGCCCAGTATCGTCATCAGCTCTTTTGCGTCCTTGCCCCTGGAATACGCGGCAAAAAGCTGGTTCATCGTGCCCGAATGATCCTCCCGGGTCTTGCCGGGGCCGATGCCCTTGTCCTTCAGCCGGCTCAGACTGGGCAGCACGTCCACAGGGGGCGAAATGCCCTTGCGGTGCAGCTCCCGGGACAGGATGATCTGCCCCTCCGTGATATATCCGGTCAGGTCCGGGATCGGGTGGGTCTTGTCATCCTCGGGCATGGTCAGGATCGGGATCATCGTAATGGAGCCTGCATTGCCCAGCCGCCTGCCCGCGCGCTCATATATGGTTGCAAGGTCTGTATAGAGATATCCGGGATATCCGCGTCTGCCCGGCACTTCCTTCTTGGCTGCGGAAACCTCGCGCAGCGCCTCGGCGTAGTTGGTGATATCCGTCAGGATGACCAGAACGTGCATTCCCTTTTCAAAGGCCAGATATTCGGCCGCCGTCAGCGCCATGCGCGGCGTGGCGATGCGCTCGACTGCCGGGTCATTGGCCAGATTCGAGAAAACCACCGTTCTGTCGATAGCTCCGGTGCGGCGGAAATCCTGGATAAAATATTCGGCTTCCTCAAATGTTATTCCTATGGCCGCGAATACGACGGCAAAGTTCTCCTCGGCGCCCAGCACTTTCGCCTGGCGCGCGATCTGCGCGGCCAGCGCCGCATGGGGCAGGCCGGAACAGGAGAATATCGGAAGCTTCTGTCCGCGGACGAGGGTGTTCAGTCCGTCTATAGTGGAAACCCCCGTCTGGATAAACTCCGCGGGATAGGCTCGGGAAGCGGGGTTCATGGGAAGGCCGTTAATGTCCCTGTGGGCCTCGGCCAGGATATCCGGCCCCCCGTCGATAGGCTCGCCCATTCCGTTGAACACCCGCCCCAGCATATCCTCGGAAACGCCGAGCTGCAGCGGATGGCCCAAAAAGCGCACCTTCGTCTGGGCCAGATTAATTCCCTGGGCGGACTCGAAAAGCTGAACGACGGCGGTATCCCCGTCCACCTCCAGCACCTTGCAGCGGCGCCTTTCGCCGTTTTGCAGCTCCAGCTCCCCAAGCTCGTCATAGGTCACGCCCTCCACCTGCTGAACCACCATCAGGGGACTTGCGATCTCCCGGATTGTCTTATATTCCTTGATCATTTGTCCTCGCCTCCCTTGGCAATTTCGGCGATCTCAGCCTCCATCTGCCTGACAATGTCGTCAAAGACGCTCTGGAAGTCGGCCTGCGGCGCCATCTTTGCCCTGCCGATCCGCTCACGGGCGCCGATGGCAAAAAGCCGCTTCATATCCTCGCACCTTTTTAGGGTAGACCGGCACAAGTCATCATAGATCAGGATGATATCCAGCAGCCGGAACTGCTTGGCATAGGACGAGTACGCGTCTTCTTCCACGAAAGCGTTCTGCTGCAGGAAGTCTTCCC
>DIRC01000025.1:12118-12599 GCA_002427465.1 Clostridiales bacterium UBA5446 | reverse complement strand
CGTTCTGCTGCAGGAAGTCTTCCCGAATCATTTTTGCCGTTTCCATGGTAAGGCGGTCCGCCGGCGAGAGCGCGTCCTGCCCCACCAGGCGGACAATCTCCAGCAGCTCCGCCTCTTCCTGGAGGATCTGCATGGTTCTCTCCCGGTTTTTCATGTATTTTTCACCAAACTCGGAGGTGTACCAGGACTGCAGCGTATCCACATAAAGCGAATAGGACGTCAGCCAGTTGATCGCAGGAAAATGGCGGGCGTAGGCCAGCCCGGCATCCAGTGACCAGAAGACCTTGACAATCCGCATGGTGGCCTGGGATACCGGCTCCGAGGTGTCTCCTCCCGGAGGCGATACCGCGCCGATGGCCGTGATCGATCCCATGCGCGCATCCGATCCAAGACACGCCACTACGCCGGCGCGCTCGTAAAACTGGGCGATTCGGGAAGCCAGATAAGCAGGATATCCCTCTTCACCCGGCATTTCCTCCAG
>DIRC01000025.1:11726-11922 GCA_002427465.1 Clostridiales bacterium UBA5446 | reverse complement strand
CTCTTCACCCGGCATTTCCTCCAGCCTTCCCGACATTTCACGCAGAGCCTCGGCCCAGCGCGAGGTGGAATCGGCCAGCACCGCCACATCATAGCCCATATCGCGGAAATATTCCGCGATCGTTATTCCGGTGTAAATGGACGCTTCACGCGCCGCAACCGGCATGTCTGAGGTATTGGCAATCAGAACGGTGCGC
>DIRC01000025.1:0-11484 GCA_002427465.1 Clostridiales bacterium UBA5446 | reverse complement strand
GCCGCGTTCTCCGCAGCCGATATAAACCACGATATCCACATCCGACCACTTGGCAAGCTGGTGCTGCACGACGGTCTTGCCGGAGCCGAATGGGCCTGGAACCGCGGCGGTGCCGCCCTTTGCGATCGGAAACAGCATGTCGATAATGCGCTGCCCGCTGTTCATGGGGCGGGAGGGCGTGTATTTTGCCGAATACGGCCTTGCGATACGCACCGGCCAGCGCTGAATCATATTAAGGTTATGGGCAGCGCCGTTTTTCTCCTCGACGACGGCAACAGTTTCCTCCACCGTGAATTCACCGGCATTGATCTGCGTTACCTTCCCCGAAATCCCCGGCGGCACCATAATTTTATGAAGGATCGCCGAGGTTTCCTGTACTGTGCCCAGCACGTCTCCCGGGACCACGTCATCGCCAGCCTGCGCCACAGGCGTAAACTGCCATTTTTTCTCGCGGTTAAGCGCCGCAACCTGAACCCCCCGGGATATGGTTTCCCCCGTGAGGGCCCGTATTTCCGGAAGCGGGCGCTGTATGCCGTCATAGATGTTCTCCAGCATTCCCGGCCCCAGCTCCGCGGACAGCGGCATCCCGGTGGTGATGACCTCCGCCCCCGGGCCAATGCCCGAGGTCTCCTCATAAACCTGTATTGCGGCGCAGTCTCCCGTCATATTCAGGATTTCGCCTATCAGCCGCTGATCGCCGACGCGAACGACGTCCGATACGTTGGCGTCGGACAGGCCTTCCGCCACGACCAGCGGGCCGGAAACTTTTGTAATTGTTCCGCTCATATACAAACCTCCTTTCGGATTACAGAATATCGGTTCCCACGGCCTTCTCGACGGCGGCTTTAAGCGCGCACTGAGCAAGGCCCAACGGGCCCTCGCGGCCCGGTATCAGGATTATCGCGGGACTTGGCACGCATCTGAATTTCGCAATTTCGGCCTCCAGATCCCGGGCAAGATCCTCCTCGACATAGATGATGGCATATTCATCGGCAGATTCCCGGGTGATGCTGTGCAGGATCCGGCCGGCTTCCTCGGGACACGCAGCCGGAAAAACGTCCAATCCCAGCGCCTTAAACCCCATAACGGTCTCCCTGCCGCCCAAAACAGCTATTTTAAGCATGGCTATCACGCAGCCTTTCCCGGGTAACATTCGGCGCGATTCCCGCCAGCCAACCCGTGAGTATCATCCTGACGGCGGTGATCTCCGCCTCCACCAGAGCCAGGTATCTCACCACCGGCTCCCTGCCGAAGGAAATCCTGTCGGCGGAGGATAAAAATATGGTGACGGCATTGTCGCAGGCAAGCTCAAACTGCATCATCGGCCCGCCCTTAACGGCTTCATCGCCCAAAACAGCGGCTTCATGCAGACAGCTTGAGTAAAAAGCAGCCGCGAACCCTTCGCCGCCGGAGGCCGACGCCAATGCAACCTTGTCCGGCGGCACATTGCCGCCGGGGATAAGCGCCTTCATCAGAAAATCCTGATTGCGTCCCATACGAGCCGTGCGTACCGCGGCCCGCAGATTTGCCCCGTCTATCAGTACCCTGGTATAATCGGCCAGAAAACGGCTCCCGATTCTCTCCGCCATTTCGGCCATCTCCGAAAAACAGGCCCTGTCCAGGATAAAATCCGCCAGCTGCGGGTTGCCCGTCCTGGCAAGGGTGCGCTTGGCCTCCCCTATAGCCTCCCCCAGCACCGGGGGCAAATAACGAAAATCATCCGCCTCATAGGCCTGCTTAAGAGCTTCGCAGCCTACCCTGCCTGAATCTGAAAGCAGGTAATCGCCGGAAACACCCGCCCCTTCGGCCTTGATCATGACCTTTGCATTATGGTAATCATATTTAAGACGAAACGCGTTTGCAAGCTCCGGCTCCGGAGCCATGCGTCCGATCTCATCGAATATCGCCTCACGGCGCGCGGCCAAAACTTCGTTCACGCCCCTGGCATCCGCCGCGGACATGTCCGCGTAACCGCAATCTGACAGGAGCCTTGCCGCTTCGCCGTAGCTCTGGGCGGACAGCATACGGTCCATCCTGTCCCTGCCCAGCATACTGGCTTCCCTGGCCCTCAGCATTGCCGTAAGGAACAGGTAATCCTCGTCTCTTACTTTATTCTCAGGCAAAACCATACCTCCCTTACCGGAGATTACCGGCGTTTTTCCGGCCCCCCGTCAGTCTTTAAAAAGCACCTCCGCCACCTGGGCGGCAAGTTCACCGCGCCCAAGGGCCAGCATGGTATCCACGGTGCAGTTGACCTCGATATCCCCTTGCCTGAGGACAAGGCCGCCGGATATTTCCCGGGTCTCGTCAGACAGAGTAAGCCCCTGCCGCATTCCGCCCCTGGCAAGCCATTCGTTGGCCGCTTTAACAACCTTGCGGCCCACGCGCTGGCTGTCGCGTTCGTTAAAGATCAGTTCTTCCTGTCCGGTAATTGCGGCGCTGCTCGCCATCCTCGCCAGAAAACCCACATAGTCCTGCTCAGGAAGCTGGGCAATCTTTTCCCGCGCCAGCTCGAAAGCCCGGGAGACCATCTGCTGTTTCATGGCAAGAATGAGCTTCTTTGCCTCCAGCCCGGCTGTCCTCTCCGCCCGCGAAGCGCTGTCTTCGATTTGTCTGGCGCCGTCCTTGATCATCTGCCAGTACTCAGCCTGAGCCTGGCGCTCATATTCGGCCATGATCTCCGCGCAGCGCGCATCGGATGCTTCCCGCATTTCCCGGATTTCTTCCTCAGCGCCGGCAGCAATATGCGCCGTTATTTTTTCAATTCCATTCATAGCTCTCCCAACCTTTTTGGTTTATCCAAAAACGCCGGCTCAGCCGATGTTTATGAGCATCAGGAAAGAGGCCAGCAGGGCGAGTATCGCATAGAACTCGACGGTTATGCAGAGAATCATTCCTTTCGCCCAGTCTTCCGGCTTCTTGGCAAGGATATTTATGGATGCCGCGGCGACGCGCCCCTGGGCAATGGCGGACAGCCAGCCACCGAACGCCACGGGCAGGCAGGCCATGAAATAGCGGACGCCCTCCGTCACGGTCATATCGAAGGCGGTGCCATCCAACACCCCCATCCGAAGCAGGGCAAAAAACCAGATGACCAATCCATAAAGGCCCTGTGTACCCGGTATAACCTGCAGGATCATTACTTTTCCGAATTTCGAAGGGTCCTCGCAAATCAGGCCCGCACCCGCTTCGCCAGCTATGCCGGTACCCTTGGCGCTGCCGATACCCGCCAGAAGAACCGCCAGGCTCGCCCCCATCAGGCCGATTGCCATGCCGCCAATGCTATTGAGAAATTCCATGACTTTTTCCTCCTAATTTATTCCGTGATATTATAGAATGTAGTGTTGATCCCAACTGGCTTGAACGGGCGCCCCCCGTCCTTGTAAAACTTTCCGAAATATTCCAGACATTGCAAACGAAGGTCATGCACATAGCAGCCCAGGAGATTCAGCCCAAAGTTCAGCATGTTGCCGATAAGGAAAATGATAAAGAAAAATGCAATATTCCCCGTCATCGCGCCCAGTGTGTTGAAGACTTGGGCAATGACCGTCCCCGCCAGCATTAAAGCCATGATCCGGGTATAGGACAATACGTCGCCAAAATAACCTGTGATGTCATAAAGGCTGGCCACGCCGCCGACAACTTTCCCAATTAACGTCGGTTTGGAACGCCCCTGGGTGCAGACCAACGCCGCAAACCCGGCAATCGCCACCCACCAGAAGCCCGTGACCGCCCCTATTGCCAGCCCGGCGAACACCAGCCACCAGGAACCCTGATCCATCACGGCATCCCAGAACTTCCCCTCCTTCGTCGACTGAACGAAGCCGACGATCATGCCTGTGATAATCTGGATAAAGCCCAGGGCCATGGATCCGAAAAGGACAAATACCGTGTCATCCAAAGGGTTAAACAACAGACCGTCGTTGAATTTCTGCAGCCATACCGGCATATCCCCGGCCGTGATGCCGAGAAATGCCTCTGAAAACGCGACGATGGAATTGCCGAAAAAGCCGCCGGTGGCCAGACCGCTCAGAAGTACGGCAATTCCGCAGACAAGCATCAGCTCAAAAAATGTACGCATCCCGCCTTTCGGCTTTTTCTTTTTAAGTACCAGCAGGCCGGCAATGATCATCAGAATGCCGTAGCCCATATCCGCCATCATCAGTCCATAAAACAAAATAAAAAAGGGCGCCATCAGGGGATTCGGGTCCACGCCGTCGTACGCGGGCAGGCTGTACATCTCCGTCACCATATTCAAGGGCCGTGTAAATCTGTTGTTTTTCAGTTTGACCGGAACTTCCGGATATTCCTCCGGATCCGGGTCCGCTGTCTCCCATGCGCAGTCATATTTCCCCAGAGCCTCCGCAAGCTCCGCTTCCCGTTCCTCCGGCACCCAGCCCTCAAAACACGATACGCTTTCCGTGCACAGGCGTTTTGCCTCCGCTTCGGCTTTGGCAATCATGATAGAAAGGGTGTCCGCCCGGAGCTTAAGGGCCGCCCTTCCCGGGGCTTCTCCAATGATTTCAGCCGCGCAATCCGCTTTCTCCCGGTTAATTTCGTCCAGCCCGGTCTCGGCGGCGGCTATGTTCTCCCGGGCGGTGCCTGCGACATCGCCAAGGCTGATTGCCGAATATCCAAGCGGCCGGAGACCCGCAACGGCTTCCTCCATATCCGTCCTCAAACAGACAAGCACGGTATAGTGAAGATCTTTATCAGATGAGACGAGAAACAACTCGGCATTCTCCGTGGCGTCCCGAAGGGCTAACCTGATTTTTTCCATCTCGGCAGACGCGGGGAAAACCGCCAGGATCGCGGCGCTTGTCCGTGTACCGGAGCAGTCCAGAGGCATATCGAGATCCCGCCACGGCTGGAGCGACTCCACCAGGGCACGTTCGCGGCTCTCCTGTGCCGACAGGCGCCGGATACGGTCATCCAGCCCGATCAGCTTCTCCGCCAGCCTGATTCCGGCCGGCAGATTTTTTTCATCCAACAGCTCGCTCAGCTTTGCCTCCGGCAGCGGCGCAAGGATTTTCGTCTTGACCGGCGCATACTTATCCAGCAGCTTTATGCCGCTGATAAGAGCCGCGTGATCCGCCCTGAGTCGGGCGGCATCCGCGCCCGCACATCTTGACAGGCCACCGGGAAGCTCGTCCTCCTCCATTGTCCGCGGCTCGGTAATCTCGACGCAGCCCAGAAGCTGAAGCTCGCGCAGAAGATCGCTTGCCTGGGATGAAACGGTCATAAACCTTAGCTTTTTCATCTTGACGATCGCCATCAGCCGTTCACAATCCTTTCCGCGATAAGCGATGCCGCCTTATCTAGCCTCTCCTCCGCGCGCGCGCGAAGCGCGGCAATCTTGCTTTCTGTGTCGTCCGCTATCTGATCCGCCGCAGTTTTTGCCCGGGCGTCCGCCTGAGCCATACTGCCGCGTAGCTCCTCGCCAGCCTTTTTGATCGCGTCGGCAACCGCAGCCCTGCCCGCCGCTTCGGCCGCCGCTTCGGCCGCCTCCGCATCCGCCTGAGCCTTAAGCTTGATTTGCCTTGCATTCTCTTCAGCCTCGGTTATTGTCGTGATCGCTTCAAAAGACATTAATACACCTCCCGACATAAATAACAAATTTTAAACCTTCTAGCGAAACACTTTTTATCACACCTCAAGATGATACCAAACTTTTCTTTCATTATCAAGCAGTTCATACAAATAAATATCAGTTTATACAAATAAATATCAATATTAAATTCGCAGCAATGATAAACTATTAATTTTTCCCATTTCGGGTTGCCGCCGGGTTGCCGCTCCGACCGAAATTATCCCTTGCTATTTGAATGCTGAACACTTATAATATTTTAGTGAGTTTTTTATGTACATGCCGATGTATGTTTGATCGGAGGCTCTGAAATGAACGGAACTACATACAAGAGACGCTTCGGTGACCGAAAAGACGGCCGGCGCCTTCGCACAATGCCTGCGCTGCAATTATTTACCCCTTTTATCATGATAAAACGAAACGACGCCTGCAACAAGTTTTCCGGCGCCATTGAAATTACAGAAACGGATCGCTGGCTGCGCGGCAAGCGCCAGGAAGGCTATAAGGGCCTGGGCATGCTCCATCTATTCATCGCGGCATATATCCGTGTCGTTTCCAACCTGCCGGGCCTTAATCGGTTCGTATCCGGCCAGCATATTTATGCCCGCCATGACATCGAGATCAATATGATGGTTAAGCGCGGCTACACCGCGGACGCCGAGGAGACCTGCGCCAAGGTCAAGTTCGAACCCACGGACACGATCTATGACGTCTACCGCAAGATGAACGCCGCCATTGACGAAATAAGGGCCAATCAGGCGGACAGCGGCACCGAGCGGGTTGCCGCAAAGCTGATGAAGATCCCCGGCCTCATCCTGAAGTTCGCCGTTTGGCTGCTGAACATCATGGATTATTTCGGATGGCTGCCCGCATCCCTGCTCAGCGTCAGCCCTTTCCACGGCTCCCTTATCGTCACCGACCTGGGATCACTCGGCATCCAGCCGATATACCATCACCTGTACAATTTCGGAAACCTGCCCGCCTTCCTGGCTTTCGGTGCAAAACGGCACACTATGGAGCTGGACAGGCACGGCGCCCCGGTGGAACGCAAATACATCGACTACAAAATCACCTGCGATGAGCGCATTGTGGACGGATATTATTATGCCGCCGCGTTTAAGTACCTGAGATACTACCTAAAAAATCCCCAAGAGCTTGAGCACCAGCCGGAAAAAGTCGTCGAAGACATTTTCTAGCCGCTGATAAACGCAGGCCAACTAAAACACCCCACACCCAAGGTCTTTGGGATGTGGGGTGTTTTTCGATGCCGGCACCCGCTTCGGAATCCCGCCGCAGGGCGGGATTCCGAAGGGCTGCAACGGTAATCCGGCAGCCTTCAATACAGCTCCGGATAGGTGGAATAGCATAAATACGTGGTGCCGAAACAGGCGTCCCTGAACTCGCGGAAGACTCCGCTGCCCTGAGGGCCGTTGGACTGGAACACCACGGACGGCTCGTTGAGCACCCTTTCCCCGGACAGCAGGCGCTTGGCCGCCACCGCGCAGCTGCGGTACGGCGTCAGCTTTTCATACCACGACTCCCCCGCCCCGCCGTACTGGCCTTCCTGGTAAACGCATTCTTTTATGGTATCCGGGAACTCCGGAGACGCAACGCGGTTGAGCAGTACCTCTCCCACAGCCATCTTCCATTCGTCGGGCAGCCACTCGCTGCCCGCCTCGATATGGATTACTCTGGCAAGAAGCACGAGATCCTGATAGCTGATCTTTTGTTCGTCGATACCGAGGGTATCTATCTTTTCGTTTCTTTGGCGTTCTGCTTCGATCCCGGCTTCCGCATCTCCCGCCACAGCCGCCTCCACCATGATCAGGCCGTAGTCCGTCTCCGAGTCGAAATCCGCCAGGACGCCGGCGCTGATCACGAGAAAGAGCGCGACGGTCACAGAAAAAGATAGGACCTTCTTCAAACAGGCATTCCTCCCCTATAAAAAGGTAACGACATTATAGTGCGCATGGTTCGCATAAAACGTCGTTTTCGGCGGAGGCTCCTGTACGGCTCGCTTACAGGCCGCGCGGAATCTGGCCATACAGATAAGAAAGCGGCGCGGAGACCGGCTCCGCGCCGCTTTCTTATCTGCCGTCCCGCCGCCGCGGTTTCAGCCCTGTTTTGGGATATGCGGGATAATCAGCCTGGCCAGCTGGGATACGGTCATCGTCTGGAGCCAGACCTTCCCCGGCCCTGTGACCACGGTGTCCATAAGGCCCTCACCGCCGAAAATCATGTTTTTGAGGCCCTTGACCACCTGGACATCCATGTTACAGGTCTCGTCCATCATGGCTACGACGCCCGTGTCGCAGACAATCCGCTCGCCCGGAGCAAGCTCATACTCCACGTTGTGGCCGTCAAGCTCCAGAAAGATAACACCCGGGCCGGTGACACGCTGCATGATAAAGCCCTCGCCGCCGAAAAAACCTCTGCCCAGATTGCCGGTGAAGTGGATGGACAAACTTACCCCCGCCGTGGCGGCCAGAAACGCGCCCTTCTGGCAGATAATGCTCCGGCCCGGGGCCAGCTCAATGGCTATTATACGCCCCGGAAAAGAGGAGGCAAACGCGATTTCCGCCGAACTTCTGGCAGTATACCGGCTCATGAAAAGGCTCTCCCCGCTGAACACCCTGCCCAGCACCTTTTTTGCGCCGCCCTCCGATGACGCCTCGGTAATTACGTCACCCCTTGCCCATGTACGGCCACCCGATTCGCTGATCATTGTTTCGCCCGGCTCAAGCTGGCAAATCACCACCGGAAGCGATCCGCCTTCTATGGAATAGCGCATGGCACACCCTCCGTACTATAAATCTTACCGTTGTCAATCCCTACTATATACTGCGCCGTTTATACCGTCAAGCACTTCAAAAATCGGCTTCGGAAAAATTCCAGGCCCGGCCCGCGGCATCCGATTCGGGTTTTTTCCGTTTGTGATTGACATTTCCCGCCGAAGGTGGTATACTTCTTAAATAGTTACATAGAAAGGAGATATATTATATGGATTATAGCCCTATGGGCGGAGATATCGATGATTTGATCTTCAGAGATGAACATTATTCAAACAGCGACAGATAACCGCCGATGAAACGCCAGGGTAACCACCCTGGAATTTTTTTGCCTTTGCGGCAAATCCGGCGCAGTCTTTTTAAGATAAAAATCGGCTTATTCTCCGCCTTTGCCGCCAAAATAAAAATGCCGGAGGCTGATGCCTCCGGCTCGCTTTATCTAAGCTTCTCCGCTGCGCGCCGCCGAAACGGTCTCATCCGATCCCGCTTCATCCGGCTCCGCCTCTGAAGAAATACCGCCGCCCACCGCTTCGGCAACATCCGTGATTGCGGCGGCGGCAGACGCCACAGCTTTGGCGTCTACAAAACCTTCCGCAACAAGATAGCCCAGCACGGAGGAAATAATCAGTATGGCTCCGTTAGTGGTATCCCCGCCTATCGCTGTGCTAATGCCGCATAAAACGCCGGCAACGGCAATGAGAAACTTTCTGGATAACAGATTTTTCAGCTTATCCGCCATTTAAAAATCCTCCGGTTATATGGTCTCATAGTTTTTTGCTTTGGCCGCCTCATAGACAATACCCCCGGCGGTATTCTCCCTGGCGGATTTATTGAAATACGCCGGCAGGATCACCGCCCCAGCCCCGGACAGGGCAGTGAAGGGATACGACAGATAACCCAAGCCGCCCGTGTAATTATACTTGATGGAGAGAGCCGCCAGGATAATCGTTGCCAGCGCAAAGCCCGTCAGAACCGCGAAATAGGCCACAACGGCTTTTTTAGAAAATTCCAGTTTCGACTTCTTCATCCCTGTTTCGCCCTTTTTGCCATGATGGCCGCCTGATACCGGGGGATCAGCTCACAGGGCCGGGTGCCGTCGGTGATTCCTGCGTTTATGGCCTCCTGCAATTCCGCCCGCGCCCAGTCCGGGCAGGGCAGCTCCCGCAGATATTCGTTTAGTTTGGTATAGATTTCTTCGCCTGTCATATCTTCTTCAACCATCCTTTCAAACGGAAAATTCGTGCCTGGGCAGCCGGTGGCATTAAAGTCTCTGTGCCCCTTCACGTCGATGCCGGGATAACGTGTTTTTATATCCGCAATCAGCGCCCGCCCGGCTTTAAGCTGGACTTCGCTCATGATCTCGGTCATAAAGTTGCCCTCGAAGCAAATCCCGATGGTGTGCCAGTTCTCGTTTTCCGTATGGGCGCCGGAGGCCGCCTCCGGCCTGCCCCGGTAAACAGTGCCGTCCTTGCGGACATAGTAGTGGTACCCGATGCCGTTCCAGCCCTGTGCCAGATGGAACGCATGGATCTGCTCCGGCGCGGCCGCGGAGGCAGCCGCGTGGTGGAGCACGATGCCGTCCGTCATTCGCCTGGTGGTCAGCGGATAAGCCCAGGCGTAAGTTTTTTCAATAATTTCCATGCCGTGCTTTCACCTCCCCTCTATCTATACGCCGCAGCATGGCCGGAGTTGTACGTTTCCGTCCAACAAAAAGTCGGCGGCCGTGGTACGGAAAAGCGAAGGGATCGGAAAAATTCCGATCCCTTCGACTAATAGGATTGTCCGCGCCTCAAATGAGGCTGATAAATCCGCGAAATGCGGACGGCAATGTTATCTTTCTCCAGCAGCTTCGCCTTTGTCGCCCATAAAAATCCATCGGCCATATTTATGCGGTCCGCGCTGTAGCTGACCATATCCCATTTCACATGGGTAAACACATGCTTCCGGGGATTCCCGCCGGCCTGCGGTAAGCCCGATCAGAACAAAAAATTAACGTATGTTTACAAATCATTATAATAATGTTATCCTGCTCATAACCACTATCATAAATTTTGGGAGGTATGGATAAACATGTCTGGCTTATTTAATCTAACCGGTAAATCCGCAATCGTGACTGGAGCTTCCTCAGGACTTGGAAGGCAGTTTGCGCTGGCCCTTGCCCGGGAGGGGGCTGACGTGGCCATTCTGGCCCGAAGGGTCGAAAAGCTGGAATCTGTCAAAGCAGAGATAGAGAGCTTGGGTGTGCAGTGTCTCGCTGTGAAATGTGACGTGCTGAATAACGAGAACATAAAAAATGCTGTGGCGCAGGTTAAGAACCATTTCGGGAAAATCGACATCCTGGTGAACAATGCCGGAATCGCCCTGTTCGGCCCCGCCGAGGAGCAGTCAGACGAGCTTTGGCGGGCGATGGTGGATATGAACCTGAGCAGCGTTTACTTCGTTGCCCGTGAGGTTGGCAAGGTAATGATCGAGAATAATTACGGCAAGATCATCAATACCGGCTCCATCCACAGCACGGTCGCCATGCCGGGGCTGCCGCTCACCGCCTACTGTTCCACCAAGGGCGCCGTGGAAATGCTGACGAAATCCCTGGCGAATGAATGGGCAAAGTATAATATCACCGTGAATGCCATCGGCCCTGCGTATTTCCCCAGCGAGATGACGGGTGAACTGGTCACCAATGAAGACTTTCTGAAGGTAATCGCCACCTATTGCCCCATGGGAAGGCCGGGCAGGGAAGGCGAGCTTGACGGCGCGGTGGTCTATTTCGCGTCTGACGCTTCCAGCTATACCACAGGTCAGCTTTTGAGCGTTGACGGCGGCTGGACGGCCATATAACCTGCCAAAAAAGCTGCGCTTGCGGACGCCCGCGCGTACTTAGTACAGAGTACAGATACTGATACTTTAATCAAGCCTCGTGTTTATTAAAAACACGGGGTTTTTCTTTTGCCCCGGGGCGCCGCTTACCTTTTATAAAAGCTCTTTCGGGGCGCATGTTGAATTATACCGCGAAAAATTCACAATCAGGGTAAATCCCGCACACAGTTTGTCATTAATTTTTCCGCTAAGGCCGCCATTTGTTCGGCTGATTCCGGCATTCCCTTAATA
>DIRC01000042.1 GCA_002427465.1 Clostridiales bacterium UBA5446 | reverse complement strand
CAGCAGCTCCGCAGCAGCCTTACGTCCTCCCGGGTGGCGCCGCCTGTGGAAAAGCCCGTGCTCGTCTTGATGTATTCCGCTCCGGAGTCCGATACAATCCTGCAAAGACGGCGCTTTTCCTCCTCTTCCAGAAGGCAGCATTCGATAATGACTTTTAGCAGATACCCTGCCGTTGCCTTCCTCACGGCGGCTATGTCCGCCGCCACATCGCCCCAAACCCCGTCCTTGACCATGGCAATATTAATCACCATATCCACTTCGTCCGCGCCGTTTGCTATTGCGTCCGCAGCCTCCGCCGCCTTGATGCCGGACGTATTATAGCCGTTGGGAAAACCGGCGACGGTGCAGATCTTCATTCTGTCGCCCACATACCGCTTTGCCCCGGCCACGTGGCACGGCGGGATGCAGACCGAAGCGCAGCCGTAATTAATTGCCTGGTCACAAAGCGACCTGATCTCCGCGCCGGCGGCGTCCACGCGCAGAAGCGTATGGTCGCAGCGGGCGAGTATGTCTTGAATCGTCATGATATCCCTCTTTCATTTCCGTTAAGGGCCTGGGGCGCATTACGCGTTCCAGGCTCTGTAATTCATCTGGCTTGCCTGCGGGGAAAAAATCCGCCGTCTGTATTATACGCCTCCAAAGGAACTCGTACAAGGTTATATAGCCGCCTTCTTTCGAATATGCTGTTATATCCGAAAACCGCCCCGCGGCGAGCAGGCGGATCGGAAACAAATCACGGCAGCGGGAGACTTCTTGCGTTTTTGTCTCCCGAGCTTACGGAGGAGAAGGCATGTACGAAACTGGAATTAGAAATTTTGCGGAATTGCGCGGGGTTCTGGCCGGGGCGCCCGTTTTTTCACATGAAAGCCGGGGCGAAAAATTTTTTACCTTCCCCATCGAAACCCGGCGTCTTTCCGGAACCACAGACAGGCTCAACATCGTGGCAAGGGCGTCACTGCTCAGCTCGGCGGAGCTCTGCGAGGCGTCGCGCATCCATGTCACCGGAGAACTGCGCTCCTTCAATAATAAGCGTGGTGACGGCGCAAAGCTTGTAGTAACCGTTTTCGCACGGGAAATCTATTTCGACGACGGGGACGACCTGAATCTTGTGGAACTGTCCGGAACCCTGTGCAAGCCTCCGAATCTTCGTACGACCCCCATGGGGCGCGATATTTGCGACCTGATGCTGGCGGTGGGACGGCGCTGCGGCCGCTCCGACTATCTGCCCTGCATCTGCTGGGGGATACGGGCCCACGAAGCCGGCCTCTGGCAGGTTGGGGATAAGGTTGCGCTGCAAGGGCGAATGCAAAGCCGCAGATACATAAAGCTGATAGACGGCGCCGCTATTGAAAAAACGGCTTTTGAGGTCTCGGTCATTGATATTGAAAAGCTTTGAGCCGCATTAAAACGTCAGGACGGGGCACGCCCCGTCCTTGTTCCATTTATTATCGGCATATGCCGGGATCAGAACTCAAGCGTCGCGAAGTAATCTTCCGGCGTCTCGGCGCGGCGGATCATCGTGACCTGCCCATCCTCCCCCAGCAGCAGCTCCGCGCTGCGGAGCTTGCCGTTATAATTATACCCCATACTGTGACCGTGGGCGCCCGTGTCATGGATGATGACGAAGTCCCCCGGCGCGATATAAGGCAGCCAGCGATCCACTGCGAACTTATCGTTATTCTCGCACAGGCCCCCGGTAATGTCATAAAGGTGATCGCAGGGCGCGTCCTCCTTGCCCGCCACGGTGATGTGGTGATAGGCCCCATACATGGCCGGCCGCATCAGGTTGCATGCGCAGGCGTCCAGGCCGATATATTCCTTGTGTATGTGCTTTTGATGGATAGCCTTTGTCACCAGGCAGCCGTAAGGCCCCAGCATAAATCTGCCCAGTTCCGTAAAGATTTTGACGTCTCCCATCCCCGCCGGGACAAGGATCTGCTCGTAGACCCGTCTGACGGCTTCTCCGATCACCATGATGTCCGCCGTCCGGCCGTCCGGACGGTAGGGGATACCGATACCGCCGGAGAGGTTGATGAAGCCGATGTGGGCCCCCGTCTCCTCATGGAGCTCCACGGCAAGGCGGAATAGTTGCATGGCAAGAGTCGGATAATAGTCGTCCGTGGAGGTGTTGGAGGCGAGAAAGGCGTGGATGCCAAATTCCCTGGCGCCCTTTGCCGCCAGGATACGGTAGGCCTGAAACATCTGGGGCTTTGTCATGCCGTATTTCGCGTCGCCCGGAGAATCCATGATCGTGTTGGAAATTTCAAAATATCCCCCTGGATTAAAGCGGCAGGAAACAGTTTCGGGTATCCGCCCTATGGTTTTTTCAAGAAAGTCGATATGAGTTATGTCATCAAGGTTGATGATCGCCTCCATCCTGTCCGCAAGCCGGAAATCCTCGGCCGGCGTATCATTTGAGGAAAACATGATATCCCTGCCGCCGATTCCGATTCGCTGGCAGAGCATCAGCTCCGTGAGGGACGAGCAGTCCATGCCGCAGCCCTCCTCGTGGAGTATCCGCATGATTGCCGGATTCGGCGTGGCCTTGACGGCAAAATACTCCTTGAATCCCTCGTTCCAGGAAAACGCCTCGTTCAGCCTGCGCGCGTTTTGCCTGATCGCCTTTTCATCATAAAGATAATAAGGCGTCGGGAAGTCCTTATCCAGCGCCTCAAGCTGAGCTTTTGTCACAAACGGCTTTTTCATATATTCCACGGGTTCATTCCCCTCCCTTTCCGTCAAAAATAACGCTGATCCGGGTACCCTTTCCCGGTGTGCTTTCAGCCTTTACCGTGGCCTTATGCCACGCTGCGCTGTGCTTTACGATCGAAAGCCCAAGGCCCGTGCCTCCCGTTTCCCGCGAGCGGCTTTTGTCTATTCGGTAAAACCGCTCAAAAATCCGCTCCATATGCTCCGGTTCTATTCCGATACCGTCGTCGGATACGGTCAGGTAAGGCGCGCCGCCCCGTCTTCCTACCCATATGCAGACACGCCCGCCCGGGCGGTTATATTTGATGGCGTTGTCACACAGGTTCGCGATCATCTCGTCGACAAGCTGCTCATCGCCCAGTATCATCACGTCTTCTCCGGACACCGTAACGCAGACCCTGAAGCTTTCCGCCTTATGCTCAAGCCTGTCCGCCACACGCCGGGACGCTGCCAGAAGGTTCACCTCGGCAGCGTGGTTTCCCACGGAGCCCTCGTCCAGGCGTGAGAGCCTGATAATATCATCGATGAGGGCAATCAGCCTTTGCGATTCGTTATAGATCTTCTCCGAAAGCTTCGGCACATCATCCCGCTTAACCATCCCCGTCATCATCATTTCCGCATAGCCGGAAATGGATGTGATGGGGGTTTTAAGCTCATGGGACACGTTTGCGGAAAATTCCCTGCGCATTTTTTCCGGTTCCTCCCTGGAGGCTGCGGCAGGCAGGACAGCCGCGGCTTCTGCGTCTCCGCTATCCCCGGAAGGAGCCTGCCGCCTCTGCCGGCGCGACCACAGGACGGTTCCAAATACGGCCGCCGCGGCGGAAAGCACCGAATATTTAATTTGCCCCCGCTTCATAGCTGCTTCTCCATTCTGTAGCCAACGCCCCTCACGGTCTCAATGGCATTGCCCGAAGCGCCCAGCTTGCTGCGCAGGCTCCTGATGTGCACGTCCACGGTCCGGGTCTCCTCCCCTCCGGAATAACCCCATACGACGCCCAAAAGCTCCTCGCGGCGAACCGCCACACCCACTCGCCGCATGAGATATTCCAGAAGCTCGAACTCCTTTGCAGTCAGGCTGATCTCCTGGCCGCCCACTTCCACTTTCCGCCCGGCCGGGTGCAGCCGCAGGCGTCCGGAGGTAAGCAGGGCCTTTGGCTCATGCCGCCGAAGCTGAGCACGGACCCGGGCCAGAAATTCCTTAATGCCGAATGGTTTTGCAATATAATCGTCCGCACCCAGATCAAGGCCATGAACCTTATCCCGCTCCGTCCCCAGGGCGGACATGATAATCACGGGAATCTGCGCGGTCTCTGGAGCCGACCTCAACCGGCTGAGGACGGTCAGCCCATCCTCCCCGGGAAGCATAATGTCCAGTATGACAAGCCGGGCCGCCGATGGGTTCATGGCGGCAAAAAAGCTCCGCGCCGTCCCGAAGGTCTCCGCTTCATACCCGGCGGAGTCCATGGCATAGGCCACAAGCTCCCTGATGCTTTTGTCGTCTTCGACGACGTATATCACGGCTAAGCCCCCCAGAAATTGATTATAAATCAGTATACAGGGATCGCATAAAAATGTCAAAACCGCATATGCGAAAAAATCCTTTGATTCGCAAGGAAATAATTGTATAATGGATACAGAATGAAAGGGCGGGTGCAGCTCCCGCGCGAGGAGGTTTCGCCATGGATGCCGCTGTCCGGGCAGACAAAGCCATAAAACGGGAAGACGCCCGGCTCTTTAACGCCGGCTCGGCGAAGAAGGCCTATCTGACTCTTGGCTGCCGATATGTGCCGGAATGCGGAGCCTGCCGCTTCGCCGTATGGGCGCCGAACGCCCGGAGCGTGTCCGTGGTTGGCGACTGGAACGGATGGGACGGCTTGGCCTCCCCCATGACGCGCCGGGACGACGGAATTTGGGTCGCCTTTATCCCGGAGGTTTCCAATGGGATGATTTACAAATACAAAATCGTCGGCGCTGATGGGCAAACCGTCCTCAAGGCAGATCCTTTCGCTTTTCATGCCGAGACAGGCCCGGCAACCGGCTCCAAGGTCTGGGATTTGGGGGGCTACGCCTGGCAGGACGGCGAATTTATGGCGGCCAGGCCAACAAAAGACCCAATTAGCTCCCCTATGTCCATATATGAGATGCATATTGGCTCCTGGCGGAAGGCGGAAAACGAGGTCTTCCCCAATTATCGCCGGGTGGCGGACGAACTGGCCCCCTACTGCAAAGATATGGGCTATACCCATGTTGAGTTGCTGCCGATCACCGAATACCCCTTTGAAGGCTCCTGGGGATATCAGGTCACCGGATACTTCGCGCCCACCAGCCGGTACGGAACTCCTCAGGATTTCATGTATTTTGTGGACAGGCTCCACGAAGACGGCATCGGCGTCATTCTGGACTGGGTGCCCGCACATTTTCCCAAGGACGAGCACGGCCTCGCCCGTTTTGACGGCACCCCGCTTTTTGAATGCGCCGACCGGCTGATGGCGGAACATCCCGAATGGGGTACCCTGATTTTTGATTACGCCAAACCCCAGGTACAGAGCTTTCTCATTTCGTCGGCGGTTTTTTTCTTCGACGTATATCATATAGACGGAATTCGTGTGGACGCCGTCTCATCCATGCTGTATCTGGATTACGCCCGCAAGCCCGGCCAATGGCGGCCAGGCTCCGACGGCGGAAACATCAACCTGGCCGCCGCGGATTTTCTGCGGAATCTCAACACCGCTGTTCTGACGGAATTTCCAGGCTGCATAACGGCGGCGGAGGAGGCTACAGACTTCCCCATGGTCACCCGCCCGCCTTACGACGGTGGCCTGGGCTTTACGTTCAAGTGGGACATGGGACTCATGCACGACACCCTGAACTATCTGGCCATAGACCCTTATTTCCGAAGCAAGCACCATTCCCGGCTGACATTCTCGATGGTATACGCCTTTTCCGAAAACTATATCCTCCCCTTTTCCCACGACGAGGTTGTTCACGGGAAAAAGTCTATGATCGGAAAGATGTGGGGGGGCTATGACATGAAGTTTGCCACCCTGCGGGCGCTCTGGGGCTACCAGTTCGCCCATCCCGGCAAAAAGCTGATGTTCATGGGCTCGGAGTTCGCACAGTTCATCGAATGGGACTATAAAAAGGCGCTGGACTGGATGCTGCTGGACTATCCGATCCACGCGGGCATGCGCCGGTATGTCCGCCGCCTGAACCGGATCTACGCCAAAAACCCCGCCCTCTGGCAGATCGACGATTCCTGGGACGGTTTTCTGTGGCTGAACGTGGACGACGCGGAGCGGAGCGCCATCGCCTTCATGCGGAAGGCGAAATCCGGCCCCGCCGTCGTCTGCGCCTGCAATTTCACGCCGGTAAAATATGACGGCTTTGTGATCGGGCTTCCGGAAATGGGCGTTTTGCGGGAACTGATTTCCTCGGATGAAACGGAATTTGGCGGAGGCGGGGTAAAAAACATCCCTGCGATCCCGTCCCGGGAAGAAGCGTTCCTGGATTTAAAATACAGCGCCAGAATTACCCTTCCGCCCATGTCGGCGGTCTGGTTCCAATTTGAAACGGAGGAAAAGGCAAAATGAAACGTGAATTCCAGCGGCTTCTTAAAGAAAAGGGCCGCAAGGCGCTTCCAAACGTTCTGCTGGCCGCGGCGGAATGCGCGCCTCTGGCCAAGACCGGCGGCCTTGCGGACGTAGTCGGCACGCTGCCAAAAAGCCTGGCGGCACTGGGTATCGACGCCCGGGTCGTGATGCCCTATCACCGCGTCATTAAGGATCACTATGCCGACGATGTCTCGCATCTGTTCAGCTTTTCCGTGGATCTGGGCTGGCGCAGCCAATACGTCGGTGTTGAAAAGCTGGTTTGCGGCGATGTGACCGTCTACCTCATTGATAACGAATTCTATTTCGGCGACAAAATATACCGGGGCGGCTTTGCGGAAGGAGAGCAGTTCGCTTTCTTCACCCGTGCCGTTCTGGAGGCCCTGCCGATGCTGGATTTTTCCCCGGATATTCTCCACTGCAACGACTGGCACACCGCGATGCTGCCCATGCTGATCAAAACACATTACGGAAAGACGGGCCTGGACAGCATAAAAACCCTTCTGACCATCCATAACATCGCCTTCCAGGGAAAATTCGACTTTGCATTCTTCAGCGACCTTTTCGGCGTTCCCGACAGGTATTATACCCCGGAATTCATTGAGCTGAACGGCAGCGCGTCGTTCCTGAAGGCCGGATGCGTCTTCGCGGATCGGCTGAGCACCGTGAGCCCCAGCTACGCCGGGGAAATCTGCGGCAGCGATTACGGCGAGGGGCTGGAAGGCATTCTGTCCGCCCGCCGCCATGAGCTTTCCGGTATTCTCAACGGAATAGACAGCATTGTCTTCAACCCGCGCACAGACCCTCTCATCCCCCGGAAATACGACAGAGGCCGCCTGAACGCCAAGCGCGCCTGCAAGGATGCGCTGCTTTCGGACATGGGCCTTGATCCCGCGCCGGAAGCGCCGCTCATCGCTATGGTCTCCCGGATGACCGCACAAAAGGGCTTCGATCTTGTGATGCGGGTTCTTGACGAACTGATGGCATACGACATCCGCTTCGTGCTCCTGGGCACAGGCGACAGGAAGTATGAAGACTTCATGCGCGGCGCCGAGGCAAGGCACCGGGGCCGCCTTTGCACCTATATCGGATACGATGAAGCCCTGTCCCACCGGGTATATGCCGGCGCGGATATGTTTCTCATGCCCTCCCTGTTCGAGCCCTGCGGACTTTCCCAGATGATCGCCATGCGCTACGGCGCCCTGCCCATCGTGCGCGAGACCGGCGGTCTGCGGGATACCGTCTCCCCATACAACCGCTTCACCGGCGAGGGGAACGGCTTCTCCTTCAGCAATTTCAACGCCCACGAGATGAAGGACGCTGTCATCAGAGCCATGGACGTGTACCAAAACGAGCCGAAAGCCTGGCTTAATCTGGTCCGGAACGCTATGAGCCAGGACTTCGGCTTTGCCCGTTCCGCCGAGGAATATACGCGGCTTTACATCGACATGCTGTGAGAACGCTATGACAAAAAAAGATGCGATAACCGTATATTTCGGCGGGGATGCCAAAGAGCTTTGGACCGGCGACGGTCTTCATATCGTCTATTCCGGGCGGCTGGCCGCGCTGGCCCGGCGGGACGGCAGCGGGCAGTGGCGCGCCGAGGCGCACTTTCCCGCCTGTTCCGGCAACGTCAAACCGGACTACAACGCAGCCTCAAAAGAACAGGCGCTGGCGGCGCGTCTCAATACCCGTGATTGTCCGGACCTTACCCTGGCTTATTTCCAAACGGCCGCGAATGCGGGAGAGGCGCTGCTGAGCTCCAAAATGGACGCCGGGGCGCTTCCTTGCCTTTCCACCCTGAACGTCCGAGGCGGCCTTGACGCGCTGATTCTCCCGGAGCTTCTGCGACTGCTGCTGGACGAATGCCGTCTTTCCTGGGGCGATTCGGTTGACATAATATCCAACTGTACCATATACATGGCGAAAGAATGCCTGTGTGTCCCTCTCCCGGCAATTGCGGCGCTCACGCCCCGGAGCGCGCGGCTGATCGAAGCCGTTGACGAAAAGCTTCGCGGCGTTCTCCGAGACGCTTTTCCCGGAGACTGGAGGCGTATGGAATCCGGCGCGATCCTCTCTGAAAACACGGTGGACTTGGGCAGGCTCAGTGCCGTGATGTGCGGCAGTGTCATCTGTGCCAAAGAGCTGAAGGCGGGTAACCTGCGCACGCTCTACACCGTTATGCCCGGGAAATTTGAGGAAGATTCATGACGAACCCGATATTGTCCGCCAACCTCATCCATGACGCGGCCTGCGAGGAATACCGCCGGCCCATAGGCGCAGTAAAAGCGAAAAGCCGCCTCACCCTGGCGTTTCGTGACCTTAGCGGCTGCATCGCCTCCGCGCGGCTTTTTTTATGGGGCGGCGACTGGGAGCGCAGCTATGACATGGCCCTGTCGGACGGGCTGTTCTCCGTCTGCCTTGACGCGCCGGCTGAACCGGAGGCACTTTGGTACGGCTTTTCCCTGAACCCGGGCGATGGAGAACCACTCTGGCTCTGTGCCGACGGCTCGGGGCGCTTCGGCAGCCTGTCCGGCTTTCGCGGCGAGGGCTTTCGCCTCACCGTTTACGCCGCGGATTTCGAAACCCCCGACTGGTTTGGAAAAACCGTCATGTATCAGATTTTTCCCGACCGCTTTGCCCGGGACGGCAGCGAAACCGCCCGGCGTGGCGCGGAGTATCACCGGGCGCTGGGGCGAAAGGTGAAATACCACGAGGACTGGTCGGAGCCGGTGGACTGGCTGCCCAACAGCCGGGACGGCTTTTATTTCCCCCTTGACTTCTACGGCGGCACCCTGAAGGGGATTGAAGACCGGCTGCCCTATCTGGAAAGCCTGGGCGTGGGCGTTATTTATCTGAATCCCATCTGCGAAGCCGCCTCCAACCATCGCTATGATACCGCGGATTACCTGAATACAGACCCGATTCTCGGCACAAACGCGGATTTTATCCGGCTGTGCGAAAGCGCCCGCCGACGTGGAATCCGGATCATCCTTGACGGGGTATTTTCCCATACCGGCGCCGACAGCGTGTATTTTAACAGGTTTGGGCGCTACCCCGCCCCGGGCGCCTATAACGGCGGCGAGGCATCTGCCTTCTACCGCTGGTATGATTTCCGCGCCTTTCCGGAGGATTACCGCTGCTGGTGGAACTTTAAAAACTTACCGGAAGTCAACGAGGAGGAACCAGCCTGGCGGGATTTTATCATCACAGGTGAGAACAGCGTTATCAAAACCTGGCTGAGGCGGGGAGCCTCCGGCTTTCGCCTGGACGTGGCCGACGAACTGCCCGACCCCGTGCTCGCCCTGATTCGGGACGCCGCCAAATCGGTATCCCGGGACAATGTGGTGCTGGGCGAGGTCTGGGAGGACCCGGTGATAAAAATAAGCTATGGCCGGCGGCGAAGATACGCGCTTGGCTCCGCCCTGGATTCCGTCATGAACTACCCCCTGCGCGCCGCGCTTATCGACTTTTTTACCTTCCGGCAGGACGCCCGCGCCCTTGCCGCGTTTCTGCTGGATCAGCGGCTGAATTTGCCGCCCCCCCTGTACCGCTCGCTCATGAATCTCCTGTCGTCCCACGATACCGAGCGCATACGCACCGCCCTGGCGGCGCGGCTGGACGCCAGAACCCTGACCAGGGAACAGCAGGCAGGGTTCATCGTGACGGATAAGCAGGACGAGCGCGGCGCCGCCATGCAGAAGCTCTGCGCTGCCGTCCAGTATACCGTCCCCGGTGTGCCCTGTATCTATTACGGCGATGAGACCGGCATGCAGGGTATGCTCGATCCCTTTTGCCGCGGGCCGTTTCAGGAGGGAAAGCGCCCGCTGACGGAATGGTATGCCCTGCTGGGGCGGATCAGAAACGAAAACGACGCCCTTTCTGCCGGTGCAGCCGCATTTTACGCTCCCGGCCCGGATGTCTTGTGCATTCTCCGCTTCATCCGCGGAGAGCAGGACCTTTTCGGCACGCCGGCTTCCGACGGCGCTTTTCTCATCGCCGTAAACCGGTCCGAAAGCCCGCGTCTTGCTGTTGCCGACCTGTGGCTCGATAACGCTGGCCTGACCGGGGCTGAGCTGGCGGCATTCAAAGCTAAAGATCCGGCCCGGGGCGTCTGCCTGCTGACCGGAGAAGAAATCCGGATTGACAGCGGACTGGTCAGACTGAGCCTCCAGCCCGGGGCGGCGCACATTTTTAGGTTGACATAACAAAACCTCCGGCAAAATGCCGGAGGTTTTGCATAGAAGGGAGATGTACAAAATGGCGCCATGCCGTGAGGTTTAGTCAATCAGGACCTGTCTGCTCTCCGGCCTGAGTTCCGGCCTTTTCGGCAGAGTCATAGTCAGCACCCCGTCGGTATAGGTGGCGGTTATTTCGCCGGTCTCGATACCGGATACGTCGAAGCTGCGGGTAAATGAGCCGTAGCTGCGCTCCTTGCGCACATACCCCTGTTTGTTCTCTTCGGATTCGGAACTGCGCTCGGCCTTGATGATAAGACGCTTATCATTGATGTCAATCTTGATGTCTTCCTTTTTAAAGCCGGGCAGGTCGGCCTCAAGCTTATAGGCATCACCGGTGTCTGTGATGTCGGTCTTGATTTCCCCTGTGGGGGTGCTCCAGAAGTCGCGGTAAAAATCCTCAAAGGGACTAAAGATGGAATTCCTGCGGCTGGCATACGGAATAAGTTCAAACATAATATGACCTCCTCAAGTCGTCTGTTTTAATTCTCGTTGGTATTTTCAATCATCTGTTTATCCACATATATAAGTTACAATACAATTTTAACATTTCCATGAACATATTATGAACGAATTGTAAACATTAGCACTCTCATCTACCGAGTGCTAATGTTTAGATAGAAAAACGGAGCGCCTCGCCGCGCTCCGTTTTGAATTATATGGTTTTCGGCATTTCACCCGGCTCGATCGGGCAGACATAGCCCACGGCCGACCGCCGGTCAAATTCCGCCCTGGCGGAATCGAGAAGCTCGGGCGTTTGGAAAAGATCTATGGCGGTGCAGGCCAGCACCTTTGCCGCGGTCAGCATTCCCTTGTGCGCAATGGACGTTTTGCCGCAGCTAACATTCTGCCAGGAATGGCCGGGGGAATTCAGCGTGAAGCAGACCGCATGGACCTGCGCCGTAGGGGTCAGCCAGCTCACGTCCCCCACATCCGTGGAGCCGGGGACAAATCCGGTTCCGGAATATTGGGGCAGCAGAAAATCGCACAGGGGCTTCTTCAGGCCGCCGGTCTTCTCCCGCACCTGATCGGCTATAGCCTCGTCAAACATCGGACCGATTCCCGGGACGGCATCGGCGCCGCCACTGCTGTATGTCTCTCTCAGCGCCGCGGCAAAGACCGTTTCTTCCTGAGTATACTCCGGAACGCCGACCATCTCGAAATTCCGATAAAGGAGATTTTCCAGGGCAAAATTCGGCAGCAGTTCCGCCAGCCCGTCGACGAACACCCGCTCAAAGGTTGTGTCCGTCATCATGGCGGCGGCTTCGGCAATCCTATCCACCCGCTTTTGGAGCGCCACGGATTCCGCCACCTTGTTTGCGCGCACCATATAGAGTACGGCGGCTTCAGGCTGAACCACGTTTGGCGATACGCCCCCGGCGTCTGTGATGGCGTAATGCACCCGGCAGGCCGGGGGCATATGCTCCCGCAGAAATTGGACGCCGATATTCATGAGCTCAACGGCGTCCAGCGCCGAACGCCCGTTTTCGGGGTCTCCCGCCGCATGTGCGGAGACGCCCAGGAACCGATACAGCACCTGGATGCAGGAGTTGTTTGTCCCGGTTCTGACCTCGTTCACATCTGAGGGATGCCAGCTAAAAGCGGCGTCCAGGGATTTCCAAAGGCCATCCCGAGCCAAAAAGGCCTTTGCCGCGCCCCCCTCCTCCCCCGGGCAGCCGTAGAACACCACAGTACCCGGCTTTCCGGAGGTCTCCAGATAATGCTTCACGGCAAACGCCGCAGCCATTGAGCCGGCCCCCAGAAGGTGATGCCCGCAGCCGTGGCCGCTCCCGTTTCCACCGGGGGCCGGCTTTCTTTCCGTTGCACCCCCTGCCTGGGAAAGGCCTGAAAGGGCGTCATACTCCCCCAGTATGCCGATGACCGGCCTTCCGGAGCCAAAGCTTCCGTAAAAGGCGGTGGGCATGCCGCACAGATTTTTTACGACGGCAAATCCGCCCTTTTCCAGCATATCGCAATATAGCTTCGCCGCATTAAATTCCTTCAGCGACAGCTCGGGGGTTTCCCATATCCTGTCGGAAACGCCGGTAAAAATGCCGGCGTTATCGTCTATATACGCAACCGCTTTTTTCTTAACATCGCTTAGATTCATATGAGTACCTTTGATAGAAAATCTTTCAACCGGTCACTTTCCGGCGCGTTAAAAATTTGCTCCGGGTGTCCTTCTTCAACCAGCTTCCCGGACGCGAGAAACAGAATGCGATTTCCCACCTCCCGGGCAAAGCCCATCTCGTGTGTGACCACAACCATGGTCATGCCGTTTCTCGCCAGTTCTTTCATGACGTCCAGCACTTCCCCAACCATTTCCGGATCCAGCGCGCTGGTTGGCTCGTCAAAAAGCATGACGTCCGGGTCCATGGCCAGTGCCCGGACGATCGCCACCCTTTGCTTCTGACCGCCGGAAAGCTGAATCGGATAGGTTTCCGCCTTGTCCGCAAGGCCGACGCGCTCAAGAAGGGCCACGCATTTTTCCCTTGTCTCTTCCCCGCCGGTCTTCTTGACCTTCATCGGAGCCAGCATCAGGTTCTCAATAACGGTCTTGTGGGGAAACAAATTAAAATGCTGGAACACCATTCCCATTTTCTGGCGGTGGGCATTAAGGTCGATCTTTTCCCCATTTGCATCCCGCTTCTTTGTGATATCCACGCCTTCGAATATGACTTCACCGGAGGTAGGCACCTCCAAGAGGTTCAGGCTCCGCAGAAAAGTCGACTTTCCGCCGCCGGACGGGCCGATGACCACCATGACGTCTCCCCGGTTGATGTCCACGGATATGCCGTCCAGGGCTTTGATTCTACCCTTGTCATAATATTTGCACAGGTCCCTGACCTGTATCAGGCTATCGCTTGTCACCAAGGCTCATCCTCCTTTCGAAATGCTCGATGATCTTGGACGTGGGATAGGTCAGGCAGAAATATAATGCCGTAGCCACAATCAGGGGTTCGGCGATTTTGAATGTGGCGCCCTTGACGGCCGTGACCGCGGACATGATTTCCTGCACGCCGATGGTATAGCAGATGGAGGATTCCTTAATAATCGTGACAAACTCGTTTGCGATGGCAGGCAGGATATTTTTAATGGCCTGTGGCAGGACGATATGCCGCATGTTCTGCCTTTGGGTCAATCCCAGGGAGCGGGCCGCCTCCGTCTGGCCGATGTCTATGCTCTGAATACCCGCGCGTATGATCTCGGAAAGGTACGCGCCGGAATTCAGCGACAGGGCAACTACACCGGGGAAGAACCGGTTAAACCGGATAAAGCCGAACAGCTTGAAGCCCGGAATCAGATCAATGTTTGCAAACACCACGTAGTAGACGATAAAAAGCTGCACCAGCATCGGCGTTGCCCTGAATAGTTCCACATAGACACTTGCCAGAATATTCAGCACCCGGACTTTGCCCAGGCGGCAAAGCGCAAGAACCAGCGCCAGGATAAATCCAAATATCACGGTCAGCGCGGAAAGGGATACGGTACACACCACGCCCTGCCAAAACAGCTCTCCGTATTTCCATGCCGCCTCGAATCCGGCCATGGTTATCTTCATAGTCCTACCTTCTTTCAGGGAGTCGTAACGCGCAGATTCCTCCCCTCTTAGGGGAGGAATCTGTATGACTGACGGGCGCAGCGTCCCGTATGCTCATTTTCAGCTGTCGTAGTCTTCCAACAGGCCCTCGTACACGCTGCCGGCAGCCAGCTCGTTGGCGTCCGTGACAAACTGATCCAGAGAGCCGTCCGCAACAGCGGCGGCAACCGCCTCGTTCACGGCGGCGACGAGCGCCTCGTTACCCTTGCTTATTCCGACGGCGGAACCCGCGGTGTCATAGGGTACGTCCAGAACTATGCTGAGGTCGGGATAATTAATGGCATAGCACTCGGCCACGGCTGTTTCAATGAAGGCCCCGTCCAGCTTGCCGCCCAGAAGCTCCGCAATGATGTCGGTGACCTTGGTCAGCATGACTACGTCCGCATCGGGCGTGTGTTCCAGGGCAAGGTTATACTGAATGGAGGCGGTCTGCGCGCCAATGGAGTACTCGGCTTTGTTCGCATCCTCAAGACTGGTAAAGAGGTCCTTGTTGGCGACGGTCGTCACGAAGGACTGGCCGCCCATATAATAGATGTCTGAGAAATCCATGGCGTCCATACGCTCGGGGTCCGGGGACAGGCCGGCCAGGCCGATATCCACCGTACCGTTGGCCAGCTCGGCAAGCACTCCGTCAAAATCCATGGGAATGATCTCAAGCTCAAGATTCAGATAATCGGCTATGTACTGGGCAAGGGCGACGTCAAAGCCGGAAAGGACAGGGTTGCCGGCTTCGTCGATGGCGTAGAACTCATAGGGCGCAAAGTCGGGCGATGTGGCAACGGTCAGCTTTCCGGGGGTAACCGTCGTAAACTCCGCAACTGGTTCGCCGGCGTTCGGATCGGCCGTGGCCTCGGCGTCGGGCTCGTCGGTGGCTGCGGGCGCCGCGGTCTGCCCGCAGGCACAAACCATAAACACCATTGCCACCGCGAGAAGCAAGGTAATCAGCTTTTTCATTTTGTTCTCCTCTTTCAATATGTACTTAATCAGTTTTTGCCGCATTTCTTATGCAGTCAATCATAGCACCCTTATTCATGGCTGTCAATAATAAATCAGAATTCCAGGACGATTATGCACATATTCAGAACAAAATGAATATCGCAAGGAACGATAATGTATATTTAATCCTATTCGCGCCGGCGGCCGCCGGGCTCCGGCTTACCCCTCCTTGAATGCGCCGTGAACCGCCAGCTCCTTTGCCGAATAGTGCGCGATCGGCTTCCATTCCACGTTGCGCTTCAGGGCAACCAGGGCAATGGGAATATATGTGGCCATAAATATTGGAAACGCCCAGATATAGAGTATTTTCCGGACTGAGGAAGCCCGTATCCGCTTCCACTCGCATAACACCGTCAGAAACGCATAGGCGACCATGCCGATATAGAAGTTGACCACCCCAAAGACCACAAATCTCAGCGCCTCGGCGGCAATCAGCATCGCCATGTGGCGCGGCTGGCTGATAAAGCTGATCAGAATAAACAGGTTAAGCATAAAAGAAAACAGCGTGAACAGCATCCCCGGGGCAATAGTCATGAGGATATCGTAGCACGACAACCTCCGGCCTTTACCCTTATTTTTAAAGATTCCGGAAAACAGCGGCAGCAAATATTCGCCGTCCACCTGATAGAACCCCTTTGCCCATCTAAGCCGCTGATGCCAGGACTGGGAAAAGGTTTTCGGCTGCTCATCGTAAACAACGGCTCTGTCGCAGTAGCCGATTTTATGACCCGACGTCACGCAGTCCGCCGTAAACTGGATATCCTCAGTCAGCAGGTGGAAAGGCCAGCCGCCGTTTTCCTCGATCAACCGGCCGGACACGAGAAACCCGGTTCCGGATACGGCGCAGCTGCTACCCAGCAGCATGCGAGGATAGTTCAAAAACCGCGCTTCCCGCAGGAACCAGATGGAATAGCTGGCCGTGATCCAGTTCGTGCCGAAGTTCTTGGAGTTGCGGTAGCAGGTGATTGCATCGAAGCCTCGGTCAAAGGTTTTGTTCATCTCCAGGACGAAATTGGGGTCAACTATATTGTCCGCGTCAAAGATAAAATATCCGTCGTATACGCCGCCCCGGTCCTCTTTTATGCGCTTGATGAGATAATCCAGGGCGTACCCCTTCCCTACCTTCACTTTATTGTACCGCTCGTATACGATTGCGCCGGCGGCTTCGGCACGGTCGGCCGTGTCATCGGTGCAATTATCCGCAAGAACATATACATCGAAAAGCGCTTCGGGATAGTTTTGCCTTTTCAGGCTTTCCACCAGCTCGCCTATGACGCCGGCTTCGTTGCGCGCGCATACCAATGCGGCAAAGCGGTGGCGCCGGACGGTCTCAGGCTCGGGCTTTGCCCGCCGGAATATCAGCCCCACAACAGTATACACCAACTGGTAGAAATACGCCGCGGTCATGACCACCACGATTATAAGATTCATGTATGTAAGCATTTTTAGCATATTCATAGAAGAAAAGGCCCCCGTTTCGGCTTATGACGCCGGATATTTCTGTATTATGTGAACCATATTGCTATAGATGATCTATTTTAAGCTATTTTGCGGAAATTGCAAGCGGCAATTGTTAATAAGATAGAAACAATTATTTAGGATTTTGTTAATATTTTTGAAACATACTGCGGGGACGGCGGATACCCGCCGCCAATACGGGTTGTTCTTGCCCGGCGCCCCGGCAGGGTATATACTCTTTAAAACAGCGACAGGGAGGCGCGTGGCATGGAACTTCTTGATCTCTATAACGAAAAAGGCGAACGGCTCGGCCGCACGGCATGGCGTTCCGACTGGCGACAGCGCGACGGCGAATACGTAAAGGTCGTTCACGTTTTTCTAATGAACCCGGAAGGCCGGATACTTATACAGCAGCGCACTTTTACAAAGCAGACCTGGCCGGGAATGTGGTCGATCCTTGGTGGCTTTGTAGCCAGCCGGGAGGAGCCGGCCCAGGCGGTAATCCGGGAAACGGCGGAGGAATACGGCATTGACATCTCGGACTGTCCCAGGCGAATGGTCGGCAGGATTGTGCACCGGCTTCGGGGCGCCATCATGGAGTATTGGATGGTTCTGTCCGACACTCCCATAAAGGCGGTGGTTTGCCAGCCGGAAGAGGTGGCATGTGCCGCCTATGTCACTTCGGAAGCCCTGCTGGCCCTGTATGCCTCCCCGGACCGCTGGGAGCCCGGTGAAGGCCGGTACCGGGACCTGGTGCTGGAACTGATCGCCAGGATACCGCAGATTTTTGCCGATTTCTCCGGAGAAAACAGCGCCGCCGGGCGCCAGCTATAGAAAAAACCGGGTGAAGGCAAAACCCGCCCTTACATTTGCGCAAAACCCGGCCTTCCTTCATATACTGCATGGAGGTGATGCTATGCAGCCGTCGGACGTCCTCCGGGCCATGTCGCTTTCAGCCCTGGCATACCGGGATATCCAGCCTGCGTGCCTCAGCGGCACGCTTCTTGAGATAAATGATCCAAAGACAGATATACAGTGCTTCCTGCGCAAAATGGAACGCACCCTGACCATCACTTTCAGGGGGTCCGATTCACATCAGGACTGGAAAACAAATTTTGCCTTCCAAAAGAAAAAGATCCCTTACGGGAATACCGCGTCAAAGATCAGGGTACATACCGGCTTTATCGACGCGTATAAATCCCCCGCCGTCCGGGACACCATCCACGACATGATGTCCGACGAAATCTGCCAGGTCAAAATATGCGGGCATTCCCAGGGGGCGGCGCTGGCCATTTTGTGCGGCGTTGATCTGGAATATAACTTCCCCGACCGGGATTATGAGGTCATGCTGTTCGGCGCGCCCCGGGTCGGAAACAACGCCTTTCGAAAATCCTATAATAAGAGGGTTTTCAAAACCCTGCGAATCGAAAACGGGAACGATATCGTGACAAAAATCCCTTTTATCTGTATGGGATACCGCCATGTGGGCATGAGGATCCACATCGGCCGGCCAAGGCTTCCGGGCGTCATATCAGCCCTGGATCACTACCCCCAAGCCTATTACGGGAACATCTTTGGGCAGCTTTTTTCTTAGTTCAGTTTTTTCCTGTTCTTTTTTAATCTATCCCTTGACAAATTCATGTTATTTGGGTATACTAACTGCGTGTTCTAAATGTACTAATTGATGGTTGCAGACCGTAAGTGTTCATTTTGACTTACCGGGATGTAACTTTTTTTATTGCACTGGAATAACACTTTTAGGAGGCAAGATATGTATAAAGGCACTGTAAAATGGTTCAATTCCGAAAAAGGGTTTGGCTTCATTGCCAACGATGACGGCAGCGGTGACGTGTTCGTGCATCACTCCGCCATCATGGGGCAGGGATTCAAATCACTGGACGAGGGGCAGAAAGTGAGCTTCGAAACGGAACCCGATCCGAAAGATCGCAATAAACTGCGCGCCAAAAACGTACAGGCATTATAAAGACCTGTACCATTCGCCTTTAACGGCGTAAAAAAACTCCAGCACCGCTATGTCGGCGCCGGAGTTTTTTTTTTGCGCCCTGTCAGCCTGCCCGCGGGCTTTAAGAGGCGTCCGCAAGAGGCTTTGGCTCCGCCTTTTTCCTCTGCTTGCGGGCATGAATTTCCCCGGCAATCCAAATTATCATAGGGATGATGACCTGAAAGGGAAACGCATAGTAACTGTAATATTCCATAAACGTGAACATCTCCATCGTATTTGAATAGACGATCACGCTGAGCGCCAGAGCAAGCATACCAATCGGCGTAACCATCGGGTAGTAATCCGGCAGGTTAAACAGCCTCATAAGGCCCCTTGACGCAGCCAGAAGGCAGACGGAGACTTTGACAATGCCCGCAAAGAAGAAGTTTGAAGTAATGAACCCCTCAATCCTTACCAGAAAATCGCCGATTTCAATCGTGCGCACCGCGACGTAGGATGGAAAGTAACAGATATCCATCATATTGCTGCCCAGCAGAGTAAGATTGCGGAAAAACACCATCAAAAAGATTACCATAATGATGACAAGCGAACAGAAAAGCATCTTGATAGGCTTGCTATCCTTATTAAGAGAATTGCCCAGACACAAAAAAACGACAGTTTCGGCAAAGGGAAAACCGAAGATCTCAAAGGCGCTCTCGGCCAGCTCGGCGGTAGAGTGCCCCATAATCGGCAGGATATCCTCAACTTTCATCTTGTTAGCAGATGCGAAAAAAGTAAAAACAACCACAAATAATACTAGGAAAGCTGAGATCACCGACCATTTGCCGATGGCACGCGCATTGCTTCGGGCAAGATAAACCGTTGCCAGCGTCATTAAGACGAGAATTGGCAGCTGGGGGGTCCTCTGTAATGTGGAAACTTCCGTAAACTCGGAAAAGGCGCGCAGAACTAACGCCGCAAGGTAAGTGCAAAACCATATCATCAGAACAGTGATTACTTTGCCGCCGATTTTGCCGAACAGCACTTCAGCAATTTCGTACAGATCCTTTCCGGGAAAGCGCTTAAAAATCTGTGCGTATATCAAAAACAGTGGAACACCTGCTGCGGCGGCCGCCAGAATAGCCAGCCAGGTGTCCTGCTTTGCCGTAATATTGATACCCATAATCACGCTGCTGCCAAAGTTGAACAGCACTATGGTGGCCACTGACTGGTATAAAGTCACTTTCTCTTTTTGCATATGGACATCCTTTCAGCGCGAGTTGGAAACGCCGCCCTAACCCTTAATATGAAACAGGGCTTCAAGGACGCTTGTAATGGCGCCCGCTGCAGATGG
>DIRC01000030.1:9132-26040 GCA_002427465.1 Clostridiales bacterium UBA5446 | reverse complement strand
CACAGTTTTGCCGCGTGCGACACAATGGCGGCATACGGCGTTACCGTGGAAGACGCGGTGTTTAGTATTGACCGAGCTGTAAAATACAAGGACTCCGTGGTAGACAAGCTCGTGAGCGGAGTCGCATATCTTTTGGAAAAGCACCGGGTGGAGGTTATAAACGGCACGGCAGCTTTTTGCGATGATCGGACAATTGAGGTAAACGGTGAAAAATTCACCTTTGAAAATCTGATTATTGCGGCGGGGTCGGACGTGCTGAGGCCGTCCATCCCCGGGATAGAGACCGGCGGTGTGATGTACAGCCACGACGCGCTGTCGATAGGGCATGTGCCCGAAAGCCTGGCCATCATCGGAGGCGGCGTGGTCTCCATGGAATTTGCCGAGTTTTTCTCCAGCATTGGAACCCGGGTAACCGTGGTGGAAATGATGCCTGAGATTCTGCCGGGAATGGACAGGGAACTGGGCGCCGCCGTCAGGCAGGTCATGACCCGTAAGGGGGTATCCGTTTATACCGGCGTTAAGGTAACCGGAATCGAAAAGGGCGGCGTGATCTTTGAAAAGGATGGCGCTGCCGGGCGCGTACAGGCCCGGGATATCCTGGTGGCAATAGGGCGCGGACCAAGCCTGGACAGTCTGAAGCTGGAAAACACCGGCATACAGTTTTCGAAAAACGGCATACAGGTGGACGGTTTTCTGCGCACCGCCGTGCCAAACATTTACGCCATAGGCGATGCGCTGTCTACCTCCCGGCTTGCCGCCGTTGCCAGCGACGAAGGCGGGGTTGCCGTTGCCAACATTGTCGGCCGACGCAAAAAAATGGACTACAGCCGTGTCCCGTCCTGCGTGTTTATGGAGCCTCAGGCCGCCTCCGTCGGTATGAGCGAGGAGGAAGCGAAAGAGACGGGCGTCGCTTACAAAGTCGGCAGGTTTCCGATAGCGGCAAGCGGCAAGGCTATGGTCGAAAGGCAATCCGACGGCTTCGTGAAAGTTGTTGCCGAAGCTGAAACCGGGCAGGTTCTGGGCGTGCATATGCTGGCGCCGGACGCCACGGAGCTAATCGGCCTGTGCAGCCTTGCGATCTGCCTGGAGGCCACGCTGGATGAACTTATTGAGACCTATTATCCTCATCCTACTGTGGGCGAAGCCATAAGGGAGGCTGCCATGGCCGCAAAGGGCAGGGCGGTACATATCTGAGAAACATCAAATTCGGAGGGAGAAATCATCCATGGCTTTTAAAGTAGCGATGCCGAAGCTCGGCATGATCGAAAGCGACATGTCCATCGTCGAATGGAAGGTGAAAGTGGGAGACTCCGTAGAAAAGGGGCAGATCATTTGCATTGTCGAGGGCCAGAAAATCACAAACAGCGTTGAAGCGGAGATTAATGGCGTGATCCGGGGCATCTATGTGCCTGCCGGCAGTCCATGCAAAATCGGGACGCTGATCGCCATCATCGCGGGCGCTGACGAGGATATTTCCGGGCTGGCGCCGGCTTCCGGCCCGGGTGGCGCGCCGGCGGCCGCCGCACCGGAAATCACGGAATCCGCCGCCTCGTCCCCGGACAGCGGCCCGAAGGCGTCTCCCGCGGCCAAGGCTCTGGCGCGGTCGAAGAACATCAGGCTGGAAAAGGTGGCGTCCGCCCTGGGGATCACCCGCCGCATTACGGTTTTCGATATTGAGGAATACATCGAAAACTATAAGGCATTTGAACCCCAATGCACCGAATCCCGTCTGACGGGAATGCGGCGCGTGATTGCCGAACGCATGATGGCCAGCAGTCACGGCACCGCGCCTGTGACTATTATGCGTACGGTTGACATAACAACGCTCATGGCAGCCCGGGAGGCGATGAAGGCCGAGCCCGACGTGCGCGGCGAGGCAGTGCCGTCTTTCAACGCCTTGATGCTGAAAGCCTCCGCCCTGGCCCTCAGGGCGCACCCGGCGCTCAACGCCACCTATGAGGACGGCGTCCTTTACACCTGGGAGGATATCAATATCAATATGGCGGTCGCCGTCGAGGCCGGGCTGACAGTGCCTGTGATCCGCAAAGCCGACAAAAAGTCGGTGTATGAAATTAACGGGGAATCGAAGCTTCTGGCGAAGAAAGCCGAAGAAAACAAGCTCAGCGGGGAAGACCTGGCGGGGGGGACCTTCTGCGTAACCAACCTGGGGATGCGGGATGTGGAATTCTCCACGCCGATAATTAACCCGCCACAGGTGGCCATCCTTGGCGTCGGCGCAGTGAAGCCTTATCTCACCCTGGAGGACGGAAAGGTCGTTCAGCGGCAGCAAACCTATCTGAGCCTCACCGTGGATCACAGGATCATCGACGGAGCGCCCGGGGCCGCTTTTCTTCAGACGCTGGCGGAAATCCTTCAGGACGCGGAAAAGCTTTTGGCCTAGTTTCAGGCGGAACGGGAGCGATTGCTTTGATTGGTATCATTGCCAACCCGTCGTCGGGAAAGGACATACGAAGGCTGGTCGCCAACGCCACCTGCTTTGACAACATGGAAAAAGTGAATATCATCCAGCGCATTCTAATCGCGTTTCACAAGCTGTCCGACGCACGGATACTCGTGATGGACGACGCTTACGGCATGCTGGAGAAGGCTGCGGAGAATATCCGCAGGCTGACCCATGAGTCGGTCAACGCGGGCCTTATCCCTTTTCGCCCGGTATTTGACCAGACCGACTCCACAAAAGCGGCGCGGATGCTGCGGGAGCTCGGCGCGAGATGCATCATCGTCATCGGCGGCGACGGCACAAATCGTGTTGTGGCCAAGGCGTGCGGGGATGTTCCGCTTATCCCGCTTTCAACGGGCACAAACAACGTGTTCCCCTACATGATGGAAGGCACCGTCGCGGGGCTTGCCGCTCTTGTGGCTGAGACCGACGACGGCGGCGAAATGCTCAAAACCAGGCGCTGCAAGAGGCTGAATATCTATAAAAACGGCGACCTTGCCGACATTGCCCTGATCGACGTATGCGTTACCAGCGATATGTTCGCCGCGTCAAGGGCCGTGTGGAACGTGGACTCCATACGTGAGCTTTTCGTTACCGTGGCGAAGCCGGACAGCATAGGTATGTCGGCGATCGGGGGCAGCTTCCGTACGATCAGGGAACACGAGCCGCTGGGCTTGTATATCCGGTGCGGCGAGCCGGCGGCGTTTGCAACCAATGTGGCGATCGGGCCGGGGCTTATCCGCCCGGTGGGGATCAAATACAGCCGGACAATGGCCATCGGCGACCGCATCAGCCTTGAGACCGGGGCAGGGATGCTGGCACTGGACGGGGAAAGGGAGGTCGAGTTTCTTCCAAAAGACAGGATAGAAATCGAGCTGACGCGCGACGGGCCGCTGGTGGTGGATATCCCCGCTACCCTGAGCTGCGCCGCGGACAGGGGATTTTTCCTAATTCATAACACTCCGCAAGGAGAAACAAAAGGAGGTATTTGTATTCATGACTCTGACGAATAACGATTTGCGGAAGCTATTGGAGGACATGATCTACATCCGGACCTTTGAGGATCGGCTGAGGATCAATTTCGCGGCGGGCGCAATACCGGGGTTTGTTCATCTGGGGATCGGGCAGGAGGCCATTATGGCCGGGATCTGCTTTAATCTTCAGGATGGCGACACCATCGGCGCGTCCCACCGGGAGCACGGGGTGCTGCTTTGCCGCGGCATAGGCGGCGATAAGCTGATGGCGGAGCTTTACGGCAAAAGAACCGGCATCTGCAAGGGGAAGGGCGGCTCAATGCATGCCGGGGATCTGGAGAAGAGCACCCTGGGCTGCAACGGGATACTCGGTTCCGCCCAGACCATTATCAACGGCTTTTCATTCGCCCACAAGTTCCGCAAGGACGGCAAGCTTGCCGTTACGGTGTTCGGGGACGGCGCGTCCAACCGCGGGGAATTCCATGAGGGATTGAACTTCGCGTCCATCTGGAACCTGCCGACCATCTATTTTATCTGCAACAACGGGTACGCGATTTCGGTGCCTAAATCCAAGCAAAACAAGGTGGATGATCTTTCCGCCCGGGGCGCGGCTTACGGCGTGCCCGGCATACAGATAGACGGAAACGACATATTCGCCGTGCTGGAGGCCACGGAGGAGGCCTTCAAACGTGCCAGGGCAGGCGGCGGCCCAACCCTTATCGAGGCCAAAACCTATCGCTGGCGCGGCCATTTTGAAGGGGACCCCGATATATATCGGGATCAGGAGGAGAAGGATTTCTGGATGGCAAAATGCCCCATCAGGCGATTTGAGAAATACCTGCTGGATCACGAGGTCATGACTCAGGCAGAAATCGACGGCATTTGGAAAAGTGCTTCCGACCGGGTGGACGGCCATCAGAAGTTTGCCGAGGAGAGCCCGTGGCCTGATCGGGACGATCTCCTCAGGGATGTTTACTACTGCGATGAAGGGAGTGTGCAGGCATGAGAGAAATCACTATGGCAGAGGCCATCCGTGAAGCGCTGGACGAAGAGATCGCGCGTAATCCCGAGGTCGTTGTCCTTGGCGAGGACGTGGGCCTTTTCGGCGGCTGCTTCGGTGTAACGGCCGGGCTTTACGAAAAGTATCCCAATAATGTCCTTGATACCATGATTGCGGAAACGGGCATACTCGGCCTTTCCCTGGGCGCGGCTTATGCCGGGATGAAGCCTGTTCCGGAACTGATGTTTTCCGATTTCCTAACGGTTTGCGCTGACTATGTAGTTAACCAGGCTTCCAAGAACCGCTACATGACCGGTATGCAGACCGGAGGGCAAAGCGCCGCCATGGTGGTGCGCTGCCCCAACGGCGCGGGGGTGCGCGCCGCCGCCCAGCATTCCCAGTGTATGGAGGGCTTTGTCCTGAACGCGCCGGGGCTTAAAATTGCCTGCCCATCCACGCCCTACGACGCCAAAGGCCTGCTGAAATATGCGATACGCGGCAACGACCCGGTCATCTTCTTTGAACATAAAATGCTCTACGGCGTCAAGGGGCCTGTTCCCGATCCCGGCGAGGACTATGTGGTTCCCTTTGCATCCGCGGATATCAAGCGCGTGGGGACGGACGTCACCGTGGTGGCGACCCAGGCTATGGTGCATAAGGCGCTTTCGGCGGCCGCAAAGCTGGAGGAGGAGGGGATCAGCGTTGAGGTGGTTGATCCCCGCAGCCTGAAGCCGCTGGATAAAAACACGATATTCGGGTCACTCAGAAAAACCGGGCGTCTGGTGGTCGTAAACGAGGCATACCGGACCGGAAACGCCCTGAACGAAGTCGTGACCCTCTGCGCCGAGGAGTGTTTTGACGCCCTCCGGGGGCCTGTGGTCCGTGTTACGGGGCCGGATACGCCAATCCCGTTCTCCCCCGTTCTGGAGGATATGTGGATCGTGCAGGAATCAGATATCATCAAGGGCGTTCTCAAGGCGCTGGACGCCTGAGAGATTCTTTCCAAGTACTCTCTGTTGGCAAAGCCGCGGTGCCGATAATGACCGCTTTGGCATAGGTCTGGATGCGGCCGACGTTACTTTCCGGGCGTAAACGCCGGCCGCTTTCCATGGGGGCAAAAAGATCCGGGAAAACCAACGGTTTTCCCGGACTTGCCGTATTAAGGGGCGTTTCGATATTTGCGGGGGCATCACATGATGTGTTCCTCCGCGCAGTCGTCCAGAACCCGGACGCCCATCTCGTCTTGTTCCTGCGCGCGGAACATCGCGATCCCGGTGGCATCAAATTTTGGGCATAACCGGGCCTCGGGGTCCACTCTCAGATCTTCCGGTCTTTTTTGTTTATGGTTTTTATTCATCTCATCACCCGAATATAGTATAACCCGGGCGGGGGAAATCAATCCGGCCGGCCGTCATCGCGGCCGTCCTGACCGGCAGGCATAATCCCGGCCGGGAGCGGCGCGCGCTTTCAGTAGTACCGGGCGCCTTTAATATGCAGGTACCGAATGCGGTCGTATATATAGCTGGAAAGCGGACGCCAGAGGGCGTCATAGTCATGGGCGGCCACATAGATTTCGCCGCCTTCCGAGGCCAGAACCACCGGCGTATGATAAAAGGTTCCGTCGGCCAGGCCCAACTGCACAACATCCCCGGGCAGGATTTCGTCACGCCTTACCACCGCGGCGTAAGGACCTGTGCCGGCGTTACCGGTCAGAAAATTGTAAAGATAAGAAACGCCCGTCCAGGAAGCCGTGCGGTCGTTTGCGCTTCGGTAGAACCATCCGGTAACGGGGGTGTAATTCATGACGCCGCAGCCGGCATAGATGCACTGGGAGGCAAAATTTGTGCAGTCGCCGCCGATGCCGCTGAAGTTGTAAAATGCGGGATTGCGGGATAGCGCCCATTTTTCAGCATATGCCACAGCCGCATCCCGGTTATAGGCTTTATGATAGAGGGCCATATTTCTTGCTCCGTATGTTAAAATATAATTGCAGGCCGGAACACCTGCCAATCCAGTCTATGACGCCTCCCGCCGATGCGCGCTAAAGCCTTTTGCATAAAGACGGGTTGCGTTCTCCGGAAATTTAAGTTACAGTATTTTAACGGCAGCCCGGCGCGGCACGTATTGGGGTAAAGGGAAGAACGGACGCCGCCGGGAGCGCGGTACGGAGGAAAAAATGACGATGAATCTGAAACGAAGCAGCGGAATACTGATGCCCATATCGTCGCTTCCATCCCAATACGGGATAGGCACGCTGGGCGAGGCGGCTTTCCGGTTTGCCGATTTTTTAAAAAGCGCCGGTCAGACCTGCTGGCAGCTTCTTCCCCTTGGCCCCACCGGGTATGGGGACTCGCCATATTCTTCCTTCTCGGCTTATGCGGGCAATCCGTACTTTATCGATCTGGGATGCCTTTGCCGGGACGGGCTTCTGGAGATGGGGGATATTGACGGCGTGGACTGGGGAAACGATCCCCGCAATGTGGATTACGGAAAAATCTATGCGCGCCGCTGGGAGGTTCTCAGAAAAGCATTCAGAGCGGGATGGCCGCGCGACCGGCAGGCCGTACTGGCATTTGCGGAGGAGAACGGCCGATGGCTTCCGGACTACGCGCTGTTTATGGCGCTGAAACAGCATTTCGGGATGCGTCCATGGACATACTGGGCGGATAAGGATATTCGCACCAGGCATCCGGAAAGCATGGCGCGATATCAGGCGCTTCTTGAAGACGACATGCGCTTTTTTACTTATTTGCAGTTTCTCTTCTTCAGGCAGTGGCATACGCTGCGGGAATATGCAGGTTCCAGGGGAATCCGGCTCATCGGGGATCTGCCGATGTACGTCGCGCCGGACTCCGCCGATGTTTGGGCAGAGCCTGAAAATTTCCTGCTGGACGAACAAAATCTGCCCAGGGAGGTTTCGGGTGTGCCGCCGGATCGCTTTTCCGCCGATGGCCAGCTTTGGGGAAATCCGATTTATGATTGGCAGCGCATGCGGGAGGATGGCTATAGCTGGTGGATCAGGAGAATAGCCGGGTCAAAGCGTCTTTATGATATCCTGCGGATAGATCATTTCAGGGGGCTTGAGTCTTACTGGAGCGTACCATATGGCGCGAAGACCTCCAAAGCCGGCCGGTGGGTCAAAGGGCCGGGGATGGATTTTGTCCGGATAATACGCGACTGGTTTGCCGGCGTCCCAATTATTGCGGAGGACCTGGGGCTGATGACGCCGGAGGTAGGGCAGCTTATGGCGGAGTCGGGTTTCCCGGGCATGAAGGTTCTGGCGTTTGCCTTTGGCGACGGTGAGGCAAGCGGCTATCTGCCACATAACTACGGGCACAACTGTGTTTGCTATGTCGGCACCCATGATAATGAGACGATTATCCAATGGCGGGATACCGCCGACAGAAGGGATGTGGCCTTCGCGCGGCGGTATTTGGCGATTCATGACGACGAGGGCTTCAACTGGGGCGTCATCCGGGGGGGGATGAGCAGCGTCGCAGACCTGTTCGTGGTGCAGATGCAGGATTGCCTGGGGCTTGGCGGAGAGGCCCGGATGAACATTCCGGGAACGGAAACCGGCAACTGGCGCTGGCGCCTTCTGCCGGGTGAAGCGGATGACGTTCTCGCCGCGAAATTGTATGAATACACAAAGATGTACGGCAGATGCGAATAAAATGCGCCGGCCTTCGGAAGAATGGACGCGCGAGGCCGATACGGGGTGTTTTGAGGGGATGCAGCCTGCGTTAAGCGAACTTTCCTTTTAAGCGGTCATAGTGGATTTCAGTTCTGCCACCGGGCGGGCGGCTAGGCTGAAAGCGGGTATATTCACCCTGCAAGCGGAACTTGGGGCATGAGTTTTTCTCATATTTATAAAACAACCTGTGTGATAACGTAAAACGTATTCGTCTTGAAACGGAAGCGGGCAATATATAATTTACTTGTACCCTAAATGCAATACCTTTTCTACGAAAAGCTTTACACCGTTCCCGGGACTGGGTATTTTTATGTCTAATGTCTGTAAAATGATAAGCGCAAAACCAAACGACAAAAGAACTAAAAAGGCGGAAGCTTCCCGCCAGCATTTCTTTTTAACCAGGCTTCGAGAGCCAAAGAACCCTATGCCGATATAAATAGCAACAACTAAAAATATCATTAGCACTTCTCTCCTTGTTTTTGGGGGAGTCTGCGTATTAATGCCACCAATAATGTAACCGCAGGCAGTAAAAATTCAAAAATGCTCGCAAAGAAAGGCCACGTGTTCATCCCGATTTCAGATCGTACAGTCGGGTTATCAAACATTGGTATTACAAGTCCAACAAGTATTATTCCAACGGGTATAACTATTGGCTTATATGTCTGTAAATTAAGCAACTGGCTTATGCTCAATGCTGCCGTATAATAAATAAGGGCAATTTTCATAAATACTGATAATACTAAAATACCAACAACAATAAAATCCATTCTGGTTAAGACTTTTGATACTTCAACCTGACGAGTAGCTGAAATCAGTGGGCTATTCGCGATGATAGCCACATTTCCCAAAACACCGCTAATCATTACTGAACAGGCTAACATGGTCGCCACTCCAATGATTAATCCCATAAAAACTGACTTTGTTCCCTTCTTTATGTTATCCATATATGGAATTACCATCATAAAAACAAATATCCCGCCAAAGAAAGCGGTGAGAGAAATATGATTAACCTGAATGAAATCGATAAGAGAAATATCCAAAACCGGCAGTAAATTGTTCATATCAATTTTGCTGGCGATTAATAACAGACTTAGTAAAACTGATATTGATACGATTGTTAAAAATATTAAACTTATTCGGGCAATAGTTTCAATTCCATTCCGGACTGCCCACGCACAAGCAAAGGCAAGCATAATAGCAAGTGCTATAATAGGTGTCTCCACCATAAATAAACCGGCTATGGAATCGCATATAACCCCTAAATTTGTAGCAGCTAATACTATAATGAATAAAATATACAATACGGAAATCGATTTGCCAAGATAACGGCCAAATACGATATCATTAATCTGTATAAGGTTTTTCCCCGGGAACATTTGCATGAGCTTTACGTAAGCCCACGCAAATGGGACAAACATAGCTAAAGAGGTTAATGAAACAAGCCAGGCATCCTTTGGTGTGATTTCGAACACAAAGACAGTAGAAAATATTGAACCCTGAATAAAAATTCCTATTAAGGAAATTAGTTGTGAACTTGATATTACGCCTTTTTCTAACTTCATCGTAATACTAATCCTCCGCATATGCCGGCTTTGAAATTTTACCTGTCCCATATATCTCGGCATCTACCTTAATCTCTACCTGGATGCTTGGGAAAATTTCATCCCATTTACTTTCAAGATCTTTCCATTGATTGCGGTATTTTCGATGCACAGCCTCGCCAAAGCCAAAGATGTCGGCATTTAGAGCCTGGGCCTTTTCGACCGAAGCTGTGATTTCATCACGAATAGCGGAGGCGAGCTTTTCTTCAAGAGCCTCTAACATTTTGGAAGTGGCTAAGTCTTCAGTACATGACTGACTGCCAAGATTACTTTTTTCTTTGATTTTAATCTTTATAGTAATATTGCCGTTTTCGATTTCAGGAGTGACGGTACTGCTCGCTTTCATAATTTCAAGGTCAACTTTACCGTCACCGCCGGGACAGTCGACTACGACAATCCCACTTTTAACTTTATCATCCACCCACAGTAGTCCTCTGGTTTCAGGTTTATTCAGTTTGCCAACAAGTTTATCCTTTTTAAAAACAGCAGTGCCTGATACACTGATTTTTTGTTCTTCGCCTTCACCTGTTATTTTAATCAATGGGGCTACAGAAGCCGTGGTTTTGCTCATCAGGCGCTGTATAAAAGTCAGTAAATTTATTGAATATGTCTCAGAGTTAAGCTGCTGAACTTTAATCAATTTATCGATGTCTATTGAAGGTATTTTTTCCAGTTCAGGCTTTACATCTAAAATATCACTTGCTTTATCTGTATCCGAAACGAAAATCTCGGCAGCCGTGCGTGTTTCATGATCGCGCACAAAATAATCTATACAATTTAGAACCCCATCTTCGGCGATTTCCCGGCAAAAGATTATTATTTTGTTGTGTTGCCAATACAATCTGCGAGAAGACTCATGTGTATATTCCCGCACCGTGCTAAATATTGTTTCTCCCGTGTCTGAAATATTCCAGTATGCTTTCTCGTTACTGCCACTGCCTTTACTATCTTTTGCTAATTTACCCGGCTTTGCAATTTGTGCCGTTAGTAATATATTTCCGGTTTCTTCGTCTTTATCAATACCCACACCTACCACAACGGCATAATCGTTCAATTCACGTTGGCTCCAACAACCGGTCAAGTTGAATGTTAAGGAAATGCATAGTATTATAACAATCGCTTTTCTCATATATTATTTTCCTCTTTAGGTGGACGAGGTTTTAATCCGCTCGCCTGGTTCTTTGAGTCCTGAGCTCCAATATTCGCAGGCCGGGTAGTCATGCTCCATAGCGGCGCTCTGATAAAGACATCTTTTTGATCCTGGGCAACAAAAGGAGCCAGTGGCGATAAATATGGAGTGCCAAAAGAACGCAGGGTAGCTAAATGGATCAATACGCAGATTAACCCAATTATGATGCCAAAGCCGCCCATTACCGCGCTAACTATGAGCAGGATATATCGCAGGATACTTGCAGAGTCCGTTTGTGCGGGATTAACAAAACTGCTGACAGCAGTTGCCGCGATTACAATAACGGTAAAATCGGAGACAATTCCGGCGGCTACGGCAGCTTCGCCGATTACCAGAGCGCCCACGATACTGATTGCCTGACCGATCGGGCGGGGTAACCTTACTCCGGCCTCCCTGAGAATGTCGAATATGATCACCATTAAAATAAGTTCCAAGAATAGGGGAAATGGAAGGCCTTCCTCTGATGCCATCAAAGTGAACAATAACGGAGTCGGTAATAACTCCGGATGATACGTTAAAATTGCAAAATAGGTTGCGGGAGTGAGGATTGTAAGCATATAAGATATATATCTTATCATTCTAATAATGCTTGAAAGAAAGGAACGGGAATAGTAATCCTCCGAGGCTTGAAAGCTTTCAATAAAGAGCGCGGGAACGGTAAGCACAAAAGGTGTTCCGTCAATCATGATAGCCGCTCGTCCGTCTAACAGATTCGCAGCGACAACATCCGGTTTTTCACTGTTAGCAATGGTTGGAAAAATGGAATAAGGGGCGTCTTCGATATATTGTTCAATATATCCGGATTCCAGGATTGCGTCTGTGTCAATTCTCTTTAATCTGCTTTTAATTTCATTGACCAGTGCCGGATTAACTACTCCTTGCAGATAAGCTATACAAACATCAGTTTTAGTTCTATTTCCTATTTTCATTGTTTCAAATATCAAGTCCGGATTTTTTATTTTACGCCTTATCAAAGACGTATTGGTGCGTAACGTTTCTGAAAATCCTTCGCGCGGCCCACGAACGACATTTTCTGTTTCAGGCTCCTGAACTCCACGGTTTTCCCATGCTTTGGCACTGATCGCCAGCGCTTCATCATGTCCGTCAATCAACATAATTGTATCACCGGACATACAATCATCCACAAGTTTATTAATTAAAGAAGTCTGTTTTACATCTCCTACCGAAAGCAGGGTTGTTTTAACATGATCGATATTTTCTTTATGTGCTTTTTCCGGAGAAATGATGCGGCTATCATACATAAGCGGTTTTATTATACTCAGGTTAATTGTAGCTTTATCTACCAGCCCATCAACATAGATTAGCGCAGCATGAACCTGCGGTTGCTGGCCAAAAGCAAGTTCGCGGATAACAATATCACTGCTTATACTAAAGATGCCTCTAAGCATATCTAAGTTTTTATTGAGGTAGGCGGAAAGAGATGGTTCCGGTGATTCCGGTGATTCCGGTGGAGTATCCCCATCATTTGGCTTTTGCATGTTTAAATGACTTAAAACTTTTTTAGTGTATTTAAACATTTTACCTTTTCCTTTTCTTCTTATATTCATCTATATTATTGGGGAGATTTCTTAATAATATTCTTCCGGATATCGCTTTAAATGGAACTTGCAAGAGCAGAAATTGCCGGTTATAATTTATCAAAACCACACCCATAGGATTGCTCCAGCGGTCATGGCATTTTTGTGCTTTCGCTCATTTTTGAGCATAAGTCTTTTTTAAAATTTGAATAACGATTATTATCCAATTTACACCCGGATATAAAGCAAGACCACACGAAAGCTATTATACTTTCGTGTGGTCTTTACTTATCTTTCCTCTTGAAGGCGCCGCTCAAAAACTTACTTGTTTTCGTAAATCGCTAAGTTGAACTACCTTCGGAGGGGTGATTTTTATGTTGTCTCTAGTCAAGGAGGAACAGGCCGAGCTTGTGCAGGGTGATATCCGCGTGGGCAGGCTGGGACGGCAGAAGATTTGAGGTGATGGTGATCGTAAGCGCCACGCGGTTGTTTTCCTGAAGGATGTCCAGCAGTTCGCTCGTCGGATCAATATAATATGTGGCGCCGCCGGACAGGGTGTAAGCGATACTGTTTTCGTTTTTATCCAAATTGATCGGGATGGCGGCGCCTCCCTTGACGTAGATGGGCAGGGTGATCGCCGTCGGCACGCCGTTTTTTCTGTAAGAGAAGCTGGCGGTGATCACCTTTCCGGAGCCCAGGCTGGGATCTATCACGGTGAAATAGATGGCGGAGTCTGCCAGGGAATCGGGAGAGTCGGCCAGTATGCTCATATCATCGCCCACATAAAACTTGTCGGTAAGCTCCTCCCCGCTTTTGGGGTCAATGATTTGGATGGTGGGCGGGGTGGTTGCGGTTTGATAGGCGGCAATCATGGTGTTGATAAAAAGCCTCGCTTCATCCAGCGTGACGGAATCGCCGCTGTGTCCGGCGCCGGAATAGGTGACGTTGCCGACGCTGTAGATATAGTAGTCATTGATGACGTCGTTGGGAAGGTTGTCATATTTGCCGCCGGAAAGGCAGTACCATACCACGATATCGTCCGAATTCATATTGAGCTGGTAATATTGCTCGTGGGTGGTGGCAATTTGCATGGTCGAAGCCGTATTTTGTGTATTTCCGAAGCCTGCCAGGTTCAGGTCAAAGGGATAGGTGGTAATCTGGCCTTCGTTTACCTGAGAAACCCTTTGGGTGGTTGTCAGCCCGCTGCTGCTGTCAATGCCGGAGTAGCGCCTGAGAGTATACCTGGAAAAACCCTGGACTTCGGGGATTGTGGCTTTGACAGTGGAGCTGCTTACGCTTCCACGGGAAGCAGGCTTATAGGCAATGGAATAGCCGGCCGCGATCAGATCATCGGTATCGCCCAGGGCCAGCGGTCCCGCGGCGACGTTAATGCCGTCCCTGTTGGCCGTATTTTTATTCGGAGAGTAGCTGGTGATTCCGTAATATGGATTGGTCACGCCGTAGCGGTCCAGCCCAACCGCATCACGGAGGATGGTATTGAAGTAGTACCCCCAGTTATTGGGAATATAAGAGCTGCTTGTTGTCGGGTAGCCGCTTGAGGTGACAGCGGGAAGATTGGCAAACGAAGTGGTATCATGCGTAAAGAGGACGGCTTTTCCGGAGGGGTTGTTGATAAAATCAACCACGGCGTTGGCAGCGGCTCTGTCCAGTTCACCGTAGCAGTCCTCAAACCCGAGGATGAGCATGTCGAATGTGTTGAGGTATTCATTGAGATTGGAATAATGGACGGTTTGGTTTACGCCGTTTTCGTCTTTCCGCGTCACGTTCCCTGAGCTGATCTGGCTCAGCGTGCCCGCTTTTCTGGTTGATATATTCAGATCAAAATCGCTGACCAGATCGAAAAGGTCACGATAGGTGTTGTTGGTGGTCAGGTTCAGACCGCCGCCGTCATCCAGAATCTGGAGGATATAGATGGTCTTTGCCGTACCGCTGATGTGGGTGTAGTTATGTTCGGAGGCGTGAACCCGGGACTGGGTGGTTTTGACGACCTCCAGCTGCCAGGGGATGATGCCCACGTATTCGTCGGGCATCGTTCTGGTCACGGTATAGGTCACGCCCGCCCGAAGCTCGCCGGTTCTGACCACGTTCCCGTTCCCGTCGGTAATCAGTATATCCGCCAGCTGTTCCGCGTAGCCATAACGGCCATCGGCGTTCATGTCAATATAAAGGTTGCAGTAATACCGGGTCTCGGCAGGGGTCACGTCCGTCTCGTTCTCGATGGTGAAGGTGTAGGACAGTGCTTTTACGGAAAGGGAAGGGCCGGTGGGGCCGGTGTATTCCGTGGGGTACATGGGCGTACCGTTTGTATGGGCGGAAAAGACGATTTTAGGCTTGGAGAGGTTCAGGTACTGGGTCAGCGTGGCGCTGTTAATATCGGCTCCGCTTTCCGTGAAGGTATTTGTATAGCCAGTTATCGTATTCAGAAAGCTGTAAAGCTGTGAGCAGTAGTCCACCGTGGCGGGGTTTACGGTGAGCTGTGGATTTATGGCCGGGACGTGGGCTGCCGGGCCGTAATCGGTGTTGACGGTGGCGGTAATTTCCATGCCGCCGCCGGCGACGGTATAATAATTGCTGAAGGCGTCATAGTCTCTGTTGTTGTATCTGACCCTTGCCCGGCAGTAATAGGTTCCGGGTTCCGTAACAGTGATCGTGCTGCGGTCGAAAATAGAGGGATCGTTCGCACTATACCATCTGATGCTTCGATTGTTTGCGCTGCCCACCTCGGGATTGAAGGAGCCGGTGAGCGTAACTCCGGACGAACTGACGGAGGCAGAGACCGACGCATTGAATATTTTACGCGTGACATTGTAAGTGCCGGGATCATTCCAATAGATGGTGTCACTGTCTAAGGCGCAGCCATTTAGGGTCACTTTGCACATATAATAGTAATAATTGTACGTATCGACAAATCTGGAGGACGTCTCGCCGGTCAGCAGATATTCGCTGCCGTAGTAACCTTTGCCATACCATTGATAGGATATGCTGTCATAATCATTGGGAGAAACACTGACGTCATATGTATAAGTGCGATAGCTGGAGTTATAGTTCTGAACAACGGTAATCTCATAGGATTTTCCGCCGTTATCGCCCCTCCACCTTGCCGCTATGGCCCGGCTTGGGCTGGCGGCCGTGACCGTATAAGGCCTCTGCCGGACTGTGACTTCAGCGGAATTGCTGGTCGCTGTCTGGCCGTTTATGGTGATCGCGCAATAATAGGTTCCGGTCTCCGACGGCTTATACGAGGCGCCGGAGGAGGATACAAGGGTATCACCCTCGGGGCCTTTCCGGTACCACTGGTAGGTTTTCGTAACGCCGTAAGGGATAGTGGTTCCACTGGCGTCCCTGGCCGCGGCAATCAGCGCACCGTCGCTTTCCGTAACCACGGCGGTGAAGGAAAACGCATCCTGGCCGGGCGTACCGCTCATCAGATTGTCCGCCACGACGACGGGGTAGCCGGCCCGGGCAAAGTCCAGCAGCTCGGATACCTTGCTTCCGGTAATGTCATTTCCGGAAAAGCGGAAGGTCTTCGTCGTACTTTCATATTCGATGGCGTTTACGCCGTTTTTTATTGTGGCGGAATAATCCTTATTCAGCAGGCCGGTCAGATTATATCCGGAAACATAGGTGTCCCCGATATTGCTGTAAATAAGGCCGTTCATATCGGTATCCGTGTATTGCGTAACGCCGCCGGAAGTGCTGAAGCCGGATAAGTTCGAGCCGATGTAGATGAGGTCGTAGGTTTCCACCAGGTCATCGATTTTACCTATGAATTCGCTGGTGGACATGGTGTCGATGGTTATCCTGCCGGTGGGGATTCCGGTCCAGCCGTTCACCTTCGACTTGGTGAGGGATTGGCCGCTCCCAGGCTGCAGCTCCAGAACGCGGATATCGGTTTTGTTGGTGACCACGCGCTGTCCGCCATAGTTGATGATATACCGGACGCAGGCGGCTATGGAGACTGTCTCCGGCAGGAGAACGGCGTCGGCGTCATTTTGTTTGCGGAGAAAGTTTTCATAATTTATTTCATACCACACCGGGTAGAAGGGGCTGTCGTTGGTCTTGTGGTTTCCGGCTATAGCGTCGTTAAAAGCGCCGGTGACCAGAGCGCTGTTAATACAGTAGATATTGTTGGCCACATAGTGGGATTCGGATTTGCCGGAGGTCAGGGAAGCGGCAAGCTGGCCGATTCTGAGGCCGGTCTTGCTGCGAAGGCTGTTGTCGACGATGATCGGCAGCTTGGCTTCGCCGGCGGATATGATGTCCGCGGCGGTTGCGGCCGAAATATCGCTGCCGGAGGAATATGCGGAAGCATTTCCGAAGCCTTCGGAAAGGACGATCAGGTCGGCGTCGGCCACGTCGCTTTCCGTCACTCCGGAGGCAATGACGGAGCGCACCGTGATTGTGGGGGCGGGCTCTCCGCTTTCCCAGTT
>DIRC01000030.1:6414-8840 GCA_002427465.1 Clostridiales bacterium UBA5446 | reverse complement strand
CCGTCCGCCGCGCCAAGGCCCACATAGGTGTAGCTCGTCGTCACGGCGTCAAAATGGCCCTGGCCGCTGCCGACACGGATAAAGCCTTCCGCCTCGGCCTCAAACTGGGGAGCGGCGCTGCTGTAGGTCTCGCTGACGATGAAGGGCACGATGTAGTATTCCGCCAGCAGGTTCAGGCCCGTAAGGTAGGAGGAGCCCATGCAGCCGTGGAAAGTCAGATAAATCAGGGTTGCGGGATCGCGCCCGTCGGCTTCGGCAGCCGGGACGAAGGCTAAGGTTTCGGCGTCGATCGTGATGTCATACGGGCTTTCAGCCGAATCAACCACACGAAAAATCAGACGGCCGGCAGGAACGTCGTCAAAAGCGGCAAGCGGGGCAAAGCTGCCCAGAGTGCAGTAGTAATGGGTGCCGCCGGTCTGGGGGCCGGAAAGAAGGGTCAGACCGAAAATATCCTGATCGTAATCCCCGCCGGAACCGCCTGCCGACACATTGTATGTATTGTCCGCCCGGTATTCTCCGCCGGCAGCCGCTTCGCTGAAGGTGCCGGTCACGGAATAGGTTTCCGCAGAGGAAAGAATGAGGGGCTTCAGGTCGGGAACTCCGCTTCTGTCCTCCCAGGGGAGATACTCCTTGTAGTCGCGTGTTTTATACAGGGGGGTGCCGGCCACTCCCAGAAGGCCGGCGTTTTCCAGGGAGGCAAGATAGGCGTCCGCAGCATCGGTCCGGTCGCTTTCAGAAAGGGCGGCCAGTTTATCCTGCACCCAATTGGCGCCGGGCTCCTGACCGGAAATATACCAGCCTATGCCGGCGCTGCCGGAGTCCGGAATAATCTCAAGAATATTGAAGACGCCTGCGGATTGCTTCACCGCCTCAATTCCGGGCAGGCTTGTGGCCGCCTCAGCCGTTTGCCCACCGGGGACAAAGACGAAAAAGACCGATATTATCAGGGCAAAGAAAAGTGTTATCGCCAAAAGCGATCTGATTTTTTTCATAAGGCAATTTCCTTTCCGGTGCGGCAGGCGGTCAGGGGGCGGAGAGCGCGGTGACCGTGGCAAGAGGGGGGCGGTTTCTCAGCGCAATCGCCTGTGTGCCTGTAAAGGATTTGTTTCGGATGAAAAAGGTCATGGTTACCGTGGCCTCCGATATTCCGGCGTCACCGTTCATGTCGACATGAAAGCCGGAAACACCGTCCGTCAGAAGATCCGGAGCCGAATCGGTAAAAAGGTATTCGCCCGTATACTCCATGCTGGCTTGGCATTCGCCGTAGTATACGGCGTTCTTTGTCCCGTCGTATCTGAAGATATGCGTGGTATACACCGCTTCATCCTCGCCGGTTTCCGCATTGGGTACGGTCTCGGAATCCAGGAGATAAAGCGTATCGGTGGCGTCGTTGAAGTAAATTCCGGCGTTGCAATCGATGATGCGTTCCTGAATATTGTTCATGGCAAGCTGTGATTTATATTGCAGGTTTACGTTGCCTGAGACCGAGCTGAATCCCCGCGAGCCGGAGGCCAAAAAGCCAAGGGACGCCACCGCGACTATGCCAAGAATGGCCGTGGAGATAATCATCTCCACGAGACTGAAGCCCTTATGGTTATTTTTCATTTCGTGCCTCCTAACCCATATAGTGGTTGCCGGTTGAAGGCACGAGGGTGATGACATATGTTTTTCCGCCGGTGACGCTGATAGATGTACAGTAAATTTTCTCAGTGCCTGCCATGGCGCAGGGCTTAAATCCCCCGGTGCTGCGGTCAAAGGAAAGTGTGAGCGGGTTGTCGGAGGACAAAGCAGTCGTAACTCCGCCGACCGTGAATTCGGCGCTTACGTTGGCGTCGGAGAAAATTTCTGTGCTTTTTGGCTCCGCGCCGGGGGAGCCGTCTTCATAATACCGGCCGCGGATGCCGCCGTTATCGTCCACATCCAGAACAATTCGGATATCTCCCCCGCGGCTCATGCTGTTTACCTTGCACATAGAAATAAAGGCGTTGATTTCAGTTGCGCAGCGCCTGACGCGGACGGAGAAGACGGAGGATACGGATAGAGAAATGATTCCGGTGAGGGCGCTTAGTATGCTGACGACCACAATGACTTCCACCAGCGTGAAGCCGCGATGATTTCTTCTCATGTGAATCCTCCTTTCCGTGTGATGGGCTGAGTTAGTCCTTAAGCCAGTTGGCATAGGAGACCAGCAGATCCAGATCCCAGCTGGAAGTTAAACCGGAGCCTTCGCTCCCGCCGGCGACGGTGTTCAGCAGATAGGCTGAGAGCAGGTTTCCGCTGTCATCCACCGCTTTGTATAGGATATTCTCGATATCGGCCGGGCGGTATGAGACGCTGGCGTTCAGCATCACGTTCCCTCCGGCAATGATCAGGCCGGAAAAGTCGGCGCTTACAGTGACGTTGCCGGTGGAGATGATGACGCCGGC
>DIRC01000030.1:0-6157 GCA_002427465.1 Clostridiales bacterium UBA5446 | reverse complement strand
TTCGGTCAATGGCGTCTTCGTTTACATAATATGAATATGGGGTCGAGCCAGGCGAGCCTTTGCCGGGGTTGAGGGTCTGGCATCGGTTGTAAAACTGAGCGGCGCGGCCTTCGACGTTTACCGTTGCGGCGCTGGGTAAAAGTGACAGGCCGTCTTCGGAGTCGGTATAGAGGGTATTCCCGGCTGCGGTGGTAATCTTGGCGGAATCGCTGAGACTGACGTAAACGTCGATATATTCCGCTATTCTATCAGGGTTCTCTGAGAAAAAATCGCTGAAGTAGTCGTTGGCTCCGGCCTGGGTGTTAAAATGGATGAAGAAATACGCCATTTTGTAGCCACCGGTGCCGGTCAGGTTTTTCAGGACAGGGGTAACGCCGGTGTAGGAGTATGTACCCGTCGCCTCGTCATAGGTCTGGCTGACGCCATAGTGAGCCAGGGTTTTTGTGCCGCCCCAGATCGGTGTGCCGGTGTTTATGGTATAGGTGATGTGGTCCCCGGTGAAAACGCAGGGGTTTTTGCCGGTGACGGCGCTTTCCCGGTCTCCGGCGTCGAACACGCCGTTGCTGTTGTCGTCAAAATAGGCGGTGACCGTGATACAGCTCTCATCCAATAGATATGCCAGCTGATCGCTTTTGGCCGACACGGATTCGCCGGTACGGACGTCTGCGTCGGTGGTATTCACGAAGCTGACTCCGGCCAGAACAAGCCGGTCAAGTCCGTCGATATCCAGAACGGTATTTTTACCGTTGATGACGATGGCGCTGCTGCTTGCCGAGGCGCTCCCGTTTCCGAAGCCGTAGTAGCTTCCTTTCAGCTCGGCGGAGGAGCGGTTCCCTGCAAGGGTAAGATCGTCGGCAACATAGGTTCTGCCGCATAGCTTCGCGGCGCCCCTGGTACCTAGGGAAATATTCTCGGCCCACAGCTCGGTGCCGGCGTCTGTTTTGAACTGCGCGCCGTCGGAGACGCTTATGTCCCCGGCGCAGACCAGGGTGCCGCTGGTGTGGGTGAGGTGGTTGCCGTTGGCTGAAAGCAGAATGGAGCCGGAATAAGCGTTGCCGGTCAGCGAAGGGTTTCCGATGTTGCTGGAAATCCTGCCTCCGGCAATGAGCGCGAAAGCGGGAAGCTCCGACGACATAATGGTCGCAGTGGTGGCATGAAAATCCGGCATGGTGATCACGATATCCGTCGTCACGGAGGATTCGTAGCCGTCCGCGGAGGTATAAGTGACGGATATGCCTTCCAGCCTAAGGTAGGCGTCGTCCCCGTAGCTGCCCTCGGAAACTTTGCATTCCCCGTCGGAAACCAGCACGGCGGCGCCTGCGGGCTTTGACGAAAGGAAAGCCTCCAGTGCGGTCGGGGAATACTCGGTTGCGCTGACAAAAAGGCTGTTGCCGTCGGCATTTTTCCACTCTCGGAGATCATCCGCGAAAATCTGTGAAAACTTGATCTGAATCTCGGCATCCCCGCCCGCGGAAAGGGCGGTGTATTCGGACAGAACGTCCGTGTACGCCGTAGCCAAAGCTTCGGTAACGGCCTGCTGGATGCCGGCCTTAATTTCGTCCATAGCGGTGCTTGCGCTATAAAAGCTGCTTTTGCCGCCGCGCTCGGACACCTTGACCAGATACCCGGTATAGGAGGTAAACAGCAAAGTGGCTCCAAGCGTGATGATAAAGAGCATCGTCACAAGGACAGTGACGATTCCGGAGCCGCGGTTATTTTTCAGTTGTTCCGTGAGTTTTGAGGTCACCCTGGGCATGAGCGCTCCTTTCCGCAGCCTGTCAGTCCAGCTTTGTGGCATCCATGGAGGCAAGGGCGGTTCCGGTAAAGCCGGAGCCGGCTTCGCCTGGGGCGTAGAGCCGAACGTTTATGTTGACCAGGCGGTCGATGATATCGGATACGACGAGCCTGGGTTCCTCCGTGCCTGGGTAGTACCAGATTGAGCCGCGGGACACGTTGTATTCAAACGCCGGGATGTCCCCGCCGGTGCTGAGGTTGGTGTTCATGTTCGTATACACCTTGCAGGCGTTAAGATAATTGTTGGCCTCGTCTTTTCCGAACCCATAGGTCTCAAATTGGCGTATTCTGGCGGAATAGGAGGCCTCCAGCGCGCCAAGGGAAGCGGGGTCGGCGGTTTTTTGCCGAACAAGGAACAGGTTGAACCGCAGGTCGTAGCTGTTGCTGCCGACGGTGCGGGGATTATTATTATTGTAAATATATATCGTGTCCTGAGATGAGCCGTATTGGCCGTAATAGGTATCGAAGAAAAAGAACATGGAAAATGCAGAGGCTTCCGGGTCGGCGGCGCCGGGGGGGGAGGTATAGTACGTCTCGAAAGGATAGGTCTCCGAGAAGCTGTAGTAATCGGCGCCGCTGTTGTAGAAAAATCCGCCGGTGTAATCATAATCTATGCTGATGGGATACCGGATGGCTTCCCCCACGGCTTCCCCGGCCTCCACAGTGATCCGGATTCTCCGCGCCAGCGAGGGGCTGCTGCCCTCCAGCAGGGCCAGAGCAGTGTCAAAATCCGCCTTTGCGCGGATATCCGGGTTATCCGCGCCGGTGGCCTGGGAGGTGGCGATCAGCTCCGTATATTTCGTGACGGGTTTCTCGTTTAACGGATTGTGGGTGTCCAGGGTGACAAGCGCGTCAAATCCGGAGCTGCCGGAAGAGACCGGAATGGCAATATAATATTTGCCGTCCCCGTCCTTGTACGGCCCGGCGCTGGGGGAATAGCCGCCGTCCTCGTCCGGCTGATAAAAGGCGGCTCCGCTGCCCAGAACAGTCGCGTTTTCCAGAAGCGCGTCAAGATCGGCGGCCTCAATGGTCTCAAGAATATTCTGGGCGGCTGTGGTGGCGTCGCCGTACTGCCGGCTTTTTTGAGCCGTCCGCGCCGAGGTCACGAAGGAATGCAGCAGCGGGGAAACGATGATGCCCAGTATGACGACGGCGACAAGAAGTTCCACAAGGGTGAGCCCGCGATTGTCATGCCGGTATGTTTTTTTGATCATGGGTTCACCTCCGCAAAGCGTTTTCCGGCCGGCGCGGCGTTATTCCTGCCCGCTGGCGGTAATGCCGATGGTGCTGAAGATATCGTCTGTACCGATGGAGACTTTGGGCACCTCTGTGGCCTGATAATCCTCGGTTCCCGAGGCAACAAAATACTTATTGATGCCGGCTGTGCCGATCAGCTCGCCGCTTTCGGAGTTGAAGCTGACGCTGACAGTGTCCAAAGCGGTGCGGTATTGGGTATCCGCCAGATAATCGGCCATGTCCTTCAGAGCCTGATAACCCAGGGCGCAGCTGACGGTCATGCCGGTGCGGTATGCGGTCAGATCGACTGCGGCCCAGCCGCCATCAGAAGTCTCCGATATGGTCTGGAAGGAAAGGATGGGCTGCGGCTCGGAGAAAGTGATCCCAGTCACTTTAACGCCCACCTTGTTTTCCAGGCTGACAGCGTACATGATCAGATCCTCGGCCCGTATGTCGCTGGGATAATTGGCCAGCTCCGCCGTCATGGTCTCGGAGGCGCTGTCAATGCCGGCCTGGTAAACGTTCAGATTTTGGTAATATCCCTGCAATTCCTCCAGCTCGGGGCGCAGCGCCGCGGTTTCGGCCTCCACGGCCTCGATCTTCTCCAGGTAGGGGTTATAGACGGCAAGATAGCTCATCAGCAGAATGATGATTCCAAGCAGAATAAGCAGCAGCTTTGCATCGCGTTTACTGATTGTCATGATATCGCCTCCTCAGCCTTCAGCCGTTTCGGCCGGGATGTAAGGGTTTGTACCGTATACGCAGGAAACCGAGAAGGAGACCGACGAGACTCCGGCCTCGTCGACGGACTCGGCCACGGAGCTGATGCCGATGCCGCTCAGGCTTTCGAAGGTGCGTAGCTGCACCAGCACCACGGCGACCTCGTCATAGCTGGGAACAGTGATGTTCATGCTGACGGTTTCGCGTGTGCAGGTGGCCGACAGCACGAGGATTTCCGACGGCATTTTCTCCTCCAGCTCGCCGATAAAAGCCGTCAGCCCGTCATTGGGGGAGTCGATGGAGGCGTCCAGGGAAATCAGCGCGTCCGCGCCGGCCTGATAGCCTACGTACTGGTCATAGATTTCTCTGGTGTATTCCAGACTGGCGATTTCCTGCTCCATACGGGCCTTTTCCTGGCGCACGCCGTAATAGCCCATGATGGCATAGCCGGAAAGGGCGAGGGAGGCCAGCAGGCACACGCCGCAGATGATCGCCCCGTCCCGAATCGCATGCTCGTCGGACTTCTCCCTTGGCCCACGGCGCTTTTTCTTGGCGGTGCGGTACTGGGGCGGGATGAAATCCACAGGGTCGATGACGCTGCCTATGCAGGCGATATAGAAGGAGGCGCTGTCCACAGCGTTGGCGAAGGATGCGATGCTGGGGATATCGTCCAGATAGGCGGTTTCAAGCCCGGTGCCGTTGGCGATCATGTCCCGCAGGCCCACCAAATGCCCGCAGGGACCCATGAGCATGACCCGCTCCACCTGGATATCCCAGTGGTTTGAATTAAAATAGTCGGTGCTGCGGGCGAGATTGCTCACCAGCCGGCTCAGGTTTTCAGCCACGTCGGCCTCGGTAATGACGCCCGCCGCCAAAAACTCCGGCCCCGCCTGGCTGCATTCCTGCAGGCTGGCCACATATTCGTCCCCGTTTTTGCCGGCGGCGTTCATATAACTCAGGATCAGTTCGTCTCCGCCGAAAGTGAAGGCCCGCTGCATAATGAGCTTGCCGTCCTGAATAAATAAAACGAAGGAGTTCGTGCAGTCCACATTGACATACATCGTGACGCCTTCGTTCTGGAGCGCCCGAAGCGCCTGATATTGGCTGTTTCCGGAAAAATCAATGGCCTGCACGGTCAGCCCGGCCAGCTCGGCCAGCTTGAAATACGTCTCCAGCAGGGAGAGGGGAACCGCGAAGACCAGCACCCGGCATCCCGCGTCCTCGCCCTTTGCCGTGCGCGCCAGAAGCTTATAGGAAACATGGTATTTGGACATATCCACAGGGAAGTATTCGGAGGCGTTGGCCTCGACGACGCCCTTGATGCGGTTGTCCTTGACGGGCGGGAGCATGACCTCCCGGGTGGCCACCTTGCCGGAGGTCAGGGAGAATACGGCGCTGTTCGTGTCCTGAATTCCCTGGGCGGCAAGCTGCTTTTTCAGCTCTGCCGCGAAAATATCGGGCGCGGTGATCAGGCCGTCGGCTACGGAGTTTTCGGGCGTCTGAAACATGAAGCTGTTCTTGATTTGATAGGATTTGCCCTTGGGTATCGACAGGCACACTTTCGTAAGGCGGTCGCCGATATCGATGCATAGCGCTTTAGCGGCCATAGTATCACTTCTCCCTCTAATCTGCGTGTATGAAAAATCCCGCAGGATGAATAGACATATTGAACGGTCGGCGGCGCGAAAGCCGCCATGTGGCCCTAAAAGAGGCCGAAATACCAGCTTATGGCGGCGTCCCCCCACATCAGGGCCAGGAAAACGCCGGCGGAAAGATACGGCCCGAGGGCCAGAACGCGCCCGGCTTTTTTGATCGCCATGAGAGACAGGTGGATGACGGAGCCCAGCAGACAGCCCGCGAAAAAGGCGAGCAGGACGAGCTTCCAGCCCAGAAACAGGCCGCAGACGGCCATGAGCTTCACGTCGCCGCCGCCGATGCCCCGGCCCCCCGTGGCGATGAGGACAAGGTACAGGGGGGCGGACACGGCGAAAAATCCGATCAGATACAGCGGCCATTCCGAAATGCCTAAAAGCATTCGGGCCGCGCCGAGAATGAAGATGAATCCCGTCGTCCCCGGCGGGATTTCGCGGGTGCGCGCGTCGATCACGCTCAGCACCAGCAGGGCCGAACAGAGCAGACACGAAAGGACGAACATGGGCGTTAGCCCGAAGCGCAGGAAAAGAACGACCCAAATTAGTCCGTTGGCCGCCTCAATCAGGGGGTATTGGGCGGAAATCCGGCTGTGGCAGGAGGCGCACCGGCCCCGCAGGGCAAGATAGCTGAAAAGCGGGATCAGCTCAAGAGGGCCGAGCCGCCTGCCGCAGCTTGTGCAGTGGGACGGAACGGTCACGACGCTCTCTCCCGCCGGTATCCGCAGGATGCAGACGTTGAGAAAGCTCCCCGCGGT
>DIRC01000002.1:3185-12608 GCA_002427465.1 Clostridiales bacterium UBA5446 | reverse complement strand
TCCCAAACCAAGCGCGCTACCAACTGCGCTACACCCGGATATATACTTTTTCGGTTTCTGGAAATTTAACTGTCTATGGTCAATCCTGTGGTCAAAGGCGATTTCGTGGCAACATTTATCCGGCGGGCAAATCCCGCAAAGGCCCGCGCTGCAAGGGCTTCCGGCGTTTCAGCTTCACACGGCTCGGATACCGGCACGGCACTCCCAAAGCAGGCGCGCTACCAACTGCGCTACACCCCGATATTCAGTTTTGCTTACGTTTCGCGCCAGTTCCCAAAAATCTCTATGGCCCGGCTTCCCCGCAGCGGCCGTCTGAGAATTATACTATAACCGGAAAAAATCTGCAACCTTTATTTATTGATGTTTCCGCCTGTTTATGTTATCATCGACCCTGGAGTGTGATCCTTCTTGAGAATGCGAAAAAAACCCAACCTCGTTCCCCGCATGGAACGATGCGCCCCGATAGCTGAGGCGCACCCTGAAGAAAATCGCGGACAATGGCTGGCGTCGTTTCCCGGCTACAGCGCGCTTCACCTTGAGCTCGGATGCGGAAAAGGCCGTTTTACGGCTGATATGGCCGAGCTTAATCCCAATATCTTTTTTGTCGCCGTAGAAAAAGTTCCGGACGCCGTGGTGGTCGGCATGGAACGCGTATTCGACCGCGGCCTTCATAACGTGCGTTTTATAAGCCGGGACGCCGCAGCTCTGGATGAGTTTTTTGCCCCCGGTGAAATTGCCAGGATATATATAAACTTCCCGGATCCCTGGCATAAAGCCAGACAGTACAAGCGCCGGCTGACTGCCCCCGGTTTTCTGAAAACATACGCCGGCCTGCTTTCCCCCGGCGGGGAGATTTGGTTTAAGACCGACAACGTCCCTCTTTTCGCCTGGTCTCAGGAACAGTTTTGCGAAAACGGCTGGACGCTGCGGGAGGTCACAGACGACCTGCACGCCGGCGGATGCCAGGGCATCATGACCGATTATGAAGCAAAATTTCACGCTCAGGGCGTGAAAATCAATCGTTTGGTGGCGGTGAGACCATGAGGCTGATTACGTGGAACGTCAACGGTTTGCGCGCCTGCATCGGCAAGGGATTTGAGGACGTTTTCTGGAATCTTAACGCCGACATGTTCTGCCTTCAGGAGACGAAGCTTCAGGCCGGACAAGTCCGGCTTGACCTTCCCGGATACGAGCAGTTTTGGTGCTGCGCCGAGAAAAAAGGATATTCAGGTACGGCCGTCTTTACCAAAATCCCTCCCCTGTCCGTCTCATACAATCTGGGCATACCCGAGCATGATAATGAAGGGCGCGTCATCACCCTGGAATTTGACAGGTTTTACCTGGTCTGCGTCTATACTCCCAATTCACAGGATGGCCTGAAGCGGCTTTCTTACCGGATGGAATGGGATGACGCGTTCCGGGCGCACCTGATCGCCCTGGACGCAAAAAAGCCCGTGATTACCTGCGGCGACTTGAATGTGGCTCACAAGGAAATAGACCTTAAAAACCCTAAAGCCAACCGCATGAACGCCGGATTTTCGGACGAAGAACGCGGGAAATTCACCGAGCTGCTGGACGCTGGGTTCACAGATACCTTCCGACATCTTTACCCGGACCTCACCGGCGCCTATTCCTGGTGGAGCTACCGCTTTAACGCCAGGGCCAACAACGCGGGCTGGCGCATCGACTATTTCCTCTGCTCGGACAACCTCACCGGGCAAATTGACAAGGCGTATATCTGCCCGGAGATTTATGGCAGCGACCATTGCCCCGTAGGGCTGGATATTGAGCTGTGATGATCGGAAACATTCAACTGACGGGGAAAGTTTTCCTCGCGCCGATGGCCGGAGTCACGGATGCCCCATTCAGGTCCCTGTGCCGGGAGCTGGGGGCCGCCCTTACCTGCACCGAAATGGTCAGCGCAAAAGCCCTTTGTTACGGCGACGCCAAAACCTGCGCGCTGCTTCACGTACCCCCCGGCGACCATCCCGTGGCCGTCCAGATCTTTGGGCACGAGCCGGAATCCATGGCCCGGGGCGCGCAGCTCGCCCTGTCCTCCTCCGGCGCGGACATGATCGACATCAACATGGGCTGTCCCGTGGGCAAGGTCGTAAAAAGCGGAGACGGGGCGGCGCTGATGAAAGATCCGGAGCTGGCCGGAGAAATCATCTCCGCCGTTGCAGCGGCCGTGGATGTGCCCGTCACGGTCAAGTTTCGAAAGGGCTGGGACGGCGGCTGTGTTAACGCCGTGGAATTTGCTAAAACTTGTGAGCGCGCGGGCGCTGCGGCCATCGCCGTCCACGGCAGGACGCGGGTTCAAATGTACGCAGGGCGCGCGGACTGGGATATCATCCGGGATGTTAAACAGGCGGTCGGGATTCCGGTGATCGCAAATGGAGACATCTGGGACGGCGAAGATGCGGCGCGTATCCTGCGCTACACCGGCGCGGACTATTGCATGATCGGACGCGGCTGCTTCGGAGATCCATGGATATTCGCCAGGGCAAACGCCGCCATATCCGGATTACCCATCCCCTTACCGCCTCCACTTGCAGAGCGCATCGACGCCGCGGTGCGCCTGGTGGAGATAGCCGCGGAGCAAAAAGGCGAAAGGCTGGCCTGTACAGAATCCCGAAGCCGACTCACCTGGTACCTGCGCGGAGTCAAAAATGCATCGTACTGGAAGCAGCAGCTGGTACGGGTCTCCACACTGAGCGACGTGCGACGTGCGGCAGAGGGAATAAAAAGAGAACTCGAATAGAAGCGAGATGATGCTATGACCCGCGAGGAAGAACTGGAAATCATCGTTAGAGTCCGCTCGGGGGATACCAACGCCTTCGAAGCTCTTGTGCTCGAACACCAGAAAAAGATATATAATCTTGCCCTGCGCATGCTTGGTAATGAAGAAGACGCCCTTGACATGACCCAGGAGGCTTTCCTGCGGGCATTCAATTCCTTGGACGGATTTCGCGGTGACAGCAAATTTTCCGTCTGGCTCTACCGGCTCTCCTCGAATATCTGTATCGATTTTTTACGCAGCCATGGCAAAAAACAGGCTTCCTCCCTCACGGTTGACGGTCATGACGAACAGCAGGAGGAGCTGGAGCTTCCCGACGAGCGCTTTTCTCCCAACGTCGCCCTCGAAAAAAAAGAAGTGCGCAACGCCGTTTACCGTGGTCTGGAGACCCTCTCCCCGGAATACCGGTGCATCCTGCTCCTGCGCGAAATCGAAGGACTGTCTTATGAAGAAATCGGACGGGCTCTTAAGCTGGAGGCCGGCACAGTAAAATCCCGTATTTTCAGGGCCCGCAAAAAACTTTGCGCCTACCTCGTCAGCGATGGGAACATTCCAGATAACCTCGCGTCAAACGTCGTGAAGGGGGGTGCAAAGGGATGACGAACTGCGACAAATTCAATGAAATGATCAGCCTCATGCTGGACGGAGAGCTGGCGGAGCCTCAAAAGACCGAGCTTGAAGACCATATCGCCGTTTGCCGCCAATGCGCGCGGCTTTACGACGCCTTTGCATCCATTTCTTCCGCCATCGGCGAGGGCTTGGCAGAACCGCCCGAAGCGCTCAGCGCCCGCATCATGGACAGCATCCGCTCCCGGACGCCTCAGCCTCCGGCAGTAAAAAAAGCGTCGCGCGCATGGGGGCGTCTGGCAGCCCTTGCCGCTTGCCTGGCGGTGGCGGTCTTTGCGGCCACCGTATCGGACATTCTCCCTTCATCCGTCGCCCCTTCCGATAAAAACGCCCGGGCCGGCGGCTTGGCATCCGCTGCAGAACAAACCGGCGCCTTATCCGCCGATCCCGTTCAGGATTCGGGAATCGTTTACGGAACCCAGTACGACACCGAAGAGAGCCTGAATACCGACGGAATACAGAAAAATGGCGAGCTTCCGATTGCGCTCCAAGAGTCCCCGCACTTTGAGAATTCTCCGCCCCCCGAAGAAGAAATCCGCGCATCCGATGCGTGCGCTTCCCTTATGGGCATCTCCGCTATTTCCGTATTTGAGGGCGATTTCGAAACCCCCGATCCGGAACCCATCATGACCTTTACGGACGAGGAGTCCCTCAGTATCATCATGGATATGCTGGAGTTTTCTGAAGCCGGGGATGAGATCACGGTTTCCGGCGCCCCCCTCTTCCTCATCGAAATAACCAGGGATGACGGCACCATCTATAATCTCTCCGTTTGGATAGCGGACGGCCGCCTGTGCTGCGTGAGCGATGCCGACGGCATCCTTTATGTGGCTGCCGGCGACGCGGGTGATCTTTTCGCCTTTATCGCCGCCGCCTGACGGTTTTTATCCCCTTCCGCCGCGCTTATGAAAACGCATAAACTGTTCCTGTTGAGGCGATAACAGGGACAAATTTGTGATTTTATTGCTAATCTCTTATTTTTATTGCTTGAAACCATGGAAATGCTGTGTTATAATTATACATTATATTATATAATTGTTCTAATGATATTTGCAAAATGAATCTAGTATGGTGGTAATAACGTGAAACAGGTTAAAGTATCAAATAACGTCATAAGGCGCCTTCCCCGGTATCTTCGCAAGCTTGACGAGCTGAAAACCGCTGGCGTTGATCGTATTTCCTCCGGAGAGCTTGGTCGCCAGATGGGGCTGACCTCATCACAGATCCGTCAGGATTTCAGTTGTTTTGGTGAATTCGGACAGCAGGGCTATGGCTATAATGTCACGGCGCTTCGCGGCGAAATCGCTTCTATTCTCGGGACCAACCGGGATTTTTCCGTTGTGCTTGTCGGCGTGGGCAACATCGGCCGCGCTCTGATCGAAAATTTCTGTTTTGAGCAATATGGGTTTCATATGGTATCGGCGTATGACGTCCGCCCCGAGCTTATTGGGAAGAATATCGGCGGCATAAACATCCAGGATATCAGCGATCTTCCACAGGCTTTCACCAACAACGACGTGGAAGTTGCCGTTTTGTGCGTCCCCAAGAGCATGGCCAGCACCGCCGCTGAAGATCTGGTCCGGTATGGCATACGCGCCATCTGGAATTTCACCAACACGGAACTGAACATTACATCATCCGATGTGATCGTAGAAAATATCCATTTTTCCGATAGCCTTCTTGCGCTGGGCTATTATCTTGCGGAAAGCATCGATCAAAAAAACATTGATGATGCGAGGGCTAAGAAATAAGGAGCCTAATGTGCTGAAAAATCGTATTTTTGCCCTGATATTGGTTCTGCTTTTGTTTACCGGAGCAACCCCGGCCTTTGCAGGAGAAGCCGGCGGACCGAACGATCCCCTGGTTTCGCTCAGCTATGCCAAAACCTGGGCACAAACAGTTTTAGACAGCGCCGTACCCTCCATATCCGCGACCCTCAACCCTTTTTATAAGAAGGCTGCCGCGAACGCGGTTGCCTCCCTGTCTGCCGGTGCCGGCAGCTCTTTAGTTTCCCTCTCCTCCGGCGGCGCCATAAAAATCACCACTGGTTCCTCCGTCACGCTGGTTTCCGGCTCGGCGGCGCTTTCCGTTTCGTCGGGCGCCGTGGTTAATGTATCCGTAGGCGCGCAGGCTGGAAGCGGCAAGCTGAACCAATACCAAAGGTATATTGCCTGTGAGAACACATCGGCCACAGTAACCGCCGGCGCGGCATCCACCTTTATTGTCGACGGAACCTATACAAAAACGGATGCCCCTTCGGTATTCACCGACGTTCTGGCGTCCGACTGGTTCTATTCCGACGTTTACAACGCCGTTGATATGGGCCTTATAAACGGCATGTCCGCCACGCGTTTCGAGCCTGACGGCAAGCTGACGCTGGCGCAGGCCGTCAAGTTGGCCGCCTGTATGCACCAGCTCTATCACGATGGCGCCGTCACCCTTGAAAACGGCGACCCCTGGTACCAGCCTTATCTTGATTACGCAGAAGAAAAGGGCGTCATCAGCGATTTGTACGCTTCCCTTTCCGCACAGCAGTACGATGCTGAGATCACCCGGAGGGAATATATTTACATTTTCTACAACGCGCTGCCGGAATCGGAATATTCACAGATCAACACGGTAGCGGATAATGCGATCCCGGACTTGATAATCAGCGACGAACATGCCGCGGAAATATACGCCTTTTATCGCGCCGGCATCCTGACTGGAAGCGGTGACTCAGCGACTATGAACTGGTTCCTGCCCGACACTCACATCGCCAGGCGGGAGGTCGCCGCCGTGCTGACGCGGATGTTCGACGCTTCGGCAAGAAGAACAGTCACAATATCATAGAAGAGGCGGCTGACCCCCATGGTCGGCCGCTTTTTGAAAGGTCGATATGTATGCCCGATACTATTGCCGCAGTCGCCACAGGCGGCTGCGTATCCGCGATTGGGATCATCCGCCTCTCGGGAAAAGATGCCCTGAATATCGCGGACCGCGTCTTTTTTCCCCGGGACGGAAAGCCCATGTCCGCCCATGCCGACAGAAAACTGGTTTACGGTGAGCTTCGCGGCACAGACGGGGCGGTTTTGGATCTTTGCCTCGGCACCGTCAGCCGCGCGCCGCAAAGCTATACCGGCGAAAATACCGCCGAATTCCAATGCCACGGCTCACCAACGGTTCTGCGCAGCGCCCTTGAAGCCCTTTTCGCCGCGGGCGCCCGCCAGGCCCTGGCCGGCGAGTTTACCCGCCGCGCGTTCCTTAACGGCCGCATGGACCTTATCCAAGCCGAGGCCGTCATCGACGTCATTGAGGCTGAAACCGCCGAAGCCGCCAAAAATGCCGTATGCCAGCTCTCCGGCGCCATCACACAAAGAACCGACGGGATTTATTCCAGTTTGGTTGACATAATCTCACACTATCATGCGGTTTTAGACTATCCGGACGAGGATATCGAGCCCTTTGAGTTGGAAAATTACGCGTCCGTCCTGAATGACGCCTGCCTCGCCCTGAAGCGGCTGCTTGATACCTTTGCCCGGGGCCGCATTCTAAAAGATGGCGTTGCCGCCGCGATCATCGGCCGGCCCAATGTGGGCAAATCCTCCCTGCTCAATGCCCTGCTGGGCTTCGAGCGCGCCATTGTGACCGATATTCCTGGCACGACCCGGGATACCATCGAGGAACGTATCCGTCTCGGCGGCGTGCTGCTCAGGCTGATTGACACCGCGGGGCTGCGGGATGCGCCCGGAGAGGTGGAGCGGCTGGGCGTCAGGCGCACGCTGGCGGCGGCAAAGGAAGCGGAGCTTATCATAGCCGTGTTTGACGGTTCCGAGCCGCTTCGCCATGAGGACAACGAGACGCTGGCCGTATCAAGCCGCACCGCTAACGCCATTGCCGTAATTACCAAGAGTGACTTGCCCCAGAAACTAACTCCCGCCGATTTGCCGGGTGTGTTTTCGGGCGTCTGTACCGTCTGCGCTCCCACGGGCGAAGGACTAAAGGACCTGGAATCGGAAATCGCAAGGCTTTTTCCCCTGCCCTCGGCTCCGGCAGGCGAGATCCTGACAAATGCCCGGCAGGCAGACGCCGTTTCCCGTGCCCTTGAAGCGCTGGAGGCCGCCAAAACAGCTATGACCGGCGGCTACACCCCCGACGCCGTGCTGACAGAGGCCGAGGAAGCCATGAAGGCCCTTGGCGAGCTCACCGGCAAGTCGGTGTCCGGCGATGTGACCGACAGGATATTCTCAAGGTTCTGCGTGGGGAAATGAAGTCGGAGTATGAAAAGACGGGACTGCTTTCAGCAGTCCCGTCTTTTCCCCCATCCGTCCAGAGGCAGGCGTGAAATAGCGCCGAATATCTTGTTTTTCAGATCCGGGTATCCCGCGGACAGGGACGCGATCAGCGTTTTTACTTCCCGGCGCTTGCTTGCCTTATCCTCCGGGCAGGTGGTGAGGACAACCGGCAGACAGAGGGCTTTTACCAGGCTCTCCACGGCCTCTTCCGCCACATACAGCATTGGGCGGATCTGGGTAACGTTCGCGCGGCTCATATATGTTACCGGCTTGAAGCAGTTGAGCCGCCCCTCAAACATGAGAGACATGAGGAAAGTTTCCACCGCGTCGTCAAAGTGGTGACCCAGGGCCAGCTTGTTGCAGCCGATAGCTACAATGGCGTCATTAAGCGCTCCGCGCCGCATCTTGGAACACAGTGAGCAGGGATTTTCCTCTTTTCTGATCTCGAATATGACCTCTCTGATGTCCGTTTTGATCACCGTATACGGCACGTCCAGCTCACCGCAGAGCTGGTTTATCGGGGCGAAATCCATATCCGGAAAACCCATGTCTATGGTTACGGCCCGCAGCCCGAAGCAGGAAGGATGGAAGCGGCGCAGATGGCTGAGGGACGCCAGCAGCGCCAGGCTGTCCTTCCCGCCCGAAACGCCGACGGCCACGCAATCACCGGACTCAAGCATCCCGTAATCGTCCACGCAGCGGCGGACAAATCCTGTAAATCTATCAATATCCATATGAGACTCCAAAACTAAAAATGAAATTGAGGATAGGCGAGAATACGCATGATAAATTGCGAATAAGCGAGCTTTCCAAGCCGTAAACAAAAAAGCGGTTGACAGGATAGCGCCCCTGTGTTATAAAGGTAAGGCGCGTTCTTCTGATATTTTATGGACACGCCGTTAAATTGTCAAACTTTTTATATTTTTTTATGGAGGCAACACAATGTCCACGACTATGGCCAACAAGGATACCGTCGTCCGTAAATGGTACATCCTTGACGCCGCCGGCAAGCCCCTGGGCAAAACCGCGGCCCTTGCCGCCGATCTGCTGCGCGGCAAACTCAAAACTGACTATACCCCACATGTCGACTGCGGTGATTTCGTCATTGTCATCAATGCCGAAAAAGCCGTTCTTACCGGCAAAAAGCTTGAACAGAAATTCTACCGCACCCACTCCGGATACGCCGGCGGACTCAAGGAAACCCGCTATGACCGGCTGATGAAGGAGAAGCCCGAGCTGGCCATGCATCTGGCGGTCAAGGGGATGCTGCAGAAAAATACCATCGCCGACTGGCAGCTGAAAAGGCTTCGCGTCTTCCGCGGCGCCGAGCACATACACCAGGCTCAGAAACCCGAAGCCTGGGATCGCTAAGGAGGAGTAAAAAATGGCCACTTATAAGAGCAAAAAAGCCTATATGTACGGGACCGGCCGCAGGAAATCCTCCGTAGCGCGCGTCCACCTTTTTCCCGGCGGTACCGGCGTCATCACCATTAACGGCCGCGATATTGATGATTACTTCGGTCTTGAAACCCTGAAGCTCATCGTCCGCCAGCCGCTGGTTACCACCGCAACCCTTGGCAAGGTTGACATTAAAGCCACCGTATCCGGCGGCGGTGTCACCGGACAAGCCGGCGCGATCCGCCACGGTATCGCCCGCGCCCTTCTCTCCGTTGACGAGAGCTTCCGCGCCCCCCTGAAGGCCGCAGGCTTCCTGACCCGGGACCC
>DIRC01000002.1:2420-2855 GCA_002427465.1 Clostridiales bacterium UBA5446 | reverse complement strand
CATGGAAAGAAGACGCGATGCCGCCCGGCATCGCGTCTTCTTTCCATGCTCGCCCCTCACCGCGCCGTCAGCGCCATCACGATATGCTGGGCGGCCAGCATCCCTGCCGAGGCCGGAACCCACACCAGAGAGCCGGGAACGCTGCGTCGTCCGGGCGGCGGCTCCTCAACACGCGCCGGCTCCAGGGCCTTCTCCGGGCTGTAGACCACGGTCAGGTGAGTTATCCCCCTGCGCCGCAGCTCCTTCCTGACCACCCGCGCCAAAGGGCAGCCCTCCGTGCGGGAAATGTCGCACACCGTGAGCTTTTCCGCATCCGTCTTGTTTCCGGTACCCAGGGCGGATATCACGGGTATCCCCCGCTCCCCCGCGGTACTGATGAGGTCGAGCTTGCAGGCAACAAGGTCTATACAGTCCGCGATATAATCGTACCGCTCC
>DIRC01000002.1:0-2161 GCA_002427465.1 Clostridiales bacterium UBA5446 | reverse complement strand
CAAGCTCAGGCGCAATATCCCGGAGCCTGTCCGCCATGGCCGCCGCTTTCGGCCGGCCGACAGTGGAATAAAGCGCGCAAACCTGGCGGTTCAGGTTGCTCTCGCTCACCGTATCCTGATCCACCAGCGTCAGCTTGCCGACCCCGGTGCGGGCAAGAGCCTCGGCGCACCAGGAGCCAACGCCCCCGAGCCCAAACACCGCCACGTGGCTCTTTTGGAGCTTTTCCATGGCATCCTCTCCCAGCAGCATCCCGGCCCTGATCGTGCGTTCTTTCAAACCATCGTCCCCTCTTGACAACAGCCGCCCATCAGGGCGGCTGTCTCTTTTTTCTTAAATTATTTCTCCGCGAATTTTATGACAAAATTCGTATTGGCAGCGTAACCTTCCATAATACCGTCCTGCCATGCCTGGTAGTCCGCGTTGCGGAGATTCCCGTCGGCCAGATAGTCGCAGTAAGGCTCGTCCTCTCCGACAAAATAGACCAGATGGTACCCAGCGTAGGATGAAGCCGATCCCATCACAATCCCGGTGTCTCCGGGCTTGCGCCCCTCGTCAAAGCAAAAATCATTGAATTGCTCAACCATTTGCCCCTTGCAAATGTTCTCGTACAGCCCGCCTTTGGTATTGGAGCCGCCATCCTCGGACTTTTCGTTGGCCAATTCGGCAAAGCTTTCCTCTGTGGCTGCCCCGGCCTTCCACTGGGCATAGATTTCGTCAATCTTAGCCTTTGCCGCGGCCATCTCCTCGTCGCTGTAGGCGCCGTCTGCGTCGGAATCCTCCGCCTTCACAAGGATGTGGCGCGCGGAGACGGTATTGTATGTGTTGCCGTCCCGGTTCTGGAACAGAACGACATAATATCCCGAGCCCTCGCTCTCGGCCACGGTGACATCCCCGGCCACGCGGGAAGCGTCAAGCATCCATTCGGAATACAGGCTGGACAGGCTGTATCCGCTGACCCCTTCGGCCGCCGTCGGTTCGGCGTCTTCCGCCAGCTCCGCCACCGCCCGGGCAAAGCTCTCTTCATCAATCGCTGCCCCGGCCAGCTTATCGGCGGTTTCCTTGGCCGCAGCCATGGTCTCCTCCGTGACCTCTTCCGAGGTCTCCTGCGAAACCTCCCCGGTTTCCTCGTCCGTTACATCGTTGACGACCTCTACGGCATCGGCCTTCACCAAATAATAGAGGTAGTCAAAGGTATCATAGGTGTCTTTATTTTCCTCATACCAGGCGGCCAGTTCCTCCGCAGTATAGGTGAACCCGCTATAAATTTCGTAAGAATAATCGCTGGCGATCGCCTGCATTGCCATATGCTTGCGTATGATCTTTTCGTTGCAGCCTCTGCCATAAGCTGCGGAGATGTAGTTTTTGGCGTTGGGATAGCCATAGTAACCGGCATAGGTTTCAAAGCTCCCGATCTCGCTGTCAATCGCCGCCGCATCTTCGTCTGAGAGGGTGTATCCCTCAGCCACTGCCTTTTCATAGATGGCCGTAACCTGCGTCATATTCGACAGAGCAACCTCACGGAAATAGTCCGCCCAGGTAGGCTCCGGATAAATCTCGTTATCAGACAGGGCTTCGGGAACGCTGATCCCGAAAAGGGACAGTAAGGTTCCGTCAAACGCCTGGTCGTTCAGGGGCCTTCTGGTATCCAGAAAATAATTCAAATAATCTTTGTAATCGTCGCTGAACTGGTAATATGCGCTGTAATAATAGTACTGGTATTCAGAATTTGTGTAGCGCGCATCCCCAATCTCTACGGACGGGATAGCGTTATAAAACAGGTTTGTATTCGCCACGAGGATCAGGGCGATCAGAATAACGGCGACGACGGTACCGACAGTCCACCTGGTTTTCTCCCTGCGCTTTTTTTCCTCCTCCTCCTGTCTGGCGAGAGTCTGCTTGTCCGTCCCCGCCTCACGTGCCATACGGCGCTGCTTCTTATCCTTAGATGCGCTCATGCGTCATTTCATCCTTTACTTACTTAATACTGCCACAGCCATGGGGTCTTACCCAAAATCCATATTGACTGGCCGAACGTAACTTCTGTATTATAACGCATTGGGGCATTGGTTTCAAGACATAAAAAATGACTCATTCGCCGCCATATCCATGAATTCTTGCTTTTTTGCGCAAATGATGTTGTGAAATGTGTTTATATGTGGA
>DIRC01000026.1:2256-7855 GCA_002427465.1 Clostridiales bacterium UBA5446 | reverse complement strand
GGACTTGAACCAGTGACCCCTTGCTTGTAAGGCAAGTGCTCTAACCAGCTGAGCTATGCTCCCGAGTAAACGGCTTCGTTATTATACTAAAGCAAATCCGCCTTGTCAAGCCGATATTCGCTATTTTTCTTTCTCACTCAGTTTATTTAATTCAGCCGGGGAAAAATAGTAAACCTTTTCGCAAAACTGGCAGCTGACTTCAATATCCTCCCCCTGATCCGCCATATCCCTGAGTTCGGACTCTCCGCAGCTTTCGAGGGCCGCCATAATTTTCTCCCTGCTGCAGGCACAGCGGTATTCCACCGGCGTCCGGGCCATAACCCGTGGGGAAAGCCCTGCCATCACCTGCTCCACAACCGCATCCAGTCCGTCCTCGTCCAAAATCGTCGTCAGCTGATCCATGACAAAGATGTTTTCTTCCAACCTGCCGATAAAATCGTCCGGCGCACCGGGCATAAGTTGGACGATAAAGCCGCCAGCCGCTTTCACGGACGTATCGGTGTCAACCAGAACGCCAAGGCCGCAGGCCGCGGGAATCTGCTCGCTTTCCGCAAGATAACGGGCCAAATCCTCCGCCACCTCACCGGTCGCCAGCTCTGTGGAACCCACATAAGGCTCCCGGAGCCCCAGATCCCGGCTCACCGTCAGCATGCCGTTTCTGCCGATCGCCCCTCCTACATCCAGCTTGCCGTCGGCACGCAGCGGCAAATCAACGCCGGGGTTTTGAACATACCCACGCACGTTGCCCCTGCTGTCCGCCACAGCGATCACGCTGCCGGCGGGACCTGCGCCGTTCAGCCGCAGGGTCAGGGCGCCGTCCTCCTCCTTCATCAGTTCCCCCAGCATGGAGGCTGCGCAGAGGGCGCGGCCCAGCGCCGCCGTCGTAACCGGCGTGAGCTTATGAATCACTCTTGCGCGCTGAACGATTTCCCTGGCGCTTATGGCGGAAATTTTTGCAAACCCGTCGTTCGTGACGGCTCTTATGATAGTATCCATTTACTGTTGCCTCTTTGCCGTAATAAATAGGCGGCCGTCGCCACCCTGGGGCCCGTCCGTTCTGAATGCCACATCCGTAAACCCGGCCTTTTCAAGGGTCTGCCGGAGCCAATCCGGCTCATGGGCATACTCTGTATGGACTTCCTCCCCGCGCCGCCAGACAGCCCCGTCGCGCCGGAAAATATCCATGCTGTACACCAGCGCCCCAATCTCAACGTCAAAGGCTCCCTGCCAAAGACAGAATACGTCGTCCGTTTCATCCACAGACAAAACCCCGTCCATACTTCGCAGGAATTCCGGTGTGCGGATATCGAAAACCAGCAGCCCGCCCGGCCTGATAAAAAGGCGCAGGCGATCAAAAACCTCCGGAATATCTTCCGGCGGCACATAATTCATGCTGTCCAGGGACGAAACCGCCGCGTCCACCGTGCCGTACAGATCCAGCTCCGCCGCAGCCTGGCATATGAAGAGCGGCGGCTCGCCGCGGCTTAATCCGGCCGCCTTGTCCCTGGCATACATCAGCATGTCCGGCGAAGCGTCCGCGGCGATCATGTCATAACCCCGCTCCGCAAGGAGACAGGACAGGGTCCCCGTACCGCAGCACAGATCCAGAAGCATACGGTATTCCCCGCCGTCCGCCGCAAACAGCCTTTCGTAATAATCTGCAAAATCGGGGTATGGTACGTCCAAGGTCAGGCTGTCATAGCATCCGGCCAGAGATTCATACGAATTCATTGCTCTTTATTCTGGCCCAGCCGGTCGAAAACTATCCTATACCCCTCCGCCCCGTATTGAAGGCTTCGGTTAACCCGGCTTATCGTCGCGCTGGAAGCGCCGGTCAGTTCAAGAATTTTGCTGTAAATCATACCCTGGTTCAGATAGACGGCAACCTGATACCGCTGCTCCATGGCCTGCAGCTCAGTTACCGTACAAAGATCGTCAAAAAACTTTTTGCATTCGTCAACCGACTTTAGCGTCAGTATCGCCTCATACAGGTCGTCGCTTCGTGGCTTCTTGTTTTGCTTATTCATATCACACCTCGGTATTGGCATAGCCATACTGCTTTCATATTTTATACATCTAAATCATAAAAGTAAAGAGTCCTTCCTATAAATTATTAATCTTGATAGAATATTTGAAGGCGTGTAAATATTACTATTGTAAGTGTTTGCTTTCTGATATAAACTAGTTTAAAAAGGGGGGTTTGTCTATGCTTTCACTTATAGCGGCGAATATGACGATTTTTTGGGTCGTGGCGATCGCCGTCTTTCTTCTGGCAGAGGCCCTGACTGCCGGACTCACCTCAATCTGGTTCGCAATCGGGGCGCTGGCTGCCCTTGTTGCCGCCTTGTTCAATGCGCCGATCTGGCTTCAGATGGTGTGGTTTTTTGTGATTTCGATCATCGCACTGATCATCACCCGCCCGCTGGTGTCAAGATTTGTAAACAATAAAAGCCAGCCTACCAACGCCGACATGGTCATCGGTATGAGCGGCATTGTTACGGAGATGATAGACAATCTCGCCGGCCGGGGCGCCGTCGCCGTTGCCGGCAAGGTTTGGACGGCCCGCAGCGCGGACGGCGAAACAATACCCCTTGGCGCGACCGTAACCGCCGACCGCATAGAAGGCGTGAAGCTTTTCGTCCGACCGGCCGCGGAGAGCTTTCCGCCCGCCGAAAGCCCCGTCCCCGGCGCTGAAGATGCCGGAGAATAGAAGGAGAGTGAAAAATGGAATTCATCGCACTTGCATTGATTATCGCGCTCATTATTGTCATCCTTATCCAGAACATTCGCATCGTGCAGCAGGCACGGGCTTACGTGATAGAGCGCCTCGGCGCTTACAGCACCACATGGAACGTCGGCCTCCATTTCAAAATTCCCTTTATTGAAAAGGTATCTAAAATTGTTTCCCTGAAAGAGCAGGTAGCCGACTTCCCGCCCCAGCCCGTTATCACCAAGGACAACGTCACGATGCAGATCGACACCGTGGTCTATTTTCAGATCACAGATCCGAAACTATATGCTTACGGCATTGAACAGCCTATGCTGGCTATTGAAAATCTCTCCGCAACCACGCTGCGCAACATTATCGGCGATCTGGAACTTGACCAGTGCCTGACAAGCCGGGATGTGATCAATACCAAAATGCGCGCCATACTGGACGAGGCCACAGACCCCTGGGGCATCAAGGTCAACCGCGTCGAACTGAAAAACATCCTGCCTCCCAGAGAAATCCAGAACGCCATGGAAAAGCAGATGAAGGCCGAGCGCGAGCGCCGGGAGGCCATCCTGAGGGCCGAGGGCGAAAAGCGCGCCGCCATCCTCACCGCCGAGGGCGAAAAGGAATCCGCAATTCTCCGCGCAGACGCGAAGAAGCAGCAGCAGATTCTGGAGGCCGAGGGCGAGGCCGCGGCGATTCTCTCCGTCCAAAAGGCCACGGCAGAGGGCATCAAGCTCATCAACGAAGCGGCGCCCTCCGAAGCCGTCGTAAAGCTCAAGGCTCTGGATGCTTTCACCGCCGCCGCTAACGGGCGAGCAACAAAAATTATCATTCCCTCAGAAATCCAGGGCCTGGCGGGCCTGGCCGAGGGCATCATTGAAACTGTCAGACTCACCGAGAAGCCGGGCGACAAGAAAACCGCCGACCGGGGCTAAACGCTCAGTACCGTGACTATCGGCGGCAAATGCCGCCGATAGTTTTCAGGGGGGCATACGGCATGAGTTATTCCGATAAAGCGCGGGCATTCCTCTCAAAACACGGTATGGCGCCCGAAAGCATAGACCTGGAATCTGCCGTGGCGGCATTCCTGGATGAGATGACCGCTGGGTTGTCGGGAAGGGAGAGCACGCTGCGTATGCTCCCCACCTATTTGTCTGCGGAGGGCACGCTTCCACTGGCGCGGCCCGCGGCGGTGATCGACGCCGGAGGCACCAATTTCCGCTCCGCTCTGGTCACCTTCACGCCATCGGGCCCTATCGTCGAAGGCTACCGCCTTTCTCCCATGCCCGGGTCGGCCGGACCCGTCTCCTGGGACGAATTTATTGCCTTCACCGCAGACAGGCTGCTCCCTCTCCTCCCCCGCGCTGAAACCGTCGGCTTCTGTTTTTCCTATCCCACGGAAGAAACCCCCTATCGGGACGGCAGGCTGATCGCCCTCACGAAGCAGATCGTTCTCACGGGCTTCGAGGGCCGCCTGATCTGCCGTGATCTGCGGGCCCGCCTCGCGCAGCTTGGCGCAGGTGAGCGCCAAATTACACTGCTGAACGATACGCCGGCCGTGTTGCTCTCCGGCGTCTGTACGGCCAGCCGGGGCAAATACAGCGGTCTGTCCGGCCTCATCTGCGGTACGGGCACAAACACCTGCTGTGATCTGCCGGTCGCCGCGATTGGCAAACTGGGGCGTGATTTTTCTGGCAGGATGCTGGTCAACCTGGAATCGGGCGGATTTTCCCGGCTACCCCGCGGCGATTACGACGAGGAGCTGGATCGCGCCACATCCGATCCCGGCGCGCAGCAGCTTGAAAAAATGACTTCCGGCGCCTATATCGGCGAGCTATGCCGACTTACCCTGCGCGGCGCGGCCGCCGAAGGTCTCTTTTCCGCCCCTTTTGCCGAAAGAATTTTTGCCCTGCGCTCCCTCTCCGCTCAGGAAGCGGACAGGCTTGCGTCGGGCGCCTGCGCGGACCTTGAAGCCGGGAGCGATCGCAGTCTGGCTTCCGAGCTGTGCCGAGCCCTTATTCACCGGGCGGCACGTTGTGTCTGCTCCAATCTTTCCGCAATATTACTGCTTACCGACACTGGAAATAACCCGGAACACCCGGCATGCGTCTGTGCCGACGGCGCCGTCTTCACCAGGGGCCTTACCTTTCGCCCCGCGCTGGAGGAACTGATGTCCCGTTTTCCAGCGGAACGTCTCGGCCGGCACGCGGTGTTCCATACCGCCGCCAACGCGACGATGCTCGGCTCTGCCGCCGCCGCGCTGCTAAATATAAAATGAAACTTACAGGAGGATATTTATGTCAATCGAAATCGGGCTGAATGGCTTTGCTGAAAAAGTCGTCACCTATGACCTGACCGCCGCCGCTGTTGGCTCCGGAGCCCAGGAGGTCTTTGCAACCCCCGCTATGATAGCCCTGATGGAAACGTCCGCTCTGCAAGCCATGACCCCCCATCTGGAGGCCGGTCTGGGCAGCGTGGGGACGCGTATCGATGTGACACACCTTTCCGCCACGCCCATGGGCATGACGGTGCGCGCAGAATGCGAGGCGATCGAGGTAGACCGCAAGCGGGTTGTATTTTCTGTGAAGGCCTATGACGAAGCCGGTCTTATCGGCGAGGGAACCCATGAACGGTTTATCATCGACGTTGAAAAATTTATGGCTAAAAGCCTGTCCAAGAAACCTTCCGCGGCAAAGGAATAAGTTTTGAAAAAGGGATTGACAAGCAGGGGTGTTTAGGGTAAAATACCCCTTGCTTCCCGTGGACGATTAGCTCAGCTGGTACGAGCATCCGCTTGACGTGCGGAGGGTCATAGGTTCAAGTCCTATATCGTCCACCAGAAAATGGAAACCCCGCAGACGTTGAATCTGCGGGGTTTTCCTT
>DIRC01000026.1:0-2081 GCA_002427465.1 Clostridiales bacterium UBA5446 | reverse complement strand
TTTTAGCTTTCTTCCGGGCGAAGCCGCAGTTTCATGAGGAGAGGCCGCAGGCTATGACACCGGGCGGGAACTCAAACGACTACGAAGATGCGCAGCAGGACGGATGCCATCCCAGAGTCTGATAGGGGATGGTAAACACCACAATGCCTGTGGAATATGGGGCAATTTCATATTGCTGATAATAAACCGCAAGGCCCGACGGCGTAAGATAATAGCTTTCCGGGTTAAAATTCGCCACGATAAGGTCCCGGTAATTTTCAAAGAAAATTCCCGGATTCTGCTGCATTTGACAGTCGGCCTGCCTGATTATCTGCTCCGTCAAAAATGCGCGATAGTCCTGGCCGGGCGGGAAGAAACAAGATAGCGGAATACTGCAGCCATAAATCAAATCCCAGGTATCGGAAGTCCTGATAGTGCTCCCATGAGCGCCGCCTGTAAACGTATATTGGTCGCGATACAGGCTAAAATGGCAATTCCGGTTATAGGTAACCTCATATTGCAGGACGGCGTCATAGGGATGAAATGGAAATCCGTTTTCCCGGGCGGCCTTACAGGCGGCAATGGCCTGCTGGTATAAGTCATTGGCGGCGTAACGGAAAAAGTCCCTGACCTGCGCCTGAATCCGGCAGTTGATACGATCCTGCACGCATGGATTTGTGCACAGGGTCACTTGCGGATAAGTAATGGAAAGGGTAAGCATGATTCTGTTACAGCATGAAAATGTACGTTTAATTTGGCACATCGTGATGGTGCCGCAAAAATTAGCTGGTTGCATTGATGTCCCTCCACTTTTATTCAGTTTATTCTATGCTTTACATTCCCCTTCGGTTTGTCATCCAGTTGACATAACTCCGACCGCGCCACCTGATTAGCGCGGCTTTAATTCCATGAATCAGCTCCCGGAATTCAAAAGGGCAAGCAGAATTCGTGTAATAGACACATGTTAATACGATGCAACCCCTGTTAATCGCTTACTTACATCTCCAAGCTCATCACGCTTCAGTCCCCGGCCGCTCCCATGGCGCGGGCGCGGAACCCAAATAAAAAAACAGGCTTTCGCCTGTTCTTTCTTTATGGAGCTGTTGCGGAGATTCGAACTCCGGACCTCATCCTTACCAAAAATCAACTACGCTTTATCCGCTGTTATCCACGTTTGTGATGCTCTGCGTAATATGCAGTATTTTCAAAGTCAGCTTTGCGTGATGCGTTCTGCTGTTATCCAGTTCATTTCAACTTTTCCAACATAAAAATAACAAAGTCCTCATAAAGCATAGATTTTGGCTCAATATTATATCTGGCTGTCTCCGCTTCATAAACACGCCAAATCCCGTTTTTAATTGTTTATTGCGGTTCTTCATCAAATATAGATTAAAATCGATTCTAGGCGATTCTAGAGGGTCTGAGCCAGAAACAAAATTCAATGAAATAAACAAAGCCAAGAAAAATAAATAAAATATTTTCAAAAACCTGTTGCCTTTTTCAAAATTATGATGTATAATAAAGTATAAACCAAAGATAAGAGTAATTGAGCCGATTTATGGCTTATAATATTAAAATGCTTCGATGAGCGAGTAACCAGATGGATTGATTCTGGGGACTGGCTCGTTTTTTTTGCGTTCTGGGATAATTTTGAAGAAAGGAGGGAGAATGCAAATTGGCTACTGCAAATAATATTAAACTAAACAAGCGGAAATGTCAAAGTGGCATGGACAGTCTTGAATTTGCTTTGGTGCTTGAGGGTATGGACAATATTTCTTTTGATGAAACGGCACTGTCAAATAAGGCACAACAGCAAAAGTCCATTGTTACAATCAAATGTATCGGTGGGCGGATTAGTGGCTCGGTGAATGCTGTCCATTGTATTAGAGATACAAACGAGAAGCCATTTACATTGATCGATGGCATACATATGGAGCTTGTGCGATGTCAGGTATTCGAGTATATCAGGGAATGTTTGAAGCGGCACATGCAAGGGCAGTATTCCGAAAAGTTTATTGACAATCTGAAAGTCACCTCGCTTGAGGTCAATATAACATTGCCATGTGTAGGGAAAGCAACCCCCTCCGATATGGTTCACCTAT